>NZ_JBIAFD010000006.1:0-192111 GCF_042869095.1 Streptomyces sp. NPDC007264
TTCATCGTTCGACTTGCATGTGTTAAGCACGCCGCCAGCGTTCGTCCTGAGCCAGGATCAAACTCTCCGTGAATGTTTTCCCGTGATCGGGATGAACACCACGAGAGCGGTGCGAGAGGAGGAATGATCCCCTCGCACACAGCGTCCTCGCTGTGTTTTTCAAAGGAACCTCGACCATCGGAACAATCCGACGGACGGGGTATCAACATATCTGGCGTTGACTTTTGGCACGCTGTTGAGTTCTCAAGGAACGGACGCTTCCTTCGTACTCACCACAAGAACACTCTCGCGGCTTTCCTCCGGGCGCTTCCCTTCGGTGTTTCCGACTCTATCAGATCCTTTCGGAGCTGATTCCCGGTCGGCGGGTTCTGTCCAGGCCCCTCGGCTTTTCGCCGTACGGGCTTTCGACATTCACTACGGTAACCGATTCCCGTCGCAACTCATAATCGAGTTCACCGAGTTCGAATTCGGACATGCAGGCATACCGATTTCGCCCTCTGCGAGGGATGTCGTTGGTAGTGGGTTGGCCGCTTCCGGCTGCCGGCTGGACGCCGTACCCGGTTCAAGCGGCTCGGGCTACATTACGCACCCTTGGGGAACGCGTCAACTTCGCCGGCCTCGGGCATGGGGGCCCGGCAAGGGCTCACCGTGGGGTCGTCGGCGCCCCGGAAGCGCCGTGCGTGGGTGCCCCGTCGCCCGAGACACCGGTGTGCGGACCGCTGCGTACCTGGTGGGAGGGGGCCGATGCCCCGCTCACGATGCGCAGGGGGTCTCGCCTGCGGCAGCGGCGTACGTGCCGTCGAGGGCGCGGTCGACGCCCACGGCCGTCGCCAGGCGTGCGGGACCTTTGGCCAGTTCCTTGTCGTTGTGGGCCGAGAGTCGACGTTCACGGGCGAGGACGGGAGGGCGGAACCGGCCGGATTCGAACCGGCGTCCTCGCGATTTTGGAGACCGCGCGCGACGACCTCTGCGCTACAGCTCCGCCCAGCCCTACACCCTAGGGGCTCTCCGTTGACGAGGCGCACAGGTGCTCAGGCGCCCGCGGACGGCATGGCTCTCGGGCTCAGTCGGTACGCCGAGACGGTCGGATCACCGGCGAGGTAGAAGCGGTGCTGCCAGTCGTGGGCTCTGCTCACACCTACCCGGGGACCGACCCGGATGAGTGCGGCGGGTACCGGCTCGCCCTCGGACAGGGTGACCGCGGCGCCTGTCAGCAGGTCCGTGCCGTTGTGCTCTGCCGTGACACCGAGCGCTTGGCACAAGTTCCCCGGCCCCCGCGCGAGCCGTGGACTCTCGACCTTGTCCCCTCTCCACTTGCGTGCCAGGTCTTCCCCTTCGATGACCCTGCCTGCCCGGATGAGGACGGCTGAAGCGACGCCCTCCGTCCCGGTGACGATGTTGGCGCACCAGTGGAGACCGTGAGACCGGTAGACGTACAGGTGTCCTGCGGGTCCGAACATGACGGCGTTGCGGGGTGTCTTGCCTCGGTAGGCGTGGGAGGCGGGGTCGGCCGTGCCGGAGTACGCCTCGGTCTCCGTGATGGTGACACTCACGGTTCCCTCGGGTGTCTCGTGGGTGAGGACGGCACCGAGCAGCTCGGGGGCGACCTCTTCAGCGGGGTGGGCGAGATCCTCAACGTTCATGCTCAACCCGGTCGAAGAAGTCCCTGGGGAGGGGCGTACGGTCGTGGGTCACGATCATGTCGTACGAGCGTAGTCCAGACGGGTGCCTGCCAAAGGGTGGTCACGGCTCCTCCCCCTTGGAAGGGTGAGGGCGCGGAACCGGCTCCGTGCCGGATCGCGTATCAAGGGATCAAGGATCCATCCACGAGTCCACGCGGGAGAACGCGCGCGTGGGGTGGACGACGGAACAGGCGTTGCCTGGGAGGGAAGATTCATGGGGTTCAAGCGGCTGCTCGCGAGCCTGGGAGCCGGCGGGGCTTCGGTCGAGACGGTGCTGACGGAGTCCAACGTGGTGCCGGGCGGCGTCGTCCAGGGTGAGGTGCGGATCCAGGGCGGGTCCGTGAACCAGGCGATCGAGGGCCTGAACGTCGGCCTCCAGGCCAAGGTCGAGGTCGAGGGGCACGACGACACGGAGTACAAGCAGGACATCGAGTTCACCAAGGTACGGCTCGGTGGCGCCTTCGAGCTCCAGGCGGGGGCGGTGCACACCGTGCCGTTCGGGCTCGAGGTCCCGTGGGAGACGCCGATCACCATGATCGACGGGCAGGCGCTTCGTGGAATGCACATCGGGGTGACGACGGAGCTGGAGATCGCGCGGGCCATCGACTCCGGCGACCTGGACCCGATCAACGTGCACCCGCTGCCGGCGCAGAAGGCGATCCTGGACGCGTTCATCCAGCTGGGCTTCCGCTTCAAGAGCGCGGACATGGAGCGCGGCCACATCCGCGGGACGCGGCAGAGGCTGCCCTTCTACCAGGAGATCGAGTTCTTCCCGCCGTCGCAGTACCGCGGGCTGAACCAGGTCGAGCTGAGCTTCGTCGCGGACGAGCACGCCATGGACGTGATCCTGGAGATGGACAAGAAGCCGGGTCTGTTCAGCGAGGGAAGCGACTCCTACCGCTCCTTCCAGGTCGGGCTGCACGACTTCCAGGGCACGGACTGGGCCGCGTACCTCCACCAGTGGCTGTCGGAGGTCGGCAGCAAGCGCAGCTGGTTCTAGGCTCTGCGACAACTGGAATCGGTTGATCCACTGACTTGGAGGTGCCGAGGTGACCGAGCTCACGAGGCGGCCGCTGCCACACGACTTCCACCCGCCCGTGCCGGCGTTCACGGTGACGAGTGAGGACGTCGAGCCGGGGGCCACGCTCAAGGACGCTCAGGTCCATGCGGCTGGGAACACCTCGCCGCAGCTGCGCTGGGAGGGCCACCCGCCGGAGACCAAGAGCTTCGCCGTGACCTGCTACGACCCGGACGCACCGACGGGGAGCGGGTTCTGGCACTGGGTGCTCTTCGACATCCCGGCCTCCGTCACCGAGCTGCCGGCGGGTGCGGGCGGCGGAAGGTTCGAAGGGCTGCCGGCGGGCGCGGTCCACGCCCGCAACGACTACGGGACGAAGGACTTCGGCGGTGCCGCGCCGCCGCCCGGGGACGGGCCGCACCGTTATGTGTTCACGGTGTACGCCGTCGACCAGGAGAAGCTCGGACCGGACTCGGACGTCTCCCCCGCCGTGGTCGGCTTCAATCTGCGGTTCCACACGCTGGCGCGCGCCCAGCTCATCGGGGAGTACGAGAACCCGGCCGCGGACTGACGCGCGCGTAGTACAGACGGGCGTTCACTGAACGTTTGCCCGCCTCTGGTCTTGGAATTGATCAGAGGCGGGCATTTTTTTATTGCGTTGTCCATCTCGGCGTGCCCGTACAGAGTTGATCCCAGCCCGCCGGGGGGTGGGCAGGTGCACACGGGAGGTGGGCTGGATGCGTGACACGCTTGTTCTGAACGCGAGCTTCGAACCGCTGTCGACGGTGACTCTGAATCGAGCCGTCGTTCTGGTGCTGCAGGACAAGGCCGTCGTCGAGCAGGCCCACCCCGAACTCCGTATGCGCGGCGCGGATGTGGACATACCGGCGCCCCGGGTGATCAGGCTCTGCAGATATGTACGGGTGCCGTTCCGAAGACAAGCCCCGTGGTCGCGGCGGGGTGTCCTGGTACGGGACCGGCACAGGTGCGCGTACTGCGGGCGGCGGGCGACGACCGTGGACCATGTGGTGCCCCGGTCGCAGGGTGGTGCCGACAGCTGGCTGAACACGGTGGCCTCGTGCGCGGAGGACAACCACCGCAAGGCGAACCGCACGCCGGAGCAGGCGGAGATGCCGCTGCTGCGGCAGCCGTTCGAGCCGACGCCCGCGGATGCGATGCTGCTGGCGCTCGGGCAGGACGACTTCGAGGCGCTGCCTCAGTGGCTGGCGCGGTCGGCCGCCTGAGTTCCGTGGCAGGGCCGGTGCATCAGCTGCGGGTCCGATGCCGCCGGACGCGCCGGCCCGCCCAGGGGCGTGAAGAAGCCGGGGCCCGCCTCCGTCGGGAGGCGAGCCCCGGTCGTGGTGCGCGCTGTGGTGTCAGTCGATCGCCGGCTTCTCACGGCGGTCGCTCCCCGCGCCCGTCCCGCCGTTGCCCGATGCCCCGCTGGGCCCGCCGGCCGGGCCCCCCGTCATCGGGCCGAAGTTGCCGAAGGCGCCGGAGAGGCCCTTGAGGGCGTCGCCGATCTCGCTGGGGACGATCCAGAGCTTGTTGGCGTCGCCCTCGGCGATCTTCGGGAGCATCTGGAGGTACTGGTACGAGAGCAGCTTCTGGTCGGGGTCGCCTGCGTGGATGGACTCGAAGACCGTGCGGATCGCCTGGGCCTCGCCCTCCGCGCGCAGGGCGGCTGCCTTCGCCTCACCTTCGGCGCGCAGGATCTGGGACTGCTTCTCGCCCTCGGCCGTGAGGATGGCCGCCTGGCGCGTACCTTCGGCGGTGAGGATCGCGGCGCGCTTGTCACGGTCGGCGCGCATCTGCTTCTCCATCGAGTCCTGGATGGAGGTGGGCGGCTCGATCGCCTTGAGTTCGACGCGGTTGACGCGGATGCCCCACTTTCCGGTGGCCTCGTCGAGGACGCCGCGCAGGGCCGCGTTGATCTCCTCGCGGGAGGTCAGGGTGCGCTCCAGGTCCATGCCGCCGATGATGTTGCGGAGCGTGGTGACGGTGAGCTGTTCGATGGCCTGGATGTAGCTGGCGACCTCGTAGGTGGCGGCCCGGGCGTCGGTCACCTGGTAGTAGATGACGGTGTCGATGTTGACGACCAGGTTGTCCTGGGTGATCACCGGCTGCGGCGGGAACGGCACGACCTGTTCGCGCAGGTCGATGCGGTTGCGGATGGAGTCTATGAAGGGGACCACGATGTTGAGGCCCGCGTTCAGGGTGCGTGTGTAGCGGCCGAACCGTTCGACGATGGCCGCGCTCGCCTGTGGAATAACCTGGATCGTCTTGATCAGGGCGATGAAGACCAACACCACCAGAATGATCAGGACGATGATGATCGGTTCCATCGTGTTTTCCCCGTACCCTTCTCCGCCTCGGCGCCTGTGGAAGATCTTATGGTTGTTGAAGATCTTGCTGGTCGAGTGTGACAGACCGTCGTCTGCCTCGTGGGCTGTTCGCTTCAGTTGCGTCCTGCGAGGTCACATGACGATCGCCGTGGCTCCCTCGATGTCCACGACGTCGACCTCCTCGCCCACTTCATAGGTGCGATCGGTGTCGAGAGAACGCGCCGACCACACTTCCCCGGCGAGTTTGATCCGGCCGCTCGAGCCGTCGACGCGCTCGAGGACGACGGCCTGCCTGCCTTTCAGCGCATCGATGCCCGTGGCGAGTTGGGGCCGCTGGGAGCGGTGCCGGGCGGCGATGGGCCGGACCACGGCGATGAGCGCGACCGAGATGACCGCGAAGACCACGACCTGGAAGACGGCGTCGCCGCCGAGGGCATCGACCGCGGCGGCCGCGACGGCGCCCACCGCGAGCATGCCCAGTTCCGGCATCGCGGTGATCACGAGCCCGATGCCGAGCCCCGCAGCGCCGACCAGCCACCATACCCACGCGTCGATGTCCACATGGTCATGGTAGGACCGCGGGTCCGGTCGCGGACAGGGCGCCGATGGGGCCGAACGGCCCTTCTTGGCAGGTTTGTTGACAGATCGGCCCGGGCGTCAGGACAGGGGCAGCCCGCGCGCGGTCCAGCGGTCGCCGACCTGTTCGACGACGAGCGGGAGGCCGAAGCAGTGGGAGAGGTTGCGTGAGGTCAGCTCCAGCTCCAGCGGGCCCGCGGCGAGCACCTGCCCCTGGCGGAGCATGAGGACATGGGTGAAGCCGGGGGCGATCTCCTCGACATGGTGCGTGACCATGATCATGGAGGGCGCGATCGGGTCGCGGGCGAGGCGGCCGAGGCGGCGGACGAGGTCCTCGCGGCCGCCGAGGTCGAGGCCGGCGGCGGGCTCGTCGAGGAGGAGCAGCTCGGGGTCGGTCATCAGGGCGCGGGCGATCAGGGTGCGCTTGCGCTCGCCCTCGGACAGGGTGCCGAACCGGCGGTCCAGGTAGTCGCTCATGCCGAGACGGTCGAGGAAGGCGCGGGCGCGCTGCTCGTCCACCTCCTCGTACTCCTCCTGCCAGCCGGCGGTCATGCCGTACGCGGCGGTCAGCACGGTCTGCAGGACGGTCTGGCGCTTGGGGAGCTTCTCGGCCATGGCGATGCCGGCGATGCCGATGCGGGGGCGCAGCTCGAAGACGTCGGTGCCGGGCCTGCCGAGGGTCTCACCGAGGATGGTGGCGGTGCCCTTGCTGGGGTAGAGGTAGCTGGAGGCGACGTTCAGGAGGGTCGTCTTGCCGGCGCCGTTGGGACCGAGGATGACCCAGCGCTCGCCTTCCTTCACCGACCAGGAGACCTGGTCCACCAGAGCGCGGCCCTCGCGGACCACGGATACGTCCTCCAGCTCCAGAACATCGCTCATGAGCGTGTTGTCTCCCCTTGCAGTGTGGCCAGTGTCGGCTCTCTCGTACGCCCGTGGGCGCGGTCCGCCACGCCGGTGGGCGCAGCCCCTCATGAAATCTACGCCACCGGTCGCGCGGTCCATTCCATCGGTCCGGTCCTTAGGGTGGTGGCATGCTTTCGGAACCACGCTCAGGACAGCTGGCCGCATGGGGAAATGCCCTTTTGGTCGGACTTGTTTCACCGGACGACGCCGCGGCCGCCATCGTCGGGGAGGATGCGGTGCACCGGGTCAAGGGGCTGCCGGGCGAGTCGGCCCCGGTGGGCCTCACCCTCGCGCTGGGGCGGCTGCGGACGCTGGGGGCGACCGGGTTGCGGGTCGCGCTGCCCGCGCCGGGGCATCCGCTGGGGTTGAGCGGACCGCCGGAGTTCAACGCGCGCGCGATGGACGCCGAGGAGGCCGTGGTGTGCTTCGGGGCCGCGTTCGGCCTGGTGCCGGAGGTGCGCGCGGCGGGCCCGGAGGGTGATGTGCACGTCGAGGTCGTCTGGCGCTGCCTGCCGGTGCGGGAGGCGGCGCCCGCCGATGTGCCGTCGCTCGGGGAGGCCGAGCGGGAGCTGGCGGAGGCGCTGCGCGAGGCGACGGAGGTGCTGTCGCGGCTGGACGTGGCGGGGTCGGGCCCGGTGGCGGAGGCGGCGCTCGACGCGTACCGTGCGCGGGCCGCGCGGGGACGGGAGGTCCTGGCGCCGGGGTACCCGCCGCGGGCGGTGCGGGTGCTGGAGCTCGCCCAGCGGGTGGGCGTGCTGATCTCGGTGGCGTACGAGAACGGGCACGGGGGCGCGGTGAGCGCCTCCGAGATGGCGGCGCGGACCGAGGCGCTGCGTCCGGTGGAGCGGACGGCTCGGCGGGCGCAGGTCGCGGCGTACAACTCCGTTGTGGAGCAGCGGGAGATGCGCTGATCCCGGGGGTGTGCGTCGGCTGCCGCCCCGGGCCACCGTGCCGAGGGTTGCCGCCTCGGGCCCCCGCTTCGGGCTGACGGGCCTGGTCCTCGATCGGCGGGCGAACCGCATCGCTCCCGGTGGCGCCCTCCCGGCCTCCCGGGCGGGCCGGGAGGCCGGGAGGGGTCGGGGGTGACCCCTCGACGGCGTCAGTGGTTGAGGCCCAGGTTGCCGAAGGCCGGGTTGAGGACGCCGATCACGTTGACGGTGTTGCCGACCGCGTTCACGGGGATGTGGACCGGGGCCTGGATGACGTTGCCCGAGACGACGCCGGGGGAGCCGACGGCCTTGCCGCCCGCGTGCGCCCCCTCGGTGGCGGAGGCGAGACCGGCACTGGCGGCGACGAGACCGCCGGCCACCATCGTGACGGCTACGGCCTTCTTCAGGTTCTTCACTTCGAGCCCTCTCCTTGCGATCACTGCGGCAGGCGCCGCAGCACGCCTTGAAGAACGGCCCGGCTCCCCCGAGGATGCGCCGTTCGGGGGACATACACACGACGGTATGAATCTCAGTCCGGAGCGGAACCTTCCGCAGTACGGTGCGGATCCGCGCCGGTCAGTCGCTCACTCCATGGCGTACGGCCCAGAGCGCCGCCTGGGTGCGGTCCGCCAGGTCGAGCTTCATCAGGATGTTCGAGACATGCGTCTTGACCGTCTTCTCCGACAGCACCAGCGCCCGGGCGATCTCGCGGTTCGAGCGGCCGTCCGCGATCAGGCCCAGCACCTCCCGCTCCCGCTCGGTGAGCGAACCCGCCCTCCCCTGGGTGGAGTTGGCCTCTTCCTGGGACAACAGCGCGCCCGCCACCTCCGGCTGGAGGAGGATGTGCCCCGCGTGCACGGAACGGATGGCACCGGCGAGCGCGTCGGGGTCCACGTCCTTGTAGACGTAACCGGCGGCACCCGCGCGCAGGGCGGGTACCACCGTGCGCTGCTCGGTGAAGCTGGTGACCACCAGCACGCGCGCGGGGTTGTGGAGTTCGCGGAGCTTGCGCAGCGCGTCGATGCCGTCCGTGCCCGGCATCCTGACGTCCATGAGGACGACATCGGGTTTCAGCTCCTGGGCACGGGCGACCCCTTCGGCGCCGTCGGACGCCTCACCGACCACCTCGATGTCGTCCTGCACTTCGAGGAACGTCCGCAGACCGCGGCGCACGACCTGGTGGTCGTCGACGAGCAGCACCTTGATTGCGTCAGCCACCAGGGACCTCCATCTCGATCACGGTGCCCTTCCCGGGCGCCGATTCGACGGTCAGCGTGCCGCCGACCCCGCTCGCCCGGTCGTGCATCGAGACCAGGCCGAGGTGGCGTCCCGCGCGGCGGACCGCCTTGGGGTCGAACCCGCTGCCGTCGTCGGTGACCCGCAGCACGGCACCGGGGCCGTGCTTCTCCAGCTCCACGTCGACCCGCTCGGCGCCGGCGTGCCGCAGGGCGTTGTGCAGGGCCTCCTGCGCGACGCGCAGCAGTGCCTCCTCCTGGGCGGCGGGCAGGGCGCGGACCCCTCGGCCGGTGAGGGTCACGCGCGCGCTGTGGGCGCGGTCGAGCACCTGGACCTGGGTGCGCAGGGTGGCGAGCAGACCGTCCTCGTCGAGGGCCGCGGGCCGCAGCTCGACGACGGCTGCGCGCAGTTCGTCGGCGGCCTCCGCGGCGAGCGCCGCCACCTGCTGCAGCTCTCCCTTGGCGCGGCCCGGGTCGCGGTCGACCAGCGCGGCGGCCGCCTGGGCCGTGAGGCGCAGGGAGAAGAGCTTCTGGCTGACCGCGTCGTGCAGTTCGTGGGCCAGCCGTGAGCGTTCCTCGGCGATGGTCAGCTCACGGCTGCGCTCGTAGAGGCGGGCGTTGGTGAGGGCGATCGCGGCGTGCTGGGCGAGGATCGAGAGCAGTTCCTCGTCGTCCTCGGTGAATCCGCAGCTGCCGTCCGCCTTCGGGCACCGTTTGTTGGCGAGGAACAGCGCGGCGATGATCTCGTCGCCGTCGCGCACGGGAAGGCCCAGGAAGTCGGACATCTCGGGATGGGCGCTCGGCCAGCCCTCGAAGCGGGGGTCCTTGCGGACGTCGGCGAGCCGCTCCGCCCGCGCCCCGTGCAGCATCGCGGCCAGGATGCCGTGCTGGCGCGGGAGCGGGCCGATGGCCTTCCACTGCTCCTCGCTGACACCGTCCACGACGAACTGCGCGAAACCCCCGTGGTCGTCCGGGACGCCCAGCGCCGCGTACTCCGCGTCGAGGAGCTCGCGGGCCGAGGCGACGATCGTCTTGAGGACGTCACGGACCTCGAGGTGCCTGCTCATGGCCAGCAGCGCGGAACTGACCGCGTACAGGCCCGACCGGGGTCGATGGCTCATGACCTCACGGTACCGGCGCAGCGGGGCGGGCGTATCGGGCCCGTGGCGGCCCCGCCTCGGCCGCTGGGCCTAGGGCGAAGGGCCCCGGCTTCTTGCGGCCCGCGTCCGAGGCGGCCGGGAAGCCGCCGTTCCTACGTTGAGCTCACCGCCGATCACCGGCGGACGACGGACGAGGACGAGGACGGTTGTCATGCCGGTTGCGATCATCACAGGGGCTTCGAAGGGGCTCGGGCGTGCGCTCGGTACGGCCCTGGCGGAGCGCGGCTGGGACCTGGTGCTGGACGGCAGGACCGCGCGGGTGCTCGAGGAGACGGCGGGGGCCCTGTCCGCGTACGGCACCCGCGTGGCGGCCCTGCCGGGCGACGTCACGGACGCCGGGCACCGGGCGGCCCTGGTCGCGGCGGCCCGGGGGCTGGGCGGGCTCGACCTGCTGGTGCACAACGCGAGCGCCTTGGGCGCGCAGCCGCTGGTGCGTCTGGCGGAGCAGGGTCTGGGGGGACTGCGGCGGGCGCTGGAGGTGAACGTGGTGGCCGCGCTGGGCCTCGTCCAGGAGGCGCTGCCGCTGCTGCGGGCCTCGGGTGCGGGCGCCGTCCTCGCGGTCAGCTCGGACGCGGCGGCGGAGGCGTACGAGACCTGGGGCGGTTACGGCGCCTCCAAGGCGGCGCTCGACCAGCTGGCGGCGGTGCTGGCCGTGGAGGAGCCCGGGCTGCGGGTGTGGGCGGTCGACCCGGGGGACATGGACACGGACCTGTACGCGGCGGCGGTACCCGTGGACGACGCGCCGCGGCCCGCGCCGGAGAGCGTGGTGCCCGCGTTCCTGGGGCTGCTGGACGAGCGGCCGGCGAGCGGCCGGTACCGCGCGCCGTCGCTGCTGGAGAACCGATGACGACGGGGGCGAAGATCTCCTCGCTCGAGCGCAGGGCAGTGCCGGGCAGCGTTCCTGAGGAGTTGTCGGCGCGGGTCCCGGCCGAGCAGCGGGGGCCGGGCCTGGACCGGGACGCCGTGCGGCTGCTGGTCTCGCGCGGCGGCGAGGTGTCGCACCACACGTTCGCCGAGCTGCCGCGGCTGCTGCGGGCGGGGGATCTGCTCGTGGTCAACACGTCGCCGACGCTGGCGGCGGCGGTGGACGGGTGGGTCGGGCACGCCCGCGTGGTGGTGCACTGCTCGACCCGCGGGGACGACGGGCGGTGGGCCGTCGAGCTACGGGATCCGGACGGACGGGGGACGACACGCGCGCGTGCGGGCGGTCCCGCGGGTACGGAGGTGCTGCTCCCGGACGGTGTACGTCTCGTCCTGGAGGAACCCCTGTCGGGGCGGAGCGGCCGATTGTGGTGGGCGCGGCCTTCGGATGCGGGGGTCACGGGACTGCTGGGCCGGCACGGGCGCGCCATCCGGTACGCCTACACGGAACGGGACCAGCCGCTGTCCGCGTACCAGACGGTGTTCGCGCTGCCGTCCGCCGACGGGGCGGGCAGCGCGGAGATGCCGAGTGCGGCGCGGCCCTTCACCACGCGGACGGTGGCGGAGCTGGTGAGCCGCGGTGTCCGGTTCGCGCCGGTCACCCTGCACACCGGGGTGGCGTCTGCGGAGGCGCACGAGCCGCCGTACCCGGAGCGCCTGGTGGTGCCGGAGGTGTCGGCACGACTGATCAACACGGTGAGGGCGAAGGGCGCGGGGCGCGCGGGCGGAAGGGTCGTCGCGGTGGGGACGACCGCCGTGCGGGCCGTCGAGTCGGCCGCCGGCACCGACGGTGTCGTACGGGCGCGGGAGGGCTGGACGGATCTCGTGGTGACGCCCGAGCGCGGGGTCCGGGTGGTCGACGGGCTGCTGACCGGTCTGCACGAGCCGGAGGCGTCGCATCTGCTGATGCTGGAGGCGATCGCGGGGCGGGCGGCTGTCGGGCGCGGCTACGAGGAGGCGCTGGCCGAGCGATACCTCTGGCACGAGTTCGGCGACAGCCATCTCCTCCTGCCCGGGGAGTGACATCACACAGAGGATTGCTTCCGCAACGAAGCGCAAGCATTCGGCCCTCTCGATGTGAGGCCGCGCATAGGAGCCAGATCACGTACGAAGGCTCATAGGAGACAGGGAAGCCCTCTTGAGCGGGGTAGCCGGGCCGGTCTGCCCCGTTTTGCACTGCCGCGAGCGACGATCGCGGATCGTAGGTCACCTCTTTGCCAGGTGATTTTGCCGCCGCTAAGAATGGCTGGCGTCGCTCGGCGTCGGGGCCTTCCGCCCGCGGCGCTCGTGCTGGAAAGACCGTGTCCGCCGGCACCAGAGCGACCTCCGCGCCAGTCGAAGAGGTCCCGCAGTCATGCCGAAGAACACCGGTGTCCGTGCTCGTTGCCGTGCGCTGACCACGACCCAGAAGCTGTCCGCCGTCGGTGTGGCCGCCCTCGGGGTCGCCACCCTCGCGCTCACCGCGGTGCCGAGCGAGGCCCAGACCGCCGCGAACGGGGCCGCGCTCGCCTCGGCCCCGGTGACGCTCGGCGACCGGCCGGTCAAGGGCCTCGAGGTCAGCGTCACCGATCAGCTGGCGGGCCCCGGCCTGAAGGCCGAGGCCATCGCGGCGCGCAAGAAGGCCGCCGCGGACGTCGTCGCCGGCCGGCAGGCCGCGCGCAGGGCGAAGTCGGCGGCCACGCAGAAGGCCGAGCAGCGGGCGGCCCAGCAGCGCAGGGCGCGGCAGGCGGCGAGCCGGTCCGCGCAGCGCGCCCGGATACGGCCCGCCGCCCCCAGGGCCTACGCCGACAACCTCGACGGCTGGATCCGCCACGCCCTCGCCGTCATGCGGCAGAAGGGGATCCCGGGCTCGTACAGCGGTCTGCACCGCAACATCATGCGGGAGTCGTCCGGCAACCCGAGGGCGATCAACAACTGGGACGTGAACGCCGCCAACGGCATCCCCTCCAAGGGCCTGCTCCAGGTGATCCCGCCGACCTTCGAGGCGTACCACGTGGCCGGCACCTCCAGGAACATCTACGACCCGGTCGCGAACATCGCCGCCGCCGCCCACTACGCGGCCCACAGGTACGGCTCGATCGACAACGTCAACAGCGCGTACTGAGCCGGGCACGGAGCCGGGACCGCACACGCCGAAGGGCGGCACCTCCTCAGGGGTGCCGCCCTTCGGCGTCGTACGGGAGAGGCTACTTCCGCATGACCTCGGGCTCGTGGCGACGCAGGAAGCGGGCCACGAGGAAGCCGCAGATCACCCCGAGGGCGATCAGGGCGGCCATGTCCATGCCCCAGGCCGACGCCTGGTGGTCCCACAGGGGGTCCGTGCTGGTCGGGTCGTCCGTGTTCGGGGCGATGTTGTTGAAGTCGAGCGTCGTACCGGCGGCCGCCACCGCCCAGCGGGACGGCATCAGGTACGAGAACTCGTTCACGCCGACCGTGCCGTGCAGGGTGAAGAGGCAGCCGGTGAAGACGACCTGGATGATCGCGAACATGACCAGCAGCGGCATGGTCTTCTCGGCGGTCTTCACCAGGGCGGAGATCACCAGACCGAACATCATCGAGGTGAAGCCCAGCGCCATGATCGGCAGGCACAGCTCGAACAGTGTGGCGTTGCCGAGGATGAGGCCCTGCTCGGGGATCTCGCGGCTGGAGAGGCCGATCACCCCGACCATGAGGCCCTGCAGCACGGTGACGACACCCAGGACGATCACCTTCGACATCAGGTACGCGGAGCGGGACAGGCCCGTGGCGCGTTCCCGCTCGTAGATGACCCGTTCCTTGATCAGTTCGCGGACGGAGTTGGCGGCGCCCGCGAAGCACGCTCCGACCGCGAGGATCAGCAGGACCGTGGTGGCCGTGCCGTTCGGTATGGGGATGCCGGTCTTGGGGTTGATCGGGTTGACCAGCAGGCCCCTCTTGTGGTCGATGAGGAGGCTCACCGCGCCGAGCACCGCCGGCAGGATCACCGTCAGCGCGAGGAAGCCCTTGTCGGAGGCGATGACCGAGACGTACCGCCGGACGAGCGTGCCGAGCTGGGACATCCAGCCCTGCGGCTTGGGCGGCCTGATCGCCTGCGGCGGCGGCATGTGGACCGACTGCGGGGCGACGGCGTCGATGTCCGCGGCGTACATCTGGTAGTGCTGCGAGCCCTTCCAGCGCCCCGCCCAGTCGTAGTCGCGGTAGTTCTCGAAGGCGGAGAAGACGTCGGCCCAGGTCTCGTATCCGAAGAAGTTCAGCGCCTCCTCCGGCGGGCCGAAGTAGGCGACGGAACCGCCGGGCGCCATCACGAGCAGTTTGTCGCACAGCGCCAGTTCGGCCACGGAGTGGGTGACGACGAGGACCGTGCGGCCGTCGTCGGCGAGGCCGCGCAGCAGCTGCATGACGTCGCGGTCCATGCCCGGGTCGAGTCCGGAGGTCGGCTCGTCCAGGAAGATCAGCGACGGCTTGGTGAGCAGCTCCAGGGCCACCGAGACGCGCTTGCGCTGGCCGCCGGACAGCGAGGTGACCTTCTTGTCCTTGTGGACGTCGAGCTTCAGCTCGCGCAGCACCTCGTCGATGCGGGCCTCGCGCTCGGCGGCCGTGGTGTCGGCGGGGAAGCGCAGCTTGGCCGCGTACTTGAGGGCCTTCTTGACCGTCAGTTCCTTGTGCAGGATGTCGTCCTGCGGGACCAGGCCGATGCGCTGGCGCAGCTCGGCGAACTGCTTGTACAGGTTCCGGTTGTCGTAGAGGACGTCGCCCTGGTTGGCCGGGCGGTAGCCGGTGAGCGCCTTCAGCAGGGTCGACTTGCCGGAGCCGGACGGGCCGATGACCGCGATCAGCGACTTCTCCGGAACGCCGAAGGAGACGTCCTTCAGGATCTGCTTGCCGCCGTCGACCGTGACCGTGAGGTGGCGGGCGGAGAAGGAGACCTCGCCGGTGTCGACGAACTCCTCGAGCCGGTCGCCGACCAGACGGAACGTCGAGTGGCCGACACCGACGATGTCGTTCGGGCCGAGCAGCGCCGAGCCGCCCTTGCCGATCGGCATGCCGTTGACGAACGTGCCGTTGTGCGAGCCGAGGTCGCGGATCTCGAACCGGCCGTCGGGCGTGGCGTGGAACTCGGCGTGATGCCGGGAGACCTGGAGGTCCGAGACGACCAGTTCGTTCTCCAGCGCACGGCCGATGCGCATCACATGACCGAGCGAGAACTGGTGGAACGTGGTCGGGCTGCGGTCGCCGTAGACCGGCGGCGCCCCCGCGCCACCACCGGGGCCCTGCTGCTGCGGAATCTGGGCGCCGCCCTGCTGCGGCTGCTGCCATCCCTGCTGGGGAGCCTGCTGCTGAGGCGCCTGCTGGGCCCAGCCGGCGCCTGCGCCCTGGGCCGCGTACGGCTGCTGCTGGGGCTGTGCCTGCGGGGTGGCGACGGCGGCCGCGGCCCCGGAGAGGTTCAGTCGCGGCCCGTCGGTCGCGTTGCCGAGGTGCACGGCCGAGCCCGGGCCGATCTCCAGCTGGTGGATCCGCTGCCCCTGCGCGAACGTGCCATTGGTGCTGCCGTGGTCCTCGATGACCCAACTACGGCCGTTCCAGCCGATCGTGGCATGGCGCCAGGAGACCCTGGCGTCGTCGAGCACGATGTCACCCTGCGGATCGCGTCCGAGGGTGTAGGTCCTGGACGCGTCGAGCGTCCAGGTGCGTCCGTTCAATTCCAGTACGAGTTCAGGCACTCCATGCCCCACTGAGTTGTCCCCCGAGTTTCCCCCATCACAGGGAGTCTAGGGATGTCGAACATCGTGGGGAACTATTTCAGGCTCGGCACTCTGACTGAAAGTCGGGCCCTGTGAAGACTCCGTCCGGGCGCCGGCACGCGTCCCGTTGACGCGGGTGAAACCGGCCCGGAGAGTGGTAATCCCCCGCGAGGGGGACATCCGCGGTGGATTGCCGCGGCGCGGATCGGGGGGCTGACCATGGGGATCGGGGCCGGGGAGGACGGCGGAAGGCTGCCGTGGGCGGATGTGCTGCTGTCCGCGATCACCTCTGTGAGCTGGGCGTTGATCGGTATGGCGGGGACGGCGGCGCTCGGACTGCACCTGCTCCGGGCGGATGCGGCGGGCTCTCTGGGGACGATGACCGCGGCGGTGGTGGCGCTCGGCGCGAACGGGTCGGTCACGCCGTCCGGAGACGTCTCCGCGTTCGGCCTGAAGGGGGCGCAGGCGACGACGTCGGTGGAGATCACGCCTCTGGGCGTGAGCCTGGTGGGCGCGCTCCTGCTGTGCTGGTTCTTCCTGCGGTCCCTGCGCGCGGCGGGAGCCGGGGTCTCCCCCGTCGAACTGCTCGCGCGCGCCGGCGCGGTGATCGCGCTGTTCGTGGCGGTGCTGGGCGGCCTGGCCTGGGCCGGCCACGACGTCATCACCATCGACGGGCGCTCCCTGGGGCTCGACGGACTCCCGGGTGGGGGCGGCAGCGGCGGCCTGACCGTCCCGGGGCTGGGGGACCTCGGCGGGCTGCTGCCGAGCCGGGTGGGTGACCTCGTCCGCGCGAAGGCCGCGGTCGGCTTCACCGTCGACACGGTGCCCACCCTGGTCGGGGGCGCCGCGTGGGTGGCCGGAGTGCTGCTGATCGCGCTGCTCGCGTCGCGGCGCACCCCCCTGCCGCGTGGCTGGGAGGCGGTGCACCGGGTGGTCCGCCCGGCCGCGTCCGCGCTGCTGACCGTGCTGGTGGTGGCCGTGGTCGCCGGCCTCGCGGCCGCGGCGTACGCGGCGCTCGGCGACGACCGTCCGGCCCGGATCGCGGGGGCGGCGCTGCTCGGCGCGCCCAACGGGGTGTGGCTGGGCGTCCCGGTCGGCCTGTTCGTACCGTGGGACGGCAGCGCCACGGGTGAGCTGGCGAAACTGCTGCCCGACCCGCTGGACCGGCTGCTGAGCGTGCGCGGCGACCGGCCCGTGACCGTGGGCCGCCTGGCCGAACTGGACGGTAGGGTGTGGCTGCTGGTGGCCGCCGCGGCGCTCATGATGCTCCTGGCGGGCGTCCTGACCGCGGTGCGTACGCCTCTCGTACGAGCCCGGGATGCCGCTGTCGTACGGGGTCCGGTGCCCGCTGCCGTACGGGACCCGGGTCCCCTTCGCTTCGCAGGGCGCTGCGCCGTGCGGCTCGGTGTCGTGACGGCGTCGGCACTGCCGCTGCTGGCCTGGCTGACGGACGTGTCGGTGGACGCATCGCTGTCCGTGTTCGGCTTCGACGCGTTCGGCGCGGGGATCGAACTGCACGGGCACCTCGGCGCGGCACTGCTGCTGGGTGCGGTGTGGGGCGCGGGGGCCGGGGCGGCCGGGGCCCTGCTCGCGTACGCGGCCGGGGCGGCGGGGATTCGTGCCGCGGAGCCGGCACGGAGTGCCATGGGGCGGGCCGCGGGACCGGCCGCGGGACCGGTCGCCTCCGCGGCGGAACCGGAGCGGGCGGGCCCCTACACGCCGGGCAGGCCGTACCGCCCGCCGAACCCCGACACCAACCCGTACCTGCGGCTGCCGGAGAGCCTCGGCGAGCCGGAGGACGCACGGCCGGAAGGAACACGGGCGGACGGAGCACGGGCGGAAGGAACACGGGCGGAAGGAACACGGGCGGACGGAGCACGGGTGGAAGGAGCACGGCCGGACGGAGCACGGCCGGGAGCGGCAAGGGCAGAAGGAGCCCGGCCGGGAGCGGCGCGTGCGGGCGACGCGCCGCCGGGCGGCGGACGGCCGTTCGGCGGACGCGGCGGAGCGCGGTCGGGAGGCGGCCGGTCCGAGGGGAGACGGCCCGCGGGCGGGCGGGCGGGGAGGGCTCGCGAGGGGGGCGGCGTACCGCCCTCGGCGGAGGGTCCGGGGCCGGGTGGTCGTGCGGAGCCCGCTGCGGCGCCCCCCGAGCCGGGCACGCCGCCGCCCGGTGCGCCGCCCCCTCCCGGTGACGTCTACGGCGCCCCCACGGTGGTGCGTCCGATCCAGCCGCCGTCCGGGCCGGGGCGGCGACCGGGGACGTCGTCCTCCGACGACGGGCCGCCCCCGCCGCCTCCCCCGCCCCCGGCCGCGCCGCCCCGGCGGCCGCGGGGCGGCTGACGGACCCGCCCCCGCCCGCCCCCGCCCGCGTCCGGCCGCACCCTGCACCGTCGCCACCGGTCAAGGCGTACGCCATCCGCCCGTCATCCACTGTTCGCTGTCCGCTGGACGGACCTGGCACGCCGAAGGCACAGGGTGCCGGATACGGTGGAAGCACCATGAGCGCTTCGCAGACCCCCGACGCCCCCACTCTCCTCGTCAAGATCTTCGGCAAGGACCGGCCCGGCCTCACCGCCGGACTGTTCGACACCCTGGCCGCCTACAACGTCGACGTGGTCGACATCGAGCAGGTCGTCACCCGGGGCCGCCTGGTGCTGTGCGCCCTCGTCACCGTGCCGCCGTCCGGGCTCGAAGGTGATCTGCGGGTCACGGTCCACAACTGGGCCGAGTCCAGGAAGATGCAGGCGGAGATCATCTCCGGCGTCGGCGACAACCGTCCCAGGGGCGTGGGGCGCTCCCTCGTCACCGTTCTCGGTCACCCGCTCACCGCGAAGTCGACGGCCGAGATCGCCGCCCGCATCGCCGCGGTCGGCGGGAACATCGACCGTATCTTCCGGCTCGCGAAGTATCCCGTGACGGCGGTCGAGTTCGCGGTGTCCGGAGTGGAGACCGGGCCGCTGCGCACCGCCCTGGTCACCGACGCCGCGGCACTCGGTGTCGACGTCGCCGTCGTCGCGGCCGGGCTGCACCGCCGCGCCCAGCGCCTGGTCGTCATGGACGTGGACTCGACCCTGATCCAGGACGAGGTCATCGAACTGTTCGCCGCGCACGCCGGCTGCGAGGCGGAGGTCGCCGAGGTGACGGCGGCCGCCATGCGTGGCGAGCTGGACTTCGAGCAGTCGCTGCACGCCCGGGTGGCGCTGCTCAAGGGGCTCGACGCGTCGGTGGTGGACAAGGTCCGCGCCGAGGTCCGGCTCACTCCGGGCGCACGCACCCTGATCCGTACGCTGAAGCGGCTCGGCTTCCAAGTCGGTGTGGTCTCCGGCGGGTTCACGCAGGTCACGGACGATCTGAAGGAGCGGCTCGGGCTCGACTTCGCCCAGGCCAACACCCTGGAGATCGTCGACGGGAAGCTGACCGGCAAGGTCGTCGGCGAGATCGTGGACCGGGCGGGCAAGGCGAGGCTGCTGCGCCGGTTCGCCGCCGAGGCGGGCGTGCCGCTGGCGCAGACCGTGGCCATCGGTGACGGCGCCAACGACCTCGACATGCTGAACGCGGCCGGTCTGGGCGTCGCGTTCAACGCCAAGCCCGTCGTCCGAGAGGCCGCGCACACCGCGGTGAACTTCCCCTTCCTGGACACCGTCCTCTATCTGCTGGGTGTCACCCGGGAAGAGGTCGAGGCGGCGGACATGCACGACGACGCGCACTGAGGGGCCCGGTCCGCCGCACACGGACACCGACCGGCCCGGCACCCGTGGCTGCCGGGCCGGTCCTGTTCGAAGGGGTCACTCGCTCGGCGCCCAGTAGTCGAGCAGTGTGGCCACGCCCGGCTCCAGCGACTTCCAGGAGCCGTCGAAGGAGAGCACGGCGAAGGCGGCGGCCGGGAACCCGCGCCGGGTCATCCGCTCACGGGCGTCTCCCTCGGCGGCGCCCGTGAGGATCTCGGCGAGGCCCTGGATGCTCGGGTTGTGGCCGATCAGGAGCACGTTGCGCACATCGCCGGCGGTTTCGTTGACCACGGCGATCAGCTCGCCGGGCGAGGCCTCGTAGAGCCGCTCCTCGTAGACGGTTTTCGGCCGCTGCGGAAGCTCCTGGACCGCCAGCTTCCAGGTCTCACGGGTGCGGGTCGCGGTGGAGCACAGGGCGAGGTCGAAGGGGATGCCGGTGTCGGCCAGCTTGCGTCCGGCGACGGCGGCGTCCATACGGCCCCGGTCGGCGAGTGGACGCTCATGGTCGGACACCTGCGGCCAGTCGGCCTTCGCGTGCCGGAACAGGACAATCCTGCGGGGTTCTGCGGAGCTCATGCGTCCCAGCTTCGCATGAGACAGGCCAACGAGCGCAGGGAGTTGGCGGCGTCGGGGGCGCACCCGCGCACCGGTGGCTCACCGGGCCTCCGGCCGCGCCCGCCGGGGTGAGGCGGCGTGGCCCCCGACGACGGTACGGGGGCTGTCGCAGGTCGGGGCGTCAGGCCCCGTGGTGCGTCACCGCCTGCTGGATCCGCTCCACGAGGTGGCTGAGGGCGAGGTCGCCGCCGGCGCCGGCGTCCGCCGGGTTGAGTATCAGCGCCAGCAGGACGGCGAAGGCCAGGGTCGGCAGGGCGAGGGCCCACCAGGGCAGCCGCATGCCGACGCCGCCCGTGGTCGCCGGGTGGGGCCGGGTGTGCAAACGGGCCGACATGACTGCCTCCGTGGTCCTCGACGGTCGGTGGTCCGCGCCTCGCGGCCACACATCGAAGGTACGGACTCCGCGACTCTCAACCCATCCGGTGATCCACCCACTTGACCCTGACCCTCACCCCCTAGGGGGCGGTGGGGTCAGCCGGGGGCCGGGGGTGGGGTCAGCCCCACCCCCGGGGTGTCGGGGCGGACGTCCGTCACGGTGCGGCGAGCGTCGCGATGACGGCGATGACGACGAAGATGGCAAGGAACGCGCCGAAGACGAGCAGCATCTTCTTCTGGCCGTTCTGGGGATTCGGGTCGAGCACGGGCATGCGCTCAGTCTCGCACCTCGGCCCCGCCCGGACACGGCTGGGGTCGGTCGCGTCCGGTGGCACGGCCGTCCGCCCGGCGCGCCGCCTCGTCCTCCACGGTCCGGTCGCGGCCGGCCAGGACGCCCATGACGATCTGCGGGATCATCAGCCCCGTCATGAGGGCGAGCGGCGGGCCCCAGCCGCCGCTGCGCTGGTAGAGGACGCCGACCAGCAGCGGCCCGGGGATCGACAGCAGATACCCGGTGCTCTGTGCGAACGCCGACAGCCGGGCCACGCCCGCGCTCGTCCGGGCCCTCATCCCCACCATGGTGAGGGCCAGCGGGAAGGCGCAGCCGGACATGCCGAGGAGCAGGGCCCACGCCCAGGCGCCGTCGGCGGGGGCCACGTACAGTCCCGCGTACCCGGCGAGGCCGCAGGCGCCCAGGGCGACCACGATCGGCCCCTGGTGGGGCATTCGCGCGGCCAGCCGCGGGATGACGAAGGCCAGGGGGACGCCCATCACCATCGTGACCGCCAGGAGCACCCCGGCCGTGCCGGCGGGGACCCCCGCGTCACGGAAGATCTGCGGCAGCCAGCCCATCGTGATGTAGGCGGCGGTGGCCTGGAGCCCGAAGAAGACGGCCAGCGCCCACGCGGTACGGCTCCGGGCGATCGACGGGCCGTCGGAGCCGTCGCGCCCGTCGGAGCCGTCGCGCCCGTCGGGGCCGTCGCGCCCGTCGGAGTCGGTTGCCGCGGTGGTGGCGTTCCCGCCGGAGAAGGTCTCCCGCGGGCGTACGAACGGGATCCACGGCAGCACGGCCGCCGCCGACAGCGCCGACCAGACGGCGAGCCCCGACCGCCAGCCGCCGCCCAGCGCGTCGGTGAGGGGCACGGTGACCGCGGCCGCGCCGGCCGTGCCCAGGGCGAGCGCCATGGAGTACAGACCGGTCATGGGCCCCACCCGGTCGGGGAACCAGCGTTTGACGATCACCGGCATCAGGACGTTTCCGACGGCGATGCCCATGAGGGCGAGCGCGCTGGCGGCGAGGAAGCCGACGGTGCCGCCTGCGTAGGGCCGGATCACCAGGCCGGCGGTGACCGCGGCCATTCCCCCGCAGACCACCGCCGCCGGCCCGAAGCGGCGGGCGAGCCGTGACGCCGTGATGCCGAAGACGGCGAAGCACAGCGGTGGGACGGAGGTGAGCACTCCCGCGACGCCGCCGCTCATGCCGAGCCCGTCGCGCACCTCTTCGAGGAGGGCGCCGAGGCTGGTGACGGCGGGCCGCAGGTTGACCCCGGTGAGGACGATGCCGACGACCAGCAGCCGCGTGGTCCACGCGCGCGTGCCAAAGGCTCCGGTGCCGGGCACCCTTGTGCCGGCCGGCTCCCCGGCGGCGGGTGTCGGTGGGGACGCCGTCGTCCCTGTGTCCTCGCGCAGCATGCTGCACATCATAGAATCATGGGATGATTGACTGTCTACTGTCCCGGCCCCGGCGGCCGTCATGACGCTGAGCCACCCCCGCCGATCCGCGCTGTCCGAGCAGGTCATCACCGCACTGCGGAATCAGATCACCTCGGGCGAATGGCCCGTGGGCTCCCGCATCCCCACCGAGCCCGAGCTGGTCGCGCAGCTGGGGGTCGCCCGCAACACGGTCCGCGAGGCCGTTCGCGCGCTCGCGCACAACGGCCTGCTGGACATCCGCCAGGGATCGGGTACGTACGTGGTGGCCACGAGCGAGCTGGCGGGCGTGATGCACCGCCGGTTCGTCGACGCCGACCCGGCCCATGTCGCCGAGCTGCGCTCCACGCTGGAGTCGGGAGCCGCCCGACTGGCCGCCGAGCGGCGCACCGAGCGCGACCTCGAGCAACTGGACGCGCTCCTCGCCCGCCGCGAGGAGGCATGGGCGTCCGGGGACCCGGAGACGTTCGTGGCCGCCGACGCGACGTTCCACATGGCCGTGGTGGCCGCGTCCCACAACGAGGTGATGACGGCGGTGTACGCGGACCTGGGCGAGGTGTTGCGGGACTGGCTGCGCGGCGACGTCGGCGAGGAGCTGACGCCGGAGACGTACCTGGACCACACCGGACTCCTGGACGCGATCCGTGCGGGTGACACGGCCGCCGCGGCCGCCGCGGCGGCGAGCTATCCGATCATGTGCCGTCCGGGGCGCCCCGCGCCCCCCGCGCGCCGCCCGCCACGCCTCACCGCCCGTGACTGACCCAGGCCGAGCGGACCTTCTCCCAGCACCGGCCGGACAGCCGTACGGTCATGGCGGGCCCGGCGGCGAGGGGCGCGGTGTCGGTGTCGATGTCCCACCAAGGGTCGCACTCGATGTGCAGACTCACGCGATCCGTGTCGGGATAGGGATTGTGGCAGTGCGCCACGACGTCCACGCCGGTGACCCGGACACGGCACTCGGCGCCGAAGGGCTGCGGATCCGCGGCCTTCCCGGCGTGCACGCGCGCGTGGGACATGGCCTCGTACGGAAGGACCGTCACCAGCGAAGCGGCGACGAGGAACAGGGCGACACGGCGGGACAGGCGCACAACGGAACCTCCTCGGCCGTACGGCTGCGGGGCGTTGCGTACTCCCAGCGTCCGGCCCGAGTGCCCCGAACGCCCGGTCAGCTACTCCGAACGGGCGACGCCCCGCTCCCCGCGCGGAGCGGGAAACGGGGCGCCGACCTCGGACGACGGGGCGAAGTGAGCCCGTGAGCGATTGCGCAAGCGGTCATGCGCCGACGGCGTGCAGACCGCCGTCCACGTGGACGATCTCGCCGGTGGTCTTCGGGAACCAGTCGCTGAGCAGGGCGACGACACCGCGCCCCGCGGGCTCCGGGTCCTTGAGGTCCCACTCCAGCGGGGAGCGGCTGTCCCACACGGAGGCCAGCTCGCTGAAGGCAGGGATGGACTTGGCGGCCATGGAGGCGATCGGGCCCGCGGAGATCAGGTTGCAGCGGATGTTCTGCTTGCCCAGCTCGCGCGCCATGTAGCGGTTGACGGCCTCCAGGGCCGCCTTGGCGGGACCCATCCAGTCGTACTGCGGCCAGGCCAACTGCGCGTCGAAGGTGAGACCGACGACCGAGCCGCCGTTCTGCATCAGCGGCATGCAGGCCATGGTCAGCGACTTCAGGGAGAACGCCGAGACGTGCATGGCGGTGGCCACCGACTCGAACGGCGTGTTGAGGAAGTTGCCGCCGAGGGCGTCCTGGGGGGCGAACCCGATGGAGTGCACCACACCGTCGAGGCCGCCCAGCTCCTCTCCGACGACGTCGGCCAGGCGCGCGAGGTGCTCGTCGTTGGTGACGTCGAGCTCGACGACCTTGGTGGGCTTCGGGAGCTTCTTCGCGATGCGTTCGGTCAGCGTGGGCCGCGGGAACGCGGTCAGGATGACCTCGGCGCCCTGCTCCTGGGCCAGCTTCGCGGTGTGGAACGCGATGGAGGACTCCATCAGCACACCGGTGATCAGGACGCGCTTGCCCTCGAGAATTCCGCTCATGGTGATCAGTGACCCATTCCCAGTCCGCCGTCAACGGGGATGACGGCTCCAGTGATGTACGAGGCGTCGTCGGAGGCCAGGAACCGCACCACCGCGGCGATCTCCTCGGGCCGTGCGTAGCGGCTCAGCGGCACCTGCGACAGGATGCTCTCGCGCTGCTCGTCGTTGAGCGCCCGGGTCATGTCCGTGTCGACGAAGCCGGGGGCGACGACGTTGAAGGTGATGTTGCGCGAGCCGAGCTCACGGGCGAGGGAACGCGCGAAGCCGACCAGCCCGGCCTTGGAGGCGGCGTAGTTCGCCTGCCCGGCGCCGCCGAGCAGCCCCACGACCGACGAGATCAGCACCACGCGGCCCTTCCTGGCGCGCAGCATGGCGCGGTTGGCCCGCTTGACGACGCGGAAGGTGCCGACCAGGTTGGTCTCGATGACCGAGGTGAAGTCCTCCTCGGTCATACGCATCAGGAGCTGGTCCTTGGTGACGCCGGCGTTGGCGATGAGGACCTCCACGGGGCCGTGCTCGGCCTCGATCTCCTTGTACGCCTGCTCCACCTGCTCGGTGTCCGTGATGTCGCACTTGACCGCGAGGAAGCCCTCCGGCGGCTCACCCGAGCGGTATGTGATCGCGACCCTGTCGCCCGCGTCGGCGAACGCGCGGGCGATGGCGAGGCCGATGCCCCGGTTGCCTCCTGTGACGAGAACCGAGCGGCTCAACGGATCACCCTTTCGATAGCGGTCTGGTGTCCCCTGCTGGACAGGCACCTTGCCTGAACCTACCGGTCCCGGTCGCCGCGCAGGCAATCGGGCACCGACAGTGACCTGGGGCGCTCACTGTCGGCTTCCTACAGTGGCCCCGCGGTCAGCCACCGTTCCGGGGCATGTGCGGGCGGAGCCGCCGTCCCGGCGCCTCCGGCATCCGCTTGCCGTACGAGACCTCGCGGACGGAAACGATGCTCATGAGTGGCTCCCCCGCGGCGACAGGAGGCGTTGTGCCCACGTCTTCACGATGGCACCCGCACTCTGCTGCGGCAGCCCGCCCCGCCGTTCACACCGCTGCGGGGTTTCCGCAGCACTTCTTGTACTTCCGTCCGGATCCGCACCAGCACGGGCCGTTGCGGGGCGGGGGCCAGGCGGCCGCCCGGCCCGTGCGGGCGAGCTCGGCCGCGTACGCGGACCGCGTGCCGGGGGTGTCGGGGGATCCGTGGCTGCTCTCTGCGTACGCCTCCAGCTCGGCCAGTGCCGCCCGGCCCACCGCCAGGCGCGGGGCGCCTTCCTCGGACAGGTCCCGCAGGGTCCGCTCGACCTGCCGCAGGTGTCCGGCGTGGTCGTCGCCGTAGGCCTCGGCCGCCTTCGGCCAGCGCTCCAGCAGCGCGGCGAACTCCTCCCGCGGCCAGTACAGGACGCACGACGCACGCACCAAGGGGCGACCGGACGGCCCGCGGCCGGCGGAGCCGACGGCCGCCAGCCGGTCCGCCAGCTCGCCGAGGTCGTCCTCGAACGCTTCGGGCCCCTCTTCCGCCAGCCGCTTGGCCCAGAGCGGATCATGCAGCTCGTCCAGCGGCCGCACCCGGCCGGGGACGAGGGACGAGCGCCGCTCGTGCAGCGCGTCGGCCGCCTCGTCCCAGTCGTCGTGCGGCTCCCCGAGCAGCCGCCGCACCCGGTGGCGGCCGACGACGAGCGTCTCGACGTCGAAGTGCTGCGGATCCCTCTCCACCGCCTCCACCGTCACCGGCGCCCCCGCGCCGAGCACGTGGGTGACGCCGGCCGTGTACCACTCGGCGGCCGCGGCCGCGCCGTCGAACGCCTCGACGGCCTCGGCCACGAAGTTCCAGGCACCGGCGTCCCCGGGGTGCCGCAGGCGGAACGCGGCGGCCGCCGCCCGGGCCTCCTCCCCGCGTCCGGCGTCCCACAGCGTGCCGATCCGGAAGGCGTCCACCAGGTCCGGTTCCGCGCACCCGCCGCTCTGCGGATCCAGCAGCCGCTCGTACACGGCGACGGCGTGGTCGTACTCGCCGGCGTCGCGCCAGGCGTCGGCGGCCTCCAGCAGCAGCTCTTCACGGTCCTCGGGGTGCCGCTCCGCCAGCTTCTCGCACTCTCGCGCCTGCTCGACGCACGTGTCGGGGGGTGGTGGCCCGCTGGGGCGGAAAGCGGGGGTGGGCCGGGACGTGTGCGCCCGGTTCCGGTTCGTGCCGTTCCCACGGCCGGTGCGGCGCTTGCTGGACATGGCTCCACGGTAGTGCGGCCGGGGTGCCGCCGTCGGGGCTGCGGCCGGATCGGCGGGGCGGACGCCGCGCGGCGCTCGAAGCTGTCCGCGCAGCCCCTCACACCCGCTACGCCCACCTCTCGGGCCCGTGCTTGCCGGGTAGCCGTGACCGGCTACCCGGCCGCATCGAAGTACAACCATCCGTCCACTTCGATCGCCCGCTCGGACGTGAACAGGTCCAAGGTCGACGCAACCACGTCCAGAAGACGCCGGACGGTTCCCGGCTCGTAGAGGTTGAGGTGGCTGCGGTCCGGGAGACGCACCACGGTCCCGGACTCGAAGTAGCAGTCCGAGATGACCCGATCCGGGCCCGGACGAAAGATCAAAGCCAGTTGGTGCCGCTTGTCCTCGTGGTAGAGGGAAAGCGTCAGACGGCAGTCCTCGTAGGCGGGCCTCACGCGCTGCCGGACCGTCCAGTACCAGGTGGTGTCGCCCGCCACGAGGCGACGGAGCCGCCGGTCGTTCTTCATCTTGTCACCGTAGGCGCTCACCCTGGCGGCCGGCGGACAATGACGGGGACGCGCGCACGCCTGCGGACCATCGCAGCAGGTGAGCGGGAGATCAGCCCAGGGCCAAGCGCCTGAATGTGTCGCTTCGGGACGAAGGGGTCAGTCATCCGCTTCTTCCGGGCCGTCGTCACGGAAGACACCTGGGCGGTCACCGCTCCACACAAGATCGTCGGCTCCGTTCCAAGGTGCGGTGGCCACGGAAGTGGCAGGCAGGGCGCACTCCGCCCATACCACCTTGCCCGGCCCCCTGCGCCCGTCGACGCCCCATCGCTCGGCCACGGCCGACACCAGGAGCAGGCCCCTGCCGCCGTCCTCGTCCGCGGGGTCAGGGCCCGGCCGCCGCGGGACCGGCTGCGCCGAGTGGGTGTCGGCCACCTCGACGCGCACGACCCCGGCGGCGCGGTCGCAGCGCAGCCGCAGTTCGAAGTCCCGGCCGGGGACGCGGCCGTGCAGCACGGCGTTGGACGCCAGTTCCGCCACCACGAGCGCCACGGCGTCGGACGCCGGACTGCCGTACGGCACCCCCCAGACGTCCAGCCGGTGCACGGCCAGTCTGCGCGCGAGCCGCGCGCCGCGGCGGGTGGCGGAAAGGCGCTGGACGAACACACTGGCGGCAACGGTCTCTTCGGCACGTGGTGCAGGCATGCGCCGAGATTCGCGGACCCTTCTGGGGGACCGACAGGGACGACGGCGAGACAGCCGAGTTTGTATCAGTCGGGTCCCTGGACTGGGTGAGTAACTCGCCGTGACGCCGAACGGGTGACACCGGTTATGCATGGTGACGGGAAACGTGAGCACGGGAGGCACGTGGCCATGACGGCGGACAGCGGCGGTGCCAACGGCACGAACACCGAACCCGAACTCTCCGACAGTCTCAAGACCTTCGGCGCGGTCCTCAAGGCCCTGCGGGAGGAGGCTGGCCTCACCCAGGAGGAGTTCGCGACGCGCGTGCGGTGCTCGGCGGCATATGTCGCCAAGATCGAGCAGGGCAAGAGGTTCCCTCCGGCTGACCTGCCGGGGCGGGCGGAGGAGGCGCTGGGGCCGGTCTCGTGCAAGGTGCTGGGCGCGGCGGCGAGGAGCCTGACGCGCCGGGCGGGGCTGGCATCGTGGTTCCGGCAGTGGGCGGGGATCGAGGAGGAGGCGATCTCGCTCTACGCGTATGAGTGCCGGGCGGTTCCGGGTCTGTTGCAGCCGGAGGGGTACGCGCGGGCGATCTTTGAGCGGCAGCTCCCACCTCACAGCGCGGAGCAGATCGACCACAAGGTGGCAGCCCGACTGGAGCGCCAGGACTTGCTCGACAATCGGCCGAACACTGCGTTCACGTTCATCATCGAGCAGTCCATTCTGGAACGTGGGATCGGTGGAGCATCGGTCACCAGAGCTGTCCTCGACCACTTGCTGACCGTCGGCGAACGCACCAATGTCGAGATCCAGGTCATGCCTCAGTACCAGGAGGACCACTGCGGAGCCGACGGTCAGCTGTATCTGGCCGAGACACCGGGCCACCAGTGGTTCGGCTACACCGAAGGCCATCTATCGAGCAACCTGATCGCGGATCCCGCCAAGGTGAGCGTCCTGCACCAGCGCTACGGCAAACTGCGTTCCCAAGCCTTGGACTGCCGGGCTACGGTGAACCTCCTGAAACAGATGCGAGGAGCAGCATGACGGCCACCCCTGAACTGAGCTGGCTCAAGAGCAGTTACAGCGGCGGAGACGGGGACAACTGTGTCGAGGTCGCGCTATGCCCCGAAGCGGTCCGCATCCGCGACTCCAAGGACACGGGCGTCCGTCCCCTCGTCGTCACGCCAACCGCCTGGGCGGCGTTCACGGCACTCGCGTCGGGCTCGTCGCTGGACGACTGAGTCTGCGCCGTACGTGGAGTATGCGGGCGGTACGGGAGTTGATCCCGGACCGCCCGTTGTTCTACGGCCTGCTGCTGCCACGCCGCCTTCCAGACCCGGGACCTGTCCGACCGCGACTACGTCTACGTCTGGGCCGACGGCGCGCACCCCAGGGTCCGCCTCGGGCAGGCCCACAGCTGTGTCCTGGTCCTGCTCGGTGTCCGGCTGGACGGCACGAAGAGCTCATCGCACTGCGGAGGACCTGCGCGAGTCCACCGAGTCGTGGGCCTGAAGGAGGTCCGGGCGTTACATCAGGTCGCTAACCACCGGGTGCTCCGGCGATGCAGGGCAGGTGAAGATGCGCATGGTCTCGTCACTGCCGAGTCGCACACCCGTTGGCGACTGACGTCGCAGGCGGCTGTCCACGGGGCCGTCGAGTGACCCGGCCGGGGCCCAGCTCGCCGTGCCGCCGTCCCATTCGCTGCTGGCCACCGCCGCGACGAACCGCATCTCGCTGCCGCACGAGTGGCACTGCACCGGTCCGAAGTAGCCTTGATAGTTCCACGGCTCGTGGCCACCGAGCTTCCAGCCCGGAGCGGTGGAGAGCTCCCAGCGGAATCGGGGTTCGTAGTCTTCCGGGTCGTCGGTGATGTCGCCGAAGGTGGCCATCTCCCACTCGTCGACCCGCTCCTCGAACTCTTCACCCAGAGCGCCGGGGTGTGGGTACTCGGTGACCGGTTCCGGACGAAGCAGACATGGCGATGGCAAGTAGCCTGCCTCTCCGACGACCAGAGGCTCGGGCGGAACCGACGGGCTTTCGGAGAGACTGTGGCTGTTGCGGTAGCAGACCTGAACGAACGGTCCGGCGATCCCGTTGTAGGGCATCGTCGCGTCGTCGTAGTGGTGCTGGAACGGACACCACAGGATCTGCAGGACGTCCGTCCCGGCCGGGAAGCCGTCGTACCAGGGCACGTCGCGCGCGAACACCTGCATCACCGGAAGCATGGGCCAGGCGGTGTCCGTAGGGATCTCATCCCAGGTGATCTCACCAACGTGAGCGAACGCCGTCTCGGACCGCTCGCCACGGACGTTACCGGGTCGATGCGGCGGGCGGTGCTTGAGGTGGTCACCTCCCGGGCAGGTCGGCCAGGCCTCATCGGCCGGCCAAGCCAGCGGGCCGCCGATCGAACTCTCGTGAGGGCCTGGGTGAGCCGGCACGGGGTGCAATCGGACCGCTGTCCTCGTGTGACCGGAAAGCTCAGGAAAGACCGAAAGGATGTCCAACGGGCGGGGCGGGGTAGCTGGAGCGTTCATCGATGCCGCCTCTTCCGCTGCACGGTGGCCCCGACGGCCAGAGCGGCCGTCAGAGCGATGGATCCCTCGGTCACGCGCCGCATCGTATGATCCTTGCTCTGCTCAAGGCAGCCCGGGGCCATTCCGTGCTCGTCAGATCCACACGTCTTGACAATTACTCAGCATCACCCGACAGCCACGGCATGGTCCCTTTGTTGACCTGGGCTTTGGTGGCACCACCATAGGTGGCGAATCGGCTATCGAAGTGATGCAGGTCCGGGGCCTGGCAGGCGTCGCGCAGCCGGCGCACCAGGAGAGCCGCGTCGGCGCCCTGGCGGCCCCGTTAGGTGTGCAGTTCGTCGAGGGCGAGGAAGCGCAGGCCGCGGGCTGCGCCGATCAGCTCCCGCCGTTCGCCAGGGCGAGTGAGCAGGTACCCCGACATCACGTAGTTGGCGGGCAGAATATCCGGTTTGTTCCGCAGGCGCGCGCGGAGCTTCTTCTCGGAGCTCTCCTGGCCGGTGTAGCGCTCGAAGGTCACCTTTCGGCGGTCCTCGGGGATGCTCCAGTGGAGGTACTTCTCCAGTTCGTGGTGCTGGCTGTCGGCCAGCGCGTTCATGGGGTAGACGACGATCACCCAGATGCCGTCGGGGTTCGGGCGGCGCAGGACCTGGTGCACGATCGGCACGATGCAGGTGAGGCTCTTGCCGGAGCCGGTTCCCGTGGTCAGCACGTAGGAGCCCCCGGTCGGCCGCCGATGGCCTCGCGTTGGTGCCGGTGGACGGGAGAGGGCGCGGCTGCCCGGGTCCTGAACGGGAGTCGACTCCATTTCCGCACCCAGCTTCCGGCCGACGAATTGGCGGCTTTGTGTCACCTGCGCTCCACTCCACGCCTGGTCGCACTGCTCGGACCTGGCACAAATCCTCCAATTGCTGCTGCCTGGCCGGCACCTGAAGGACCTGCGGTCGCCGCGTCCTCTCAACCGGCCGACGGGACCGGAGGCGGGGGTCTTCCCGGGGATTCCCGACGACCCGCGGTCCCGTGCGGCGGCCCGACGCCGGCCGCCGCCCTGCCCGACGCCAGCCCACCCGGGGCGGGCCGGCGCGGCGGTCGGCTCGGGCATCCGGTTTCAGGACACCAGGGTCTGCTCCTCCAGCTCCGTCAGCCTCACGGTGCACAGGCCGCGGCCCTCGTCCTTGACGTCCGTCACCTCCAGCTGGGTGCCGGGCAGGAGGATGAACTCCTCCTCACCGGTGAACGCGGAGAAGTCGCGGATGCCCACGGCCCGGGCGGGGACCACCTCGAACAGCGTCCGCTTGCCACGGCTGCGGAGGAACGACTTGGCCACGTCGACGTCGGACGTGCACGAGGAGACGCCCCACCAGGTCACGGTCTGTCCGAGCGGGTACTGCGCACGCAGGTCCAGCGGCACCCCGCGCCACAACGGCTCGGTACGGACGGGCAGTTGCGACACCGCCGAGAACAGCAGCCGCAGATACGGCAGGTAGGGGACGAGCCTGGTCCGGTCCGGGGAGCGCAGGGTGGCGTTGATCTCCTGGTAGAACGCGGACTCGCAGGTGTAGAGGTAGAGGGCGGCGATCGCGTCGGCGGACAGGCCGCCGGACGCTTCGTCCGCCCGCCGCTTGCCGAACTCGTGCGACCGGTCGACGTACTGGCCCAGCCCGGACAGCAGCGCGGCGACCGGGGCGGCGGCCTCGCGGAAGTCCATGAGCGGGGTGTCGAACACGCCGGTGACCGGGGGAAGGACGAGTCCCTCGTGCTTGACGCCGGCGAGACGGTCGAGGTACAGCTGGTGCAGCTCCATGGTGGACGCGATGAACGCGCCCATGCGGTCGGCGACTTCGCCGCCGGCCCCGCCGGTCTCGGCCGCGAGCTTGTTCCAGCCCGTGCTCGGCAGCCAGTCGATCCCGTCGGCGCCCACCGACGCGAGGGCGTCGTTCACCATGTCGAAGTGGTCGCCGTCGCAGAAGATGTCGCCCTGCGCCGCCGGGTTGGCGTGGTCGATGTGCCGGACCTCGACCGCGGGGTACTTCTCCTGGAGCCCCAGAACCACCTTCTTCAGGTTGCGGGCGTGCGCCCCCCACCACGCGAAGACGACCCCGCGGTCCTCCTCGTCCGCGTCCTGCTTGGCCTTGAGGATCTCCTCGACGATCTGCTCGGCCACCGGCCGCCAGAACTTGGTGTGCCGGTCGGTGCCGATCGCCCGGTCGCCGCTGGCCGTCAGCGCCGCGTTCAGCAGCAGCACGCCCTGCGTGAGCATCGCCTGGAACCACTCCGGCGGCTGGACGGTGTCCTTCTCCTTCAGCAGCGCGCGGATGTCGGCTATCGGCGTCTTCTTGGGTATGCCGTACTTCCACATCGCCGCTGCCTTGATGATGCAGCGGATGCTGACGACCTTGCCGAACTGGCTGTCCTTCCAGTCGTGGAAGGTGTTGTCGAACATGGCGATGCCGGTGGCGCTCTCCGGCCTCGGGTACGGGTTCTGGCCGAAGACGACGACCTTCCACTTGTGCGGTGCGTGGGGCTTGAGCGCCTGGAAGGTCAGTTCGCGGACGGGCACGACCTCCGAACTGCGGCTGGGGCCGATGAACGCGGCCGCGTCCGGCTGCGCCTCGATGACCGGCTTCAGCAGCGGAAGCCACGGCTCACCGCCGCCCTTGAACAGTTCCGCGAGGGCCAGCGGGTCGTTCGGGTCGGGCGTGGCGGGGGTGGGGGCGTCGCTCATGGCGGCAAGGCTCCAATGGTCGAACTGGTTGTGGTGGAAGGCCTGATCGGCGAAGTGCCCATGAGGTTATGCCGACCCTCTGACAGTCCCCTACCGGGTCGTGGAGGCGCCGGCCGCGGCGGGTGCTCTGTCAGTGGGGCCCGCTAGCGTCCCCATCAGTCGAGCAACCGTTCCCGAATCGGAGTGAGCCATGACCGTCGACCGCGTGCAGCCGCCTCTCGAAGTAGTGCTGACGGACATCAACAGCGCAGTGGTGGAGGCGTGGCGGGCGGCGTTCGCCGACACCCCCGCGATCCAGATCCGGGAGGGGTCGATCCTCGACCAGGACGTCGACGCCTGGGTCAGCCCCACCAACTCCCGGGGCCGGATGGACGGCGGGGTCGACGCGGTCATCAAGCGGCATCTCGGCGCGGGCATCCAGCTGCGGGTGCAGAAGGCGATCCGCGGCCGGTTCGCGGGCTCGCTCCCGGTGGGCAGCGCGGTGTGCGTCGCGTCCGGGGCGGTCAGGCCGAAGTTCCTGATCTCGACGCCGACGATGGAGGCGTCCTCGGAGAACATCAAGGAAACCCTGAACGTGGCCCTGGCCTGCGCTGCCGCGTTCCAGGCGATCCACCGGCAGAACAAGGAGGCGCCGGGCAGCATCCGGTCGGTGGCGCTGGTCGGCATGGGCGCCCGGACCGGCCGGGTGCCGGCGCGGGTGTGCGCCAACTTGATGTGGACGGGCTACACCCTCTTCAACGACCACGTCTTCGAGGACTACGACGACCTGCGCGGCACGATCGTCGCGCAGCTCGACGACATCGAGAGCGCGCCGGTGGAGAAGCGGGTCCGCATCACGCCGCCCAAGCGCACCGCCCCGCGCCGCTGACGAGACTCCCGGCCCCCGCCGGAAGGGCCCGGAAGCCGCCGGCGCGCGGTGGCCCGGCTCCGCGCCCGGCGTCGGACGCCGACGGTCCGTTTGCGTCCGGCGACGGCGGCCCGTCCGCGCCCGGCGCCGCCGGACCGGCGGCATCCGGCGCCGACGGCCCGGCGGCATCCGGCGACGGCAGCCCGGCGGCGTCCGGCGGCGGGCCGGCCTCGGGAGATGTCCGGCACGAGCGGCCCGCATGGGACATGCTTCAGTTCCGGCCCGTGCGTGACCGCGCCACCGGCAGGACGAACCCGACGGCCACAGCGAAGGGAATCCCACCCGTGCCCCATGAGATCGATCAGTCGTTCCTCGCGCTTCCGCTACGCCCGCTGGCCGACGCCGCGCTGGCCCGTGCGCGGTCACTGGGGGCCGAGCACGCGGACTTCCGGTTCGAGCGCGTGCGCAGTGCCGCATGGCGGCTGCGCGACGGCAAGCCCTCCGGTTCGTCGGACACGACCGACCTCGGCTACGCGGTCCGGGTCGTGCACGGCGGCACCTGGGGGTTCGCCTCCGGTGTCGACCTGACCCCGGACGCCGCCGCCGCGGTCGCCTCGCAGGCGGTGGCGATGGCTCGGCTGTCGGCACAGGTGATCGGGGCGGCCGGGTCGGAGGAGAGGGTGGAGCTGGCCGACGAGCCGGTGCACGCCGACCGGACGTGGGTCTCCTCCTACGAGATCGATCCCTTCACCGTGCCCGACGAGGAGAAGACGGGACTGCTGGCCGACTGGAGCGGTCGGCTGCTCGCGGCCGACGGCGTCAACCACGTGGACGCCTCCCTGCTGACCGTCCACGAGAACAAGTTCTACGCCGACACCGCCGGGACGGTGACCACCCAGCAGCGCGTCCGGCTGCACCCGCAGCTCACCGCGGTCTCGGTCGACGAGTCCACCGGCGAGTTCGACTCGATGCGCACCCTGGCTCCGCCGGTGGGCCGCGGCTGGGAGTATCTGACGGGGACCGGCTGGGACTGGGACTCGGAGCTCGCGCGGCTGCCGGAGCTGCTCGTCGAGAAGATGCGCGCGCCGAGCGTCGAGGCGGGCGTGTACGACCTCGTCGTCGACCCGTCCAACCTGTGGCTGACGATCCACGAGTCCATCGGCCACGCCACCGAGCTGGACCGGGCACTGGGCTACGAGGCCGCGTACGCGGGCACCTCCTTCGCCACCTTCGACAAGCTGGGCAGGCTGAAGTACGGCTCCGAGCTGATGAACGTCACCGGTGACCGCACCGCCGAGCACGGGCTCGCGACCATCGGCTACGACGACGAGGGCGTCGAGGGCCAGTCCTGGGACCTCGTCAGGGACGGCAGGCTCGTGGGCTACCAGCTGGACCGGCGCATCGCCCGGCTGACCGGCTTCGAGCGCTCCAACGGGTGCGCCTACGCCGACTCGCCCTCGCACGTGCCGGTGCAGCGCATGGCCAATGTGTCGCTGCGGCCGGATCCGGCCGGACTGTCCACCGAGGACCTGATCGGCGGGGTGGACCGCGGCATCTACGTCGTCGGGGACCGCTCCTGGTCGATCGACATGCAGCGGTACAACTTCCAGTTCACCGGCCAGCGGTTCTTCAGGATCCAGAACGGCCGGCTCACCGGTCAGCTGCGCGATGTCGCCTACCAGGCGACCACCACCGACTTCTGGGGGTCCATGGCGGCCGTCGGCGGTCCGCAGACCTACGTCCTCGGCGGCGCCTTCAACTGCGGCAAGGCCCAGCCGGGCCAGGTCGCGGCCGTCTCGCACGGCTGCCCGTCGGCCCTCTTCAGGGGCGTCAACATTCTGAACACCACCCAGGAGGCCGGCCGATGACCGGGCGTACCCACAAGCCGCACGAGATCGTCGAGCAGGCCCTGGCGCTGTCCCGGGCGGACGGTTGCGTGGTGATCGCCGACGAGCACTCCACCGCCAATCTGCGGTGGGCGGGCAACGCGCTGACCACGAACGGCGTCACACGCGGACGCACCCTCACCGTCGTCGCCACGGTGGACGGCGCACAGGGCACGGCGTCCGGGGTCGTCTCCCGTTCGGCCGTCACCGCCGACGAACTCGAACCCCTCGTCCGGGCCGCGGAGGCCGCCGCGCGCTCCGCAGGTCCCGCCGAGGACGCACAGCCGCTGGTCACGGGCGTGCCCCAGGCGCCGGACTTCACCGAGGCGCCGGCCGAGACCTCCTCGGCCGTCTTCGCGGACTTCGCGCCGGCGCTCGGCGAGTCGTTCGCCCGCGCGCGGGCGGGCGGACGGGAGCTGTACGGCTTCGCCAGCCACGAACTCGTGTCGACGTACGTCGGCACGTCGACCGGGCTGCGCCTGCGCCACGACCAGCCGAGCGGCACGCTGGAGCTCAACGCGAAGTCGCCGGACCACAGGCGCTCGGCCTGGGCGGGGCGTTCCACCCGGGACTTCAAGGACGTCGACCCGGCGGCGCTGGACGCGGAGCTGGCCCGGCGGCTGGCCTGGGCCCGGCGCAGGGTCGATCTGCCGGCGGGCCGGTACGAGACGCTGCTGCCGCCGACCGCGGTCGCCGATCTGCTGATCTACCAGATGTGGTCGGCGGCGGCCCGGGACGCGGCGGAGGGCCGCACGGTCTTCAGCAAGCCCGGTGGGGGCACCCGGATCGGCGAGAGGCTCTCCGCGATGCCGTTGACCCTGCGCAGCGACCCGCACGAGCCCGGCCTGGAGACGGCACCCTTCGTCATCGCGCACGCCTCCGGCGACGACGCCTCGGTGTTCGACAACGGGCTGCCGCTGAAGGCCACGGAGTGGATCGGCGGCGGGGAGCTGAAGCACCTGACGAGCACCCGGCACAGCGCGGCCCTGACCGGTCTGCCGCTCACCCCGTCCATCGGGAACCTGATCCTGGACGGCGGCACCGACCGGTCCCTGGAGGACATGGTCGCGCGGACCGAGCGCGGGCTGCTGCTGACCTGCCTGTGGTACATCCGCGAGGTCGACCCAGCGACCCTGCTGCTCACCGGTCTGACCCGGGACGGCGTCTACCTCGTGGAGAACGGCGAGGTCACCGGCGAGGTCAACAACTTCCGCTTCAACGAGTCCCCGGTCGATCTGCTGGGCCGCGCCACCGAGGCGGGCCGCACGGAGAAGACGCTGCCGCGGGAGTGGAGCGACTGGTTCACCCGGGCCGCGATGCCCCCGGTACGCATCCCCGATTTCAACATGAGCTCGGTCAGCCAGGGCGTATAACCTCGTAGTCGGCTGTCACCCGACCGCCGATGACCACCCGAGGAGACGCGAGAACCGTGACGGACATCGTCGACGAGCTGAAGTGGCGCGGGCTGTTCGCCCTGTCCACCGACGAGGACGCTTTGCGCAAGGCGCTCGCGGACGGTCCTGTCACCTACTATTGCGGCTTCGACCCGACGGCGCCGTCCCTGCACGTGGGCCACCTGGTGCAGGTGCTCACCCTGCGTCGGCTCCAGCAGGCGGGGCACCGGCCGCTGGCGCTGGTGGGCGGCGCCACGGGCCTGATCGGGGACCCGCGCCCGACCGCGGAGCGCACGCTGAACGCTCCCGAGACGGTGGCCGGCTGGGTCGAGACGCTGCGCCGCCAGATCGAGCCGTTCCTCTCCTTCGAGGGGGAGAACGCGGCGGTGATGGTCAACAACCTCGACTGGACGCAGGACCTGTCCGCGATCGAGTTCCTCCGGGACATCGGCAAGCACTTCCGCGTCAACAAGATGCTCACGAAGGACTCGGTCGCCCGGCGTCTGGAGTCCTCCGAGGGCATCAGCTACACGGAGTTCAGCTACCAGATCCTGCAGGGCATGGACTTCCTGCAGCTCTACCGCAGGTACGGCTGCACGCTCCAGCAGGGCGGCAGCGACCAGTGGGGCAATCTCACGGCGGGCCTGGACCTGATCCACAAGCTGGAGCCCGACGCCACCGTGCACGCCATGGCGACGCCGCTGATGACCAAGGCCGACGGCACCAAGTTCGGCAAGACGGAGGGCGGCGCCGTCTGGCTCGACCCGGAGATGACCACGCCGTACGCGTTCTACCAGTTCTGGCTGAACGTGGACGACCGCGACATCTCGACATACATGCGCATCCTGTCCTTCAGGTCCCGCGAGGAGCTGGAGGAGCTGGAGGAGCAGACCGGGGAACGCCCGCAGGCCCGTGCCGCGCAGCGTGCGCTGGCCGAGGAGCTGACGACGCTCGTGCACGGCCCGGAGCAGACGGCCGCCGTGATCGCCGCGTCCAAGGCGCTCTTCGGCCAGGGTGAGCTGGCGGACCTCGACGAAAGGACCCTGGCGGCGGCCCTCTCGGAGGTACCGCATGCCCGGGTCGAGGCGCTCGCCCCGGTGGTCGACCTGTTCGCGGAGGTGGGTCTCGTGCCCAGCAAGTCGGCCGCGCGGCGCACGGTGAAGGAGGGCGGCGCGTACGTGAACAACGCGAAGGTGACGGCCGAGGACGCCGTCCCCGCCGAGCAGGAGCTGCTGCACGGGCGCTGGCTGGTCCTGCGCCGCGGCAAGAAGAATCTGGCCGCGGTGGAGGTCACCAGCGCCTGAGGCGCTTGCGCGCGAACACGAGGGGGCGGTCCCGCAAGGGACCGCCCCCTCGTCCGTGGCCTCAGGCCCGCTCCCTGTGCCTGCCGCCCTTCATCGACATGTACGCCATCTCGCCGAGGAAAACGAAGAGGACCGCCGCGGCGAGCTGCAGCCCGTGGCGGCTCCAGTCGACACCCGGGGTGGCCGCGACGCCGAGGGCCCCGGCGACCGCGTTGCCCACGATCCCGCCGATCATGCCCATGAGGGTGGTCAGCCACAGCGGGCTGTGCTGCTTGCCCGGCAGGATCAGCTTGGCCAGCAGGCCGAGTACGAATCCGACGATGATCGCCCACAACCAGCCCATGACCGCCTCCTCGTACGGCTCGACGTGAGCAGTACGCCCAGTCTGGGACCGTCCGTCGTACGGCGCATGCCGAGTCCTCCGTACGCGGGAGTGAGCAGCGTGTTCGCCCGGGCCGCACGTGCCCCGGTCTCGTAGGCTGCGCAGGCGCGGCGTAACGTGGAGCATGTTCGGGCCCCGGTCCTGGCCGGGTGCGGACCAGGGTACGGGCCGGGGAGAGGCCGAGGCAGGCGGGCGGTGGATGTGATGCGGAAGCCCAGAAGCGGGGGCAACGCCCAAGTGTTCCGGATCACGGGTGCCCGCCAGGGGCTCGCGGACGACGTACGCGGCCGGCAGCGCCGCTACGTCATCTCGATGAGCGTCCGCACGGTGTCGGTGATCCTCGCGGCCACCCTGTGGAACGTGGAGCGGCCGGTCGCGGTCATCGCGCTGGTCCTGGGGGCCGTCCTGCCCTACGTCGCCGTCGTCATCGCCAATGCCGGGCGGGAGAACGCGCCGTCGCTCCCCTCGACGTTCATCACCGTCCCGCTGCGCCCGATGCTCACGCCGCCCTCCGCCGGAGCCGACCCCGGCCCGGGTGGCACCGAGAGCGCCGGCGGCTTCGCGGAAGCGGACCCGGAACACGGCCCGGCGGCCGCCCCGGCCGGGCCGGGGGCGGGCGTCCCGGGCCAGCCGCGTGAGCAGACCTGATCGGTGCGGAGCGCCGGGAAACGGAACCGGCCCCGCCCGAAGCTCAAGAAAAGCTCAGATCAATCGTGCTGTTCCGCTGCCGGGCGGCGGGCTACCCGTGACATACTTCGTACGCGCTCCGCATCCCCCGTCGGAGCGACGGACCGACGCCGGGCAGCTCCCCCCGTGGCTGCTCGGCGTCGCCTTTTGGACGCCTCGTGGTGTCACGTGTCGATCGTCCCTGTCACCGCCCGAACGCCCCGGGGCGGCGCACGTTAGGGTCGGGGCGTGATGGTGAACGCCCCCGGCTCCGCCGCGCCCTCCCCGGTCTGCTCCGCGAAGGGCTGCCGCGCCGCCGCGGTATGGGTCCTGGCCTGGAACAATCCCAAGCTGCACACCCCCGAGCGCCGCAAGACATGGCTCGCCTGCGCGGAGCATCGCGAGCACCTCTCCCAGTTCCTGGGCGTGCGCGGGTTCCTCAAGGACGTCGTGGCGCTGGCGGAGTGGGAGTCCCGGCAGGCCGCTGGCTCCGGGGAGCCGCGCGAGCCCGGGACTGGCTGAGGCACCGCCCCCGGCCGCCCACGGCGAACGGGGCCGTCGCCGACGGTCCCGCGGCGGGCGCGGTCTCACCCGCCGATCGCCGACATCGGCCGGTCGGGCTGCAGGAACGACGGGTCGTCCAGCCCCGAGCCCGCCTTCTTGCCCCACATCGCGAGCCGCCAGACGCGGGCGATCTCCTCGTCGGGGGCACCGGAGCGGAGCGCCGTGCGCAGGTCGGTCTCCTCGGTGGCGAACAGACAGGTGCGGATCTGCCCGTCGGCCGTCAGCCGCGTGCGGTCGCAGGCGGCGCAGAACGGGCGGGTGACGGAGGCGATCACGCCGACGCGGTGCGGGCCGCCGTCGACGATCCAGCGCTCGGCCGGCGCGGAGCCCCGCTCGTCGGCGCCCTCGGGGCTCAGCTCGAAGCGCGTCCGCAGCGAGGCCAGGACGTCCCCCGCGGTGACCATGCCCTCGCGCTTCCATCCGTGCTGGGCGTCCAGGGGCATCTGCTCGATGAAGCGGAGTTCGTAGTCCTCCTCGACCGCCCAGGCGAGCAGGTCGGGGGCCTCGTCGTCGTTCAGGCCCGGCATCAGGACGGAGTTGACCTTGACCGGGGTCAGGCCCGCCGCGCGGGCCGACCGCAGGCCGTCGAGGACGTCCCGGTGCCGGTCACGGCGGGTGAGCGCCTTGAACACGTCGGGGCGCAGGGTGTCCAGCGAGACGTTGACCCGGTCCAGGCCCGCCGCCTTCAGGGCCGCCGCCGTGCGCCCCAGGCCGATGCCGTTCGTGGTGAGCGACGTCTGAGGGCGCGGCCGCAGCGCGGCGACCCGCTCGACGATGCCGACCAGGCCGGGGCGCAGCAGGGGCTCGCCTCCCGTGAAGCGGACCTCCGTGACACCGAGGGTGGTGACCGCGATGCCGATCAGGCGGACGATCTCGTCGTCCGTCAGCAGGTCCGGCTTGGCCAGCCACTGCAGGCCCTCCTCGGGCATGCAGTACGTGCATCTCAGATTGCACCGGTCGGTCAGTGAGACCCTCAGATCGGTCGCCACCCGGCCGTAGGTGTCGATGAGCACGTGGGCCCCCTCCCGCGTCGCGGATCACGCAAGTCCAACTCCTGAGAGCCTACGTGACGCCACCGACATCGGCAGCGGTCCGATCCCACGAGGTGTGCGGACGGCCGACGGCCGCGTCGCAGGGATCTGCGACGCGGCCGTCGGCACGGACTGCGGTGCGAGGACCGCCGCCGGGTACCGTCAGTGCGCTCCGGTGCCGGTCAGGGACCGCACCTCCAGCTCGGCGTACTTGGCGGCGTCCGGCTCCTCCTTCGATGCGACGCGGCCGTCGGCACGGACTGCGGTGCGAGGACCGCCGCCGGGTACCGTCAGTGCGCTCCGGTGCCGGTCAGGGACCGCACCTCCAGCTCGGCGTACTTGGCGGCGTCCGGCTCCTCCTTCGACAGGACGGTGCCGAGCCAGCCCAGCAGGAAGCCGAGCGGGATCGAGACGAGGCCCGGGTTCTCCAGCGGGAACCAGTGGAAGTCGACGTCGGGGAACATCGAGGTCGGCTTGCCGGAGACCACCGTCGAGAACAGCACCAGGCCGACCGAGGTGATCAGACCGCCGTAGATCGACCACAGCGCGCCCTGGGTGGTGAACTTCTTCCAGAAGAGGCTGTAGAGGATCGTCGGCAGGTTGGCGGACGCGGCGACCGCGAAGGCGAGGGCGACCAGACCGGCCACGTTGATGTCGCGGGCCATGGCGCCCAGGAGGATGGAGACGGCGCCGATGCCGACGGTGGACCAGCGGGCCGCGCGCATCTCCTCCTTCTCGGTGGCCTTGCCCTTCTTGATGACGTTCGCGTAGATGTCGTGCGCGAACGACGAGGAGGAGGCCAGGGTCAGGCCCGCGACGACCGCGAGGATCGTGGCGAACGCGACCGCCGAGATGCTGGACAGCAGGATCGCGCCCCAGGTGGAGTCGACGCCGCCCAGGTGCAGGGCGAGCAGCGGCGCGGCCGTGTTGCCCGCCTTGTTGGAGGCGATGATCTCCTCCGGCTTGATCAGCGCGGAGGCGCCGAAGCCGAGGGCCAGGGTCATCAGGTAGAAGGCACCGATGAGGCCGATCGCCCAGATCACGGACTTACGGGCGGCCTTGGCGGTGGGCACCGTGTAGAAGCGGATCAGGATGTGCGGCAGACCGGCGGTGCCGAGGACCAGGGCGATGCTGAGCGAGATGAAGTCCACCTTGCTCAGGCTGGTGGCGCCGTACTTCAGGCCGGGCTCCAGGAAGGCGCTGCCCTTGCCGCTGTTGCTGGCGGCCTGGCCGAGCAGGTCGGAGACGTTGAAGTGGAACTTCAGCATCACCAGGAAGGTCAGCAACAGCGCGCCGGCCATGAGCAGGACGGCCTTGACCATCTGCACCCAGGTGGTGCCCTTCATGCCGCCGATGGTGACGTACACGATCATCAGGACGCCGACGAGGGCCACGATGCCGATCTTGCCGCCGTCGCTCGTGATGCCGAGCAGCAGGGAGACCAGGACGCCCGCGCCCGCCATCTGGGCAAGCAGGTAGAAGATCGACACGACGATCGTGGAGGTGCCGGCCGCGGTGCGGACCGGGCGCTGGCGCATGCGGTAGGCGAGCACGTCGCCCATGGTGTAGCGGCCGGAGTTGCGCAGCGGCTCCGCGACCAGGAGCAGGGCGATCAGCCAGGCGACCAGGAATCCGATGGAGTAGAGGAAGCCGTCGTATCCGAACAGGGCGATGGCGCCCGCAATACCGAGGAAGGACGCCGCGGACATGTAGTCGCCGGCGACGGCGAGACCGTTCTGGAAGCCGGTGAACTGACGACCGCCCGCGTAGAAGTCGGCGGCGTCCTTGGTCTGGCGGCCCGCCCAGACGGTGATCACCAGGGTGGCGAGGACGAACACCGAGAAGAGGCTGATGATCAGCCCTCTGTGTTCGCTGGCCGCGCCGGCGGCCAGGGTGATTGCGTTGCTCATGCGTCGCCCTCCATGCGGGACTTGATGGCTTCCGCCTTGGGGTCGAGCTTGGCGGCAGCGTGCCGCGCGTACCACCAGGCGATCAGGAACGTGGTGAGGAACTGGGCCAGGCCGAGCACCAGGGCAACGTTGATGTTGCCGAAGAGCTTGGTGCCCATGAAGTCGCCCGCGTAGTTCGACAGCAGGACGTAGATGAAGTACCAGACGCTGAACGCCACGGTCAGCGGGAAGGCGAACGAGCGGTAAGAGCGGCGCAGTTCACCGAATTCGGCGCTCTCCTGGACCTCGACGTAATGCTCGGTCGACGGAAGGCTCTGTTCAGTCGTCGAAGGGGGTGGTGCGTCGGTTGCCACGGTGTCTCCTCGCGTTGCGGGTGCGGTGAAGGCGGTGGTCGGCGATGACTGGAGCCTCGCCGCTGGGACGGGGTCGTGCAGGCGCGCGGTAGGACCCTGCGGTGACCTGGATCACATCACTGAGTGCGACGGTAGTGCTCTGATATGTGATCCGGCAGGGGGCGTCGATCGTCTCCCTGCTCCCTGCACAACGTTCACGGGGCAACACCGGGAGCGGTTCAACGCGGTTCGTTTTCTTCTACGTCCTTGCCGGAAATCGTTGATGGCCAGCCGCGACGACAGATAGCTTCGCTCTGCACCACCCGTCATGTACCTGCCGGACGCCACCCGCGTTCCGGCTCGTTCACGTTTCCGGATGATGTGGAGATCCCATGGCTCATCTGTCCTCCAGACGTCGGCTCGCTCTCGCCGTGCCCGTCGTGCTGTCGCTCACCGCTTCGCTGGGCTTCCTGCCGAGCGCCGCTTCGGCCGCCCCGCTCGCCGCCACCGGCGCGCCGACCGCGCAGACCGCGGACGGCCCCGCCCTCGCCTACGTCGTCAACACCGGCACGGACCGTCACACGATCACGACGGTGCGCCGGGCGATAGAGGCGGCCGGCGGCACGATCGTGGTGACGTACGGCAAGATAGGCGTCTTCGTCGTCCACTCCTCGAACCCCGACTTCGCCAAGACCCTCCGGACTGTCCGCGGGGTGCAGTCCGCGGGCGCGACCCGGACCGCGCCGCTGACGGCCGCGGGCACGACGGACGAGGGGGCCGCGCAGTACCTGACGAAGTCGGAGGCCGCGAGGATCACGAGCGCGTCGGCCTCCGCCGGTGAGAGCGAGCCCCTCGAGGCCGACCAGTGGGACCTGCGCGCGATAGGCGCCGACAAGGCCGCGCAGATCAACCCGGGCAGCCGGGACGTCACGGTCGCCGTCATCGACACCGGCGTCGACGACACCCACCCCGACCTCGCCCCGAACTTCTCCGCGTCGCAGTCCGCGAGCTGCGTCGGCGGCAAGGCGGACACCTCGTACGGCGCCTGGCGGCCCGCGAGCCCCGACCACTACCACGGCACGCACGTCGCCGGTGAGATCGCGGCGGCCCGCAACGGCCTCGGCGTGGCGGGTGTCGCCCCGGGCGTCAAGGTCGCCGGCATCAGGGTGGCCGACCCGGTCAACGAGCTGTTCTACCCCGAGAGCGTCGTCTGCGCGTTCGTGTTCGCCGCCGACCACGGCGTCGCGGTCACGAACAACAGCTACTACGTCGACCCGTGGCTGTACAACTGCATGGACGACCCGGACCAGCGGGCCATCGTGGACGCGGTCAACCGGGCCCAGCTGTACGCCCAGCACAAGGGCACCCTCAACGTCGCCTCCGCGGGCAACTCCAACGACGACCTCGACTCGCACTCCCTGGTCGACGACTCCAGCCCCGACGACTCGACCGCGGTGACCCGCACCGTCGACCCGCACGAGTGCTTCGACGTGCCGACCCAGCTGCCGGGCGTCGTCACGGTGAGCGCGACCGGGGTCAAGGGCGCCAAGTCCTACTACTCCAGCTACGGCGACGGCGTGGTCGACGTCGCGGCGCCGGGCGGCGACAAGTACCAGATCCCGGACACACCGTCGACCAACGGCCGCATCCTCTCCACGATGCCGGGCGGCGGGTACGGCTTCCTCCAGGGCACCTCCATGGCGTCCCCGCACGTCGCCGGCGTGGCCGCACTGCTGAAGTCCAAGCACCCGTGGGCGACTCCGGCCCAGCTCCAGTGGCTCCTCAAGGCGCAGGCGGACAACCCGGGCTGCCCGACCGACCCCTACGACGGCAACGGCGACGGCGTCGTGGACGCGACCTGCGTGGGCGGCGACCACGTGAACGGCTTCTACGGCTTCGGCATCGTCAACGCCCTGCGAGCGGTCAAGTAGCCGCAGGGCCCCGTTCATCGAGCTTTCGCACGGCTCGCACCGCCGCACTCGCGAACGAACTGGAGACCTCCATGACAGCGCTGCGCAAGCGCTCACGCCGTCTCGTCGCCCTTCCGCTGGGCATGGCCATGGCGACCGCCTTCGCCTTCCTGCCGAACGCCACCGCGTCGGCGGCACAGACGGCGCCGAAGGCCACGACGGCGGACGCCGCCTCGCTCAGCTATGTGGTCAACGTCCGCCCCGGCCACGGCACCACCCCGCGCATGAAGAAGGCGATCGCCGACGCGGGCGGCACGATCGTGATCTCGTACGACCGGATCGGCGTGATCGTCGTCCACTCCTCGAACCCCGACTTCGCCAGGACCATGCGCACGGTGCGCGGCGTGCAGTCGGCGGGAGCCACCCGCAACGCGCCGCTGCCCGCCCAGTCGACGACCGACGTCGGCACGCCGAAGGTGCTCACCTCCGCGGAGGTCGCGGGCGCGCGCGCCGCCGACGGGCAGGACCCGCTGGAGCCGCTGCAGTGGGACCTGCCCGCCATCAAGGCGGACAAGGCGCACGAGAAGACGCTCGGCAGCCCGGACGTCACGGTCGCCGTCATCGACACCGGCGTCGACGACACCCACCCGGACATCGCGCCGAACTTCGACCGCGCCGCGTCCGTCAACTGCGTGTCGGGCAAGCCGGACACGGCCGACGGGGCCTGGCGGCCGAGCGCCTCGGAGAGCCCGCACGGCACGCATGTCGCGGGGGAGATCGCGGGCGCCAGGAACGGCGTCGGCATCACCGGCGTCGCGCCCGGCGTGAAGGTCGCCGGGATCAAGGTGGCCACGACGGCGGGCTACTTCTACACCGAGGCCGTGGTGTGCGGCTTCGTCTGGGCGGCCGAGCACCACGTCGACGTCACCAACAACAGCTATTACACCGACCCCTGGTACTTCAACTGCACCGACGACCCGGACCAGAAGGCGCTCGTCGACGCGATCACCCGGGCCTCGCGGTACGCGGAGCGCAAGGGCACGGTGAACGTCGCGGCCGCCGGCAACGAGAACTACGACCTGGACGCGGACTCGATCACCGACCCGGTCTCCCCGAACGACGGCACACCGAGCGACCGGGTCATCGACCCGCACCGCTGCTTCGACATACCGACGCAGCTGCCGGGTGTGGTGACCGTCGCCGCGACGGGCGCCAAGGGCATCAAGTCGTCGTTCTCCAACTACGGCCTCGGCGTCATCGACGTCGCCGCACCCGGCGGCGACGCCACCCGCTACCAGACCCCCGCACCGCCGGCCACCAGCGGTCTGATCCTCGGCCCGCTGCCCGGCGGCACCTGGGGCTACATGGCGGGCACGTCGATGGCGTCCCCGCACGCCGCGGGGGTGGCCGCGCTCATCAAGTCGACGCACCCGCACGCCTCCGCGGCCCTGGTGAAGGCGCTGCTCTACGCCGGGGCCGACCCCACGCCGTGCACGGACCCGTACGACATCGACGCCGACGGCAAGGTCGACGCGGTGTGCCAGGGCTCGAAGAACCGCAACGGGTTCTACGGCTGGGGCACCGTGGACGCGTTGAAGGCCGTGACCAGGTAAGGACGGACCGGCGGCCGCCGGGGCCGGGCCGACGCCCGACCCCGGCGGCCGTGTTGATCCAGTACACCCTGCACAGTGCTCCCATGACGGACATGGACGTGGCATGGGCGGCACTGGGCGGGGACCCCGCTCTGCTGTCGGGTATCTCGGCCGTCGTGCGGCAGGGCGCACTGCCCTCGCGGCTGCCCGTGCGGGAGGTCGCGAGGGCCTGTGTCGGGGCGTGCGCCCTGGCCGCGGCCGAGTGGGGCGCACGGCGGGCCGGGCTGCCGGCCGTGCCCCCGGTACAGGTGGACGACGGGGCGGTGGCCACCGCCTTCCACAGCGAGCGGCATCTGCTGGTCGACGGCCGCGCACCGGTCGCCTTCGCGCCGCTGTCCCGGTTCTGGCGCACCGCGGACGGCTGGGTGCGCACCCACGCCAACTATCCGCACCACCGGGCGCGGTTGCTCGGCGCGCTCGGGCTCCCGGCGGACGCGTCCGCGGACACCGTGGCGCAGACGCTCGCCGAGCGGTCGTCCGCCGAGGTGGAGGAGAGCGTGTACGCGGCCGGAGGGCTCGCGGTCGCGCTGCGCACGCCCGGGGAGTGGGCGGCGCACGAGCAGGGACGCGCGATCGCCGCACACCCGCTGGTGGGCCGTGAACGGCTCGACGACGCGCCCGTACGACCCCTCGTACCGCTCGTACCGCTCGGCGGGCAACCGCTGCTGCCCGCCGCGGGACTGCGCGTCCTGGACCTCACCCGGGTCATCGCGGGCCCCGTGGCCACCCGGACGCTGGCCCTGCTCGGCGCGGACGTCCTGCGGATCGACAGCCCGCGTCTGCCCGAACTCCCCGATCAGCACGCCGACATGGGCATCGGGAAGCGGTCCGCCGTCCTCGATCTGAGGGCGCCCGCGGACCGGCGGACGTTCGACGGACTGCTGGCGGATGCGGACGTGGTCGTCACCGGATACCGGCCCGGAGCACTCGACCGGCTGGGACTGGGCCCCGGGCACCTGGCCGAGCGGCGGCCCGGGCTCGTGGTGGCCCAGTTGTCGGCGTGGGGTGCCTACGGCCCGTGGGGCGGGCGGCGCGGCTTCGACAGTCTGGTGCAGGTCGCCGGCGGCATCGCGGTGACCGAGGGGTCGGCCGACCGGCCGGGCGCCCTGCCCGCGCAGGCCCTCGACCACGGCACGGGGTATCTGCTGGCCGCGGCGGTCCTGAGGTCCCTCACCGAGCAGACGCAGCAGGGCGGGACCCGGGTCGTACGGCTGGCGCTGGCGCGGACGGCCGCCTGGCTGACGGACGGGGCCGTGCGGGCCACGGGGCACGCGCAGGAGGCGTACGACCGCCCGGCCGACTGGCTCGCCGAGACCGACAGCGTGCTGGGCCGGCTGCGGTACGCCCTGCCGCCGACGCGTTTTGCGGGCGGGCCGGCGGACTGGGCGCGGCCACCGGGGCGGTGGGGGGAGGATCCGGCGCGCTGGGCCTCGGCGGCGCGCGAGGGCTGAGCCGTGGGAGTGGGACGGACCCGCGGGATGCCACGCCTCCCGCCGGTCCGTCCGCCGTCAGCCGGGGCGGCTTCTCGGGCGGCGGCCGGAACCACCACCGGCGGCCGGAAGGGCTACCTGCCGCAGGCGCGGCGGGCGCTGGACCACTTCGGACGGCCTGACCGGACCATGCCGTGATCAGGTCTCGGGCGTGCTGGTGATCCCCTTGCAGGCGTTCGTGTCGTCTGCGGTGCCGGGCACGGCGGCGGCCTTCACCGCGTTGAAGTCCGTGACGTAGGCGTCGTGGTCGGCGTCGCCGTCGACCTTGAGGAGCGCCTCGTCGTTCTTGGTGAGGGCCGGGCCGGTGTAGTTGTGGCTGCCGGTCCACAGCACCTTCTGCCCCGTCGTGCCGTCGTACTTGCCCTCGATCAACAGGTACTTGGAGTGGATGATGCGCGAGGCGGTGGCCGGGTCGTTGTCGTCGTCCCAGTTGTAGCAGCGCAGCGTGGGGCCACCCGAGGCGTGCAGGGTCTCCCACGTGCCGCTGGAGGAGCCGCTGTCGGTCTGTGAGTAGACGATGTCGACGGTGCATCCGGAGGTCTTGAGCGCGACCAGCTTCTGCGCCACCGCGAGCCGGGTGAGCTTGAACATCCCGACCCGCACCGTGGTGTGCTTGGTGGTGCCGCCCTCGGTGTAGGTGCAGGTCACGTTGTCGAGGACGGCGGTGATGGTGTCGCCCGGTGACGGATCGTCCGCCGGACGCGGGAAGAAGTAGGCCTTGTAGGGGCTGCTGGTGGTGGAGCTGTACTGCCAGTTGGCCCAGTCCTGGCCGACGAGCTTGCCGAAGTAGTTGCTGTACGCCGTGTAGATCGTCACGTTGTTCGGCAGGACGTAGGCGTCGTTCCAGAACCGGCTGTAGCTGGACGGCGTGAGGTTCGCCGACGTCTGCACCACGACGTCGTACGCCCCGTCGAGCTGTGAGAACAGCCAGAACTTGTTGTGGTTGATGGAGGCGCCCTGTGAAGGCTGGCCCAGACAGGACTTGTTGACGGGGCACAGTCCGACGAACGAGTTCTTCGTGAGGTCGGTGCCGAGGGCGGTCGTCAGGATCGAGTACGTCGGGTCGCTGGGTTTGTCGCTGACGTCGCTCTCGTCCATCATCAGCTGGATGTCAACGCCGCGGGCGTGGGCGTCCGCGATGGCCTGGGCCAGCTCCGCGTCCCAGAAGTGATAAACCGAGGCCTTGATGGACGAGCCCGACGGCGACTGGTTGATGTAGTCGAGCAGTCGTGTGCGTATCGCCTGCTGCTCGGCCACGGTGCCGGTCGGCTTGTTGAAGACCGGGCCCCCCGTGACGGCTGCGGACGCGGTGTCCGCCAGGCCAACTTGAAGGCCCGCGACAAGCGAGACCGAGAAGAGAGCCGCGGCGAGACGGCTTGAACCATGGCGTGATGCTGAACGCACCAGACCCCCCTGACACCGGTCGAACATGTATCTGCCAAGTGGATGCTGCCAGAGGAGTGCATGTGGCTGCCAGCCAACGCCTGTGGAGGGTCTGCTGAGATGACGGTGAGGTGACGCATGTCCGATTTGATGATCTAGACATGCCAGATGAGAAATTCTTACCCTCGGGGGCATTGCATTGATCTTTGTTACGCATGGGGGTGGGAGCTTCGTGAGACGCATGCGTTCTCGAGGTGTGGCTGCCTTGGTCAGCAAGGCATTGCTGGCAGGGCTTCTATCAGTTGTGGCGTTCACGCCCACGGCGGTGGCAGCGTCGCCGAGCGGCGACCAGCCGAGTGTGCCGATCGGAAAATTAGACAGCCCGGTGCCGCAGGTGACCGAGCCGTCCCAGACGAAACCGGCGAAGGTCACCTGGCCCAAGGCGGGCCGTGGCACCGTGACGCTGGGATCCGCGCCGGTCAGGGCGGCCAAGGGATCGGTGGTGACGGTCCGCACGGCCCGGCACTCCGCGAAGGCCAAGGGCGCGGCAGCGCCCTCCAAGGTCGACGTCGAGGTGCTGGGGCGCGCGAGGGCCGAGGCCGTCGGCGGTCTGGGACTCGCGGTGCGGCTCGCACGCCGGGACGGCGGGCAGACGGCCGGGGCGGTGGAACTCTCCATCGACTACTCGGGCTTCGCCCACGCCTACGGCGGCGACTTCGCCTCCCGGCTGCGGCTGATCCGGCTGCCGGCCTGCGCGGCGACCAACCCGAAGGCGGGGGCATGCCAGAGCGGCAGCTACGTACCCGCGAAGAACGACACGGAGGGTCAGAGGCTGACGGCGACGGTCGAGGCCGCGCCGCAGACCGAAGCGTACTCCAGCACCGCGGCCCTGGTGGAGCCCTCCGTCTACGCGCTGACCACAAGTTCATCGTCCGACAAGGGCGACTTCCGGGCGAGCACGCTGTCGCCCACCGGCAAGTGGGACGTGTCGATGGGCTCGGGCGCGTTCACCTACCAAGTGCCGATCGAGGTGCCCGAGCCACCGGTGGGTGAGGCCCCGGACCTTGCACTGACCTACAACTCCCAGTCGGTGGACGGCCGTACGTCGGCCTCCAACAACCAGGCGTCCTGGGTCGGGATGGGCTGGGACCTGAACCTCGGCTACATCGAGCGCCGTTACAAGAACTGCACTCAGGACGGGCATCCGACCTTCGGTGACCTGTGCTGGGACTCGCCGAACTCGGGCGCGGACCCGAACGGCGCCGTGTACGTCATCAACATCGCCGGAATGACGACGGAGCTCATCCAGGACAACACCGGCACCGGCTCCTTCCACATGCAGGACGACCCCGGCTGGAAGGTGCAGAAGCTCAACGGCGGCTACGGCTCGGACAACACGGACGAGTTCTGGGTGATCAGCCAGCAGGACGGCACCCGCTACTACTTCGGCTGGGGCCGCTCGGAGCGTTCCCCCACCAGCAGGACGAACTCGGTGCTGACCGTCCCGGTCGTCGGCGACGACGCGGGCGAGCCCTGCAACAGCTCGTACCCCAGCCCCTGCAAGCAGGCCTGGCGCTGGAGCCTGGACCGGGTGGTGACGCCCAACGAGGTCGAGAACTCCTACTTCTACGACAAGGAGCAGAACCACTACCGTTCGGTGGCCGCGTCCGACAAGGCCCGTTCCTATGACGCGGGTTCGTATCTGAGCCGGATCGAGTACGGCTGGTCCTCGCAGATCGCGGGCGCCCAACTGCCCGCCAAGGTGGAGTTCCAGCATGTCAACCGCTGTGTCGAGCGGATGAACGAGAAGGACCCGCTGGACAACACCGTCCCGGACTGCCCGACGATCGACTCGTCCCCGTCGTCCTACCCGGACGTGCCGGTCGACCTCATCTGTGACGGCCCGGACGACGGCGAATCCTGCGCGGGCAAGACGTACTACCCCACGTTCTTTCAGCGCGGAATGCTCTGGGACATCAAGACCTACGTCCGCGACAACGACGCGGCGAGCTGGGATCTGGTCACGCAGTACCAGATGAAGTACGCGCTGATGAACCCCGAAGGGGCCATCGACGGCACACTGTGGCTGGACTACATCCAGCGCCGCGGCTACGCAGGTGACGACGTCACCCTGCCGACCATCAACTTCAACGGCGAGTACCTGGACAACCAGGTCGGCGGTGGCACGGTGCTGAACTTCCGCCGCGTCAACAAGGTCTTCACCGACCTCGGCTCCACCGTGTCGGTCACCTACGGGCATGCGTCCGACGGCGCCGTCTCCCGGCAGTGCGACGCGGCCAACCTGCCCTCACAGTCGAACAACAACTTCGAGTGCTTCTGGCAGAAGTGGACGCCGGAGGGTGAGACGACCGAGCGGACGGGCTGGTTCAAGAAGTTCGTCGTGACGCAGATCGTGGTGGACCCCGGTGATCTCGGGGACGGCGATCCCGCGATGACCACGACGTACGAGTACGACGGCGCCCCGGGCTGGCGGTTCACCGCCGACCCGATCGCCAAGGACGAGGACGAGTCCTGGTCGGAGTGGCGCGGCTACGCCAAGGTGCTCGTCACCACCGGGGCCAACGCCAACCGGCACTCCACGTACAACTGGCTGTACCGGGGCCTGGACGGCGACCGCACCTCCAAGACGGATCCCTCGCAGACCCGCACGGTGAAGGTCACCGACTCCGAGGGCACCGAGTGGACCGACTCCGCGTGGCTGGCGGGCAAGCCGCTCGAGACCTCCACGCGCGACAGCGTGGACAAGTCCCAGGCCAGGGAGTGGCACGAGTATTGGATGCACAACACCGCCCAGTACACGGGCCTGCCGGACGCCCGCTTCGTACGCGAGAGCAGGACGCGTACGTTGGAGAAGGTCTACGACTCCACCGACACGGACCTCTCCACGTGGCGCGAGCACATCGTCGAGAACGAGTACGACGACACCGAGGCCGCTTCCACCACCTTCGGCCTGCCGATGCGCGTCGACGACTGGGGTGAGACCAACGTCTCCGACAACACGTGCACGGAGTACGGACGGGCCTACAACACTGACGAGCTCGACACGACCGGCACCAAGCGGTGGATGGTGTACCAGGACGAAGAACGGCACTACTCCGTCTCCTGCACCGCCCAGGCCCAGGACCAGGCAAACGGGCAGGGCACCCTGCACCAGGACAAGCGGACCGTCACGCTCTTCGACGGTGCCACGACGCAGTCCGAGAACGACACCAAGTTGATCGACGGCAACGAGACCGAGGTCCGCACCTACACCGACGCCGGCAACTACCGCACCACCAAGAGCGGTTTCGACAGCGCCGGACGTCCGGTCGAGAACTGGGACGGCAAGCAGAACCTCACCACCACCACGTACAACCCGAGCACGTCCTGGCCGGTCGACGGCATCACCACCACGACCCCGACCCCGACCGGCGGGACGGCGCTCACCTCCACCACGTACATCTCCCGGTTCTTCGGGGAGCCGTGGAAGACCGTGGACGCCAACGGCAACACCAGCCGGGTCGTCTATGACGCGCTGGGCCGCACCATCCAGGTCTTCAAGCCGACCGAGTCCGCCAACTACCCCGACGGCACCCCGTCCATGCGGTTCTCCTACTCGGTCCCGGTTGCCCCGTCCTCGACGGGTGTGCCCGACGTGGCGACCGGCGCACCGGCGAAGGTGACCACGGAGATCCTCCAGTCCGGCACCACCTTCCAGAAGTCGATCGGCTACGTCGACGGCCTCGGCCGGGTGCGGGAGACCCAGATCCCCGCATCGTCGGGCACGGGCCGCACAGTGACGGTGACCCGCTACGACGCGTCGGGCAATGTCGCCGGCACGTCCGCGGAGTTCTACAACAGCCAGGCGGCCGGCTCCGGCATGGTCAACCCGGCGGTCTCGGACATCCCGGCCTACAACGACCTGGAGGTGGACTGGGCCGGGCGCACCACGCTGTCTCAGATCCTCGTCATGGGCGTCGCACAGTCGGCGAACAAGACGGTGACCAGCTACGGCGGCGCCGATCTCACCACCGTCGTCCCGCCGGTGGGCGAGCCCAAGGACACCTACACCGATGTCGACGGCCAGACGGTCAAGCTGGTCGAGCACAACGGCAACGAGTCCTACACCACGGAATACGAGTACACGCGCAGCGGCGGTCTCAAGTACGTCCACGACGCGCGGGGCAACACCACCCACTACACCTACAACTGGGCGGGAGAGCGCCTGAGGACCGAGGATCTCGACAGCGGCGTCAGCACCAACACCTACGACGCCAACGGCAACATCGAGACCGTCACGGACGGCACCACCGTCCTCACCCACGCGTACGACCAGCTCAACCGCCAGACGTCGGTCTCCTCGGGCTCCACGCTGCTGAGCGAGTGGCGGTGGGACACCGCTACCGGCGGCAAGGGTCTGCTGGCCTCGGCCGCCTCGTACGCCGACGGCTACAGCTATGTGTCCAAGACCGACGCCTATGACGCGCGCGGCCGGGCCACGTCCAAGACGACCGTCGTCCCCAGCGACGGCAACGGCTTCCAGGGCAGCTACACCTTCGCCTACCACTACGACGCCAACGACCAGACGACCTCGGTCGACTACCCGGCGGTGGGCGGCCTGCCCGCCGAGACCGTCACCACCCAGCACTCGGCGTACGGCGACCCGACCCAGCTCTCCAGCAGCCTGGCGACCTATGTGTCCGGGGTCGGTTACGACGACCTCGGCCGGACGATCTCCCGCTCGTACGGCACCGCGGGCACCGGCACGAGTGCCACCCGCACCTTCGCCTACGACGACGCCAACGGCACCGGCTGGCTGAAGAACGTCACCACCAGCACGCTCGCCTCGGGCACCACCACCACGGTTCAGGAGGACACCTACGCCCGCAACGACGCGGGAACCGTCACCGCCCTGCGCGAGACCACCTCAAGCCAGCAGCAGTGCTACACCTTCGACGGCCTGCAACGGCTGAAGGCGGCCTGGACCACAGCCGCGACGACGTGCACCGCCACCGCGCAGTCGGACTTCGCGGGCCCCGACCCCTACCAGCGGGAGTACACCTACGACCGGCTCGGCAACATCCAGTCCGTCACCGCGACCACGGCCACGGGGTCGACGGTCAAGGACTACAAGTACCCGGGCTACAGCGCCGACGAGTCGACCTACACGGTCGACCAGGCGCACCCGCACGCGGTCACGTCTGTCACCACGTCGTCGGGCACGGACACCTACGGCTACAACGACAAGGGCCAGCTGACCTCGCGCACCGTCGGCGGAGTGAACTCCACCCTGGACTGGGACGCACAGCACCGGCTGAGCAGGGTCACGCAGGAGAAGCCGGCCGGCGACGAGGTGTCGACGTACGTCAATGACGTCGAGGGCAACGTCCTGCTGCGCACCGGCAAAGACGAGAAGGTGCTGTACCTGGACGGCCAGGAACTGCACTCGACCGCCTCCGGAACGAAGGCCAGCCGCTACTACGCGATGGAGGGGACGGCGGTGGCCGTCCGCGTGGCGGACGGCACCACCAACGGCACACTCGTCTGGCTGATGTCGGACACGCAGAGCTCCACCCAGCTGATGGTGGCCCAGGCGACGGGCGTGGTCACCAGGCGGCGGTACCTGCCGTTCGGTGAGCAGCGCGGCGCCACCACGCTGCCCGCGGGCACGGACCGGGGCTTCCTCGGCAAGGCCGAGGACGACTCCACCGGCTTCTCCCTCCTCGGGGCGAGGCTCTACGATCCGGGGCTCGGCCGGTTCCTGTCGCCCGATCCGCTGGCGACGCCGTATCTGCCGCAAAGCCTCAACGGCTACAGCTACAGCGTCAACAACCCCATCGCCTACAGCGATCCGTCCGGACTGTTCTTCGACTTCCTCTTCGGCGGCGGCTTCTGGCGCACGCTGTGGAACTCCCGGCACGACATGGCGGTGCTGCTGCGGGCCATGGCGGTCCGCTTCTACGACCTCGCCAACAACGGAGGCCACGGGGCCGTCACCACGAGCCGCAAGGCGAACTCCATCAAGCACGGCTCGTACCGCAGCATCAACATCAGGAAGGAGAGCAAGAAGAAGACCGGGTACGCAGACCTCATCTACTGGACGGACGACAAGGTCTACGTCTGGGAGATCAAGCACAAGCAGTCGGCCAACTACAAGTCGTCGAGGCCGTCGGCGGAATCCACGGGACCCGCGCAGCTCAAGAACTACATCAAGTATCTGACCAAGCAGTTGCGGGCGAAGGGGGACAAGAGGCAGGTCGTCGCCGGCTTCAAGTTCGCGCTCCCTCAGTCGTCCCCCAGCCTGAAGGGCGATGAACTCATCACCGTCCGCTCGTCGTCGAAGGCCGCCGGAATCGAGCTGTACACCTACACGAAGGTGAAGAAGATCGACAAGCCGAGCCCGTCGCCGGCTCCGCAGCCGAATCCGACGGCTGTTCCGGAAAAAGTGCCGCAGCCCGCGAATCCCTACCAGCCGGCACCGGGGGCGACCCAGCACGCCCCGCTACCGGGTGGGGATACCAACAACGAGTGGGGCTGGGACTGGGGAACGGTGTCGACGCCGGACACCCAGACGAGCGGAGCGCTGGCGACGGTGGCCTTCCTGACCGCGCTGATGCTCAGCCCGGTGTAAGGTCGCGCACCACGGTCGGCCGGCCCAGGCCGCCGATCGTGGTGCAGTAGCCTGCGGTTGACGTCCGTGAGGCCGGTGGACAGCCGGCGGAGCGAAGGGGCAGGGCCTGGCGGTGGAGCAAGAGATCAGGCTGAACTCGAGTCTGCGCACCGAAATCGACCTGCCCTGCCCCGAGGGCGGTCCGGCTTACCGCGCGGTGGCCGAGGCGTGGTTCACCGCGGCGCTCACCGAACTGGCCGGGGCGCTGGGCGAGGAGTTCGGGTACGACCTGGACCTCTCCGCCCGCGCCTCGACCATCACCGGGGGAAGCAGCACCTACGGCCCCCCCGGAAGTTTCTGGGCCTCGTTGCTCGTCACCCGGGCTTCCGGGCATCAGGTCGAGACCCATTGGTCGCCGAAGAACTGGCGGACCTTCCTCCGGGACATGGAGAAGATGCCGCCCGAGGCCAAGGTGCAGCTGGCCGTGGTGGGACCCGACGGATTTCCGGGTGAACCCTGGCTGGACGTCTCCGTCGTACGGGAGAGGGACGCCCCGGACTGGATCGCGCTCGTCGCGGACCGCACCACCGAGGAGTTCGGTGATCCCGGCACGAGAGCCGAGGCTCAGTCCCGCTGGACCGCATTCCTCAGGTCCCAGGCGCACGCCCACGAGACGGTGCTCTTCGGCGAAGTCGCGGACGACGCGGAACTCGCCACCGGCCGCACCGCCCTGGAAGCCGCACTCGGCCTCTTTCAGGACGACACCTTCACGGAACTGGACTCGATGCTGCGCGGATACGGGTGGATCACGATCTGCTCCCCGGGCGTCGTGGAGGTGCTGGGCGGCATCGACCGCCTCCGGAACACCGGCGCCTTCTTCGCCGTGGAACCGCTGGCCCGCGGCGGGGCGCTACTGCGGGCGACGGAGCACATCTGGGAGTACGGGCCCGCCTCGGTGGACGCGGTCTTCCGCGCGCTGGCGCCCGCGCTGCCGCCGGGCGAGGCCTCACCGGCCATCTCCTCCGACATCGTTCGGCTCGCCTTCGAGGACGCGTCCCAGGTGGGGCGCTCCTGACTGCGGGGGCGGCCCCTGAACGCCAGTGCTCCGGCAGGCAACGTTTGCCCGTCAAGGAGCGGCGTCGTGGGGGTCCCCCCGCTCGGGCGGAGCCGAGAGTGGGGGAGCGTGCTCTCGGCGTGCCGGGTGCACGTCCTCGTACCGGATGTACGTGGGCTTGTGCCCGGTGCGGCGAGTGGGGGCGCCCCCCGCTCGAAGAGCTCGGGGGAGCGGGCCGGGCGTCGCGACGGGGCGAACGTTGCCTGTTGGGGCACTAGGCTACTGATGTACGCAGGGCCGCCGACTGCTGGAGTTCGTGGGGTCGCTTGGCCTGGTGGTGGCGGTGCCGGGGCCGCTGCCGGCCCGCCGGTCCTGACGCACCGCCCGCGGCCGCGGCGCCCGTCCCCCCGCACCCGGTGCCGGTCGGCCTCCCCCGCCGCCCGTCACACGGTGGACGCGCGCGCCGCACCGTACGCCGCCACCGGCTCCCGTCGCCCGCCGAGGACCCCCCGGACCAGCAGCGCCTGCGCGGCCACGTAGGTGGCCATGACCCAGAAGTCCGCCCGGGGAAGCTGCGGCCAGTCGGCGACACCGGTCGCGATGAGCGTGTCGGAGAGCATGAACAGCGCGCCGCCGACGCCCGCGACGGGGCCGGGCCGGGTGGCGCCGTACGCCATCGCGGTCAGCAGCAGGCTGTAGCCGGCGACCGGGACCCGCAGGCCGGCCGGGAGGCCGGGCCACAGCAGGGCGACGAGGACGACGAGGGCGATGCCGTAGGCGGCGGCGAGCCGTGCCCGCCGCCGGCCCGGCGCGCCGTACCGCCGGAAGAGCAGGAGGTAGCAGACGTGCCCCGCGGCGAAGGAGGCCATGCCGCCGAGGAAGGCGGCGTCCGCGTGGGACATCAGCAGGAGGTCGCCGCCCCACCCGAAGAGCAGGGCCGCGAGCAGCAGGCGCGGACCGCCGCGCACGCCCGCGTGGAGGGCGAGCAGGGGCATCAGGAGGGGCTTGGCCAGGACGTGCCCCAGATGGTGTCCGGCGGCCAGGGATCCGAGGTCGACGACGGCGGCCACCCCGAACGCGACGAGCGACACGCGCCCGAGGCGCTCACGCAGGGGGCTCACGCGGCCGGCTCCCCGACAGCGGGTGCCGTGGTGACGGCCGGTGCCGGTGCCGGTGCCGGTGCCGGCTCCCAGCCGGGCCCGCGGAACATCCGCCCGGCTCGTTCACGCCAACTGCGCGCGGCCCTGACGTCCCTGGCGATGGCCGCGTACTCGTGCGTGGCGACCCTCAGCGGGTTGTACGTGCCGATGTTCTTGGTGAGCCCGTACACCGGCCGTTCGGTCTCGGGGACGAACGAGCCGAACAGCCGGTCCCAGACGATGAGGATGCCGCCGAAGTTGCGGTCCAGATAGCCGCCCTGGGAGGCGTGGTGCACCCGGTGGTGCGACGGCGTGTTGAAGACGGCCTCGAACCACCGGGGCATCCTGTCGATGCGCTCCGTGTGGATCCAGAACTGGTAGACGAGGCTCACGGAGGAGCAGAACGCCAGCGCGGCCGGGTGCACGCCGAGGACGATCAGGGGGAGGTAGAAGGGCCAGCCGGTGAGGGACGTCCAGGGCTGGCGCAGCGCGGTGCTCAGGTTGAACTTGCGGCTGGAGTGGTGCACGACGTGGCAGGCCCACAGGATCCGGATGACGTGGTGCCCGCGGTGGTTCCAGTAGTAGAAGAAGTCCTGCCCGAGGAGCATGAGCGGGACCGTCCACCACAGCACGGGCACCCGCAGCGGCGTGAGCGAGTAGACCGCGTCGTAGATCAGGACGATCGGTATCTTCCACAGGAAGTCGAAGAAGAGGCTGCCCAGCCCCATGCCGATGCTGGTCGCGGCGTCCCTGGCGTCGTACCCCTCGGCGTCCTCGTCGGGGTGGATCCGGTAGCTCACCGCCTCGAGCACGGTGAGCAGCACGAAGGCGGGTATCGACCACAGCACGACATCGGGCAGGTTCGGCATGGATGCACCGTAGGGCCGCAGGTCGGCTGCGGCTAGAGGTTGTTACCGACAAGTATGGCCGGGGTGGGGGCTCGTTCGGTGATCTCCGCCCGTGGACGGCCGGACCTCAGCGAAACCTCAGCCGGACCTCAGCCGGACCGCGGCTAGACCCCTGCCGCGCCCAGCAGCGCGCCCGCCGCGTAGGTGACGGCCATCGCCAGCGCCCCGCCGGCCACGTTCCGCAGCACGGCCCGCCCCGGCTCGGCCGCCCCCAGGCGCGCGCTGGTCCAGCCGGTGAGGACGAGCGCGGCCAGGACGGACACCACGGTCACCGGGATCCGCCAGCCCGTCGGGGGCAGCACGATCGCCAGCAGCGGCAGCAGGGCACCCACCGTGAACGCCAGGAAACTCGCCCACGCCGCATGCCACGGGTTGGTCAGCTCGTCGGGGTCGATGCCGAGTTCCACGCGCGCGTGGGCGCGCAGTGCGTCCCGTTCCGTCAGCTGGACCGCCGCCTCGCGGGCCACCTCCCGCGACAGGCCGCGGTCCTGCAGCAGCCGGGTCAGCTCCTCCAGCTCCGCCTCCGGCCGTTCCCTCAGCTCCCATCTCTCCAGCGCCAGCGCCGCCTTCTCCGAGTCACGCTGGGTGGAGACCGAGACGTACTCGCCGGCCGCCATCGACATGGATCCCGCCAGCAGCCCGGCCAGGCCGGCCGTCACCAGGGCCGAGCGGTCCGTCGTCGCGCCGGCGACACCGACCACGAGGCCCGCGGTGGAGACGATGCCGTCGTTGGCGCCGAGGACCGCGGCCCGCAGCCAGTTCAGCCGCGTGCCGAGGTCGCCGCCGTGGGGCTCGGTGTGCATGGGTTTCGTCACAGGGTGAGGATGGCATCCCGGGCGAACCCTCCGACGCACCGACCCGGGCCCCCGGAGCGCCACCGGACCCGTACCCGGCCCCGGAGTGTCACCAGACCCGTACCCGGCCTCCCCGGGCGAACGCGGGACTCCTCGCGTCCCGCGGCGGCTCGGTCAGCGGTTCCGCGGTCCCCGCGACCGTGGGGCCCGTCCTGGCGGCGATGGGGTCCAGGAAGGCCAGGTCGAAGCCGTACAGCCGGGCCGCGTTGCCGCCGACCATCGCCGCCACCTCCTCGCGCGGCACGCCGGCGTACGCGGCTCTGAGGGCCTCCCGCGTGTACGGGTGGGTGCCTTCGTCGTGCGGGTAGTCGCTCCCCCACATGATCTTGTCGAGGCCGATGCGGTCCCGCAGCGGCACCTCGTGCGGGCGCATGAAGCTCGCGCCGACGAAGCAGTTGGAGCGCCACACCTCCGACGGGCCCCTGCCCATGGACGCCGCCAGGCCCGCGCCGAACTTCGACTCCGCCGTCGACGCCCCCGCGCCCGCCGCCACCAGCCGGCCGTGGTAGTAGTCCAGCATGTCGAGCACTCCGGGGATCCAGCCCGAGCCCTGCTCGGTCAGCACCAGTTTCAGCCCGGGATGGCGGTGGAAGGCCCCGCCGAAGACCAGGTGCCACAGGGCGCGGTGGGAGAACCACGTCGTCTCGACCATGAAGACCGCCCGTGCGGCCGGTTCGTCCCCCAGGGGCGGCGACGCCGACCCCGCGTGGTGGTTGACGGGGACGTCCAGTTCCGCGCACACCGCCCAGATCGGGTCGTAGACCGGCGAGTGGAGCTCGGGCAGACCCGACCCCGGCGGCGTGCCGGGGAGCAGCAGGCCGCCGCGCAGGCCCGCCGCCACCGCCCACCGGATCTCCCGCACCGCCTCCCCGACGTCGTTGAGGAGGATCTGGAAGACGCCCGCCCGGCGGCCGGGGGCCGCCGAACAGAAGTCCGCCAGCCAGCGGTTGTGCGCCCGCAGGCCCGCCCAGCGTCGCTCGAACTCCTCCCGCGTGGGCGTCGGGGCGGTCAGCGAGCCGGACGGGAAGAACGGCGGGATCGTGTTCGGGAAGACGACCTCCGCGACGATCCCGTCCGCCGCCAGTTCCGCGAGCCGCCGGTCCGAGTTCCAGTTCCGGTCGGCGGAGTCGGCGAGCAGGTCCTCGTACGGGTTGACGTACGAGGCCGCCCACGCGTCGAAGTCGTCGTGGTACCGCGACTCCAGATAGGGCCGGTAGTCCAGGAGGTCCGCGCCCGCGTGGCAGTCCGCGGAGATCACGGTGTACCGCTCGCTCACGGGGTCGCTCCCAGGGCCGGGAAGTCCTCGCCGGTGAGCCAGTGGCGGCCCACCTCGCGCGAGCGGGCCCACGACGCCTCCACGGCCGCCTGGTCGTCGCTCTGGCCGAGGTCCGCGGGGGTGGGGCCGATGCGCCGGGCCAGCGGGGTCAGCCGCGCCACGTCGAAGCCGAAGACCTCCGCCGCCGCCAGTCCGAGCATGCGGCGCGTCTCGCCCACCGGGATGTCGTGGAAGGTGCGCCGCAGCCACCCGCGCGTGTCGGGCCAGGTGCCCTCGGGGTGCGGGAAGTCGCTGCCCCAGAGGATGTTGTCCACGCCGATCTCGTACCGCTGGGCCAGTTCGCGCCGTTTGGTGTTGGTCGCGCAGACGAAGACCTGGCGGTCCAGGTACTCGTGGGGCGGCCGCTTCAGCTCGGCGAAGGGCGAGAGCTTCTTGCCGCCGTGCGCGCCCAGATAGAGGCGGTCCATGAACCAGAGCAGGTTCGGCAGCCACCAGCAGCCCGACTCCGCGACGCCGAACCTCAGCCCCGGGTGCCGTTCGAAGACCCCCGACCACAGCAGGAACCAGAGCGGGCGCGCCGGCCACCAGGTGACTTCGGAGACGTAGATGCCCAGGTGGTCGCCGTACTCGTCCCGCGGCGCGGCCCCCGAGTGGGTGAGGACCGGCATCCCGCACTCGGCCGCCGCCGCCCACACCGGGTCGTAACGGCGGTCGTGGTAGGGCTCCTTGCCGGCCCACATGGCGGGGATCAACAGCGCCCCCAGGCCGGACTCCTTGGCTCGGCGCACCTCCGCGACGACGCGGCCGGTCTCCGCCGTGACGGGCAGCAGGGCCACCCCGCAGTGCCGCTCGGGGTGCTCGGACACGAAGTCCGCGAGCCAGCGGTTGTGCGCCTGCGCGCCCGCCATGCCCAGCTCGGGGTCCTGGTCGCCGGAGAGGCCGAGGCCCACGCCGAAGGGCGCGGCCGTCCGGCTGTCCACCGCGTCGGCGTCGGGGAAGACCACCTCGGCGGCCACGCCGTCGCCGTCCAGTTCCTTCAGGCGCTGCGCGGTGTCCCATCCTCCGCGCAGGCCCTCCTCGTTGTCCTGGAACCACCGGGCGGCGAACGTCTCGTTGCGGATGCCGAGCCGGGTCATCTCCTCGCGGCGGCGGTCGCGCCCCGCGAGGAACTCGTCGAAGTCCCGGTGGAAACGGCGCTCCAGATAGGGCCGGTACTCCTCGGTGGGCAGCCCGGCGTGGCAGTCGGAGGAGATGATCAGGTACGGGTCGTGGTCGGTCACGGCTGCCCCCTGTCAGTCCAGGACGAAGCGTTCGAGGTACGACGGGTTCGCGCGGTCGAGCATGGAGCGCGCCCGCGCCCGGATCTGTGCGTCGCTGTGCTCGCTGTCGGGCAGCAGCCAGAAGCGGTCCGCGCGGATGCCGTCCACCACCAGCCCGGCGACCTCCTCGACCGGGGTGAACCGCACCTCACGTCCCGCCGCCCTCATGGCGGCCTCCCACTGGGCGAGGCTGCGGTAGGGGGTCCTGCGGGGCGCGCGTTTGGCGTACCGGTCGGGCCGGTTGCGGTGCGACTCCCACAGTCCGGTGCGCAGCATGTGCGGGCCCGGGAAGAGCACGGAGGCGCCCACGCGCGCGTGCTCGGCCCTCAGGTGCGCGTACAGGGACTCGGTCATCGTCACGACGGCCGCCTTGGTGACGGCGTACACGGAGGCGGTGGGCAGCGGCGCGATGCCGCCGTCGCCCGACGAGGTGTTGACCACGTGGCCGGGCTCGCCGCCCGCGATCATCCGCGGGACGAACGCCTGGACGCCGTGGAAGACGCCCCACACGTTGACCGCGAAGGCCCACGCCCAGTCGTTCGGGTCGTGCTCCCACATGCGGCCCTCCGCGCCCGAGCCGACGCCCGCGTTGTTGCAGAGCACATGGACGGCCCCGAACCGCTCGTAGACGTCGTCGGCGAGGGCCAGCACCTCGGCGCGCTCCCCGACGTCGACCACGCGCGCGTGCACGGCGCCACCCTCCCCGCGCAGCAGGGACGCCGCCTTCTCCAGGGCGCCCTCCTCCACGTCCGCGAGGACGACCCGCAGCCCCTCGGCGGCGAACCGCCGCGCCATCGCGAGCCCGATGCCGCTCGCCGCGCCGGTGACGACGGCGACCTGTCCGGCGCTCAGTTCCATCACACGCTCCCCTCGGGCGGTCCGTCGAGGACCTGCTGCGGGTCGTCGTAGCGCTGGTGGACGTAGGGCAGCAGGGCCTCGGCGCTGACCCGTTCGACGACCGTGCCGCGCTGGTCGCTGGTCTTCTCGCCGATGGTGATCTCGACCAGGCGGCGCACGGGGAGGTCCGCGACGGGGTCGTACGCCGACTCCCGCAGGACGACGTCGCCGGCGATCCGCTCCAGTCTGCGCACCGTCTCGCGGCGTACGCAGTGCACGAGGACGGGGTCGGCGTCGAAGCCCGAACCGTCCACCGCCGGGAGGAACTTGAAGTAGAAGTCGGTCTTCGGGCGGGGTTCGGGCAGCGGCAGGTCACCGCTCACCGTGCCGCGCACCTCCACGAACGCGACGCCGTGGCGGGCCAGCGAGGCGCGGACGACGGGGCCGTCGCGCTCGACGGTCACCTCGCCGAGCTTCTTCGGCTCCCCGAAGACCTCGCGGCCGCCGGTCAGGGCCCGCTCATGGGTCATCGGCATGACGAGCGGGTACCAGCCCTCGACGCCGCCGTGCGCCGCGGCGACCGCGAAGGAGCCCGCGCCCAGTGGGTGTCCCGGCAGCTCGACCGTGCTGATGTTCACCCGCGCCAGGGGGCGCCCGGTGGGTTCGAGCGGGGGTGGCAGCACCGCCGCGACCGCGTCCGGATCGCTCTCCCAGACGGCCACCACACCGGTGGACCAGATGTCGGGGAGCTTCGCGTGTGCGGTGCGTGCCGCGGCGATCTCCGCCTCCGTGCGGGGGCCGTAGCGCACTCGTGCCATGTCGTACCGCCCTTCTTCTGATGGGCCGTCACCTGTAACACAGTTACAGCAGTCCTCGTGCCGGGTAAACAGGGCTGCACGGGCGGACCTTGGGGGGATCATGGCGAGAGCGGCACTCACCCGGGACGAGGTCCTGGCCGCCGCCGCGGACCTGGTGGAGCGGGACGGTCCGGACGCGCTCACCATGCGCGGGCTCGCGGCCCGGCTGGGTACCGCCGTCACGTCGATCTACTGGCACGTCGGCAACCGCGAGTCCCTGCTGGACGCGCTGGTCGAGCGTACGGTCGCCGACCTCGGCGAGATCCGGTCCTCGGGGCGCACGCCCGCAGAGCGGATCGTCTCCGTCGCACGCGCCCTGCGCCGGCGACTGCTCGACCGTCCCCACCTGATCGCGCTGGTCCACGGCCGCGGCCTGACGGAGCGGATGTTCCTGCCCGCCCAGCAGGCCCTGGTGCGCGAGGCGCACGCGGCCGGGCTGCGCGGCGCCGGGGCCGCCGACCTCGTACGGGCGGTGCAGTTCCAGGTCGTCGGTCACGTCCTGGTCGAGCGGAACCGCGAACGCGCCCCCGCGCAGCACCCCGGCGAGCAGGAACTGTGGAGCGCCGCGTCCGCCGGGGACGACCCCGTGCTGGCCCGCGCGCTGGCCGGTCCGCCGGACCCGGAACGGCTGTTCGTCACCTCCGTGGAGGCGCTGACGCGCTCCCTGCTGGCGTCCGCGGACGGGCCCGGCGGACGACCGGCGGACGACGGGCGGACGGAGTTCCCGAAAGCCCCGCGGGCGCCCGTCCCGGACAGGGAACGGACGCGGCGGCGTCCGGGCGGGCGCTGAACTCCTCCGGCTCGCGACCCGGTTGCGGGCGCCCCGTGCGCGAGCGACGCGGGCCGGCGCCCGGGCGCGGGTGCGCGCGGGAGTGTCAGACGGGGCCCGTATCCTCAGTGACCATGCTCGAAGACCGTACGACCGCAGCGGCCCCCGCCGCCTGGCCGGCCGCGTACCCGGAGGGGTACGCGGTCGTCGACGTGGAGACCACCGGCCTGGCCCGGGACGACCGGATCGTCTCGGCCGCCGTCTACCGGCTCGACGCCCGCGGCGAGGTCGAGGACCACTGGTACACCCTGGTCAACCCGGAGCGCGACCCGGGGCCCGTGTGGATCCACGGCCTGACGAGCGAGGTGCTGGAGGGGGCGCCGCTCTTCCGGGACATCGCCGAAGAGTTCGCCGCCCGGCTCGACGGCCGCGTCCTCGTCGCGCACAACGCGGTCTTCGACTGGTCGATGATCGCCCGGGAGTACGCCCGCGCGCAGAGCGAGGCGCCGGTCCGCCGGCGGCTGTGCACCATCGCGCTCTCCAAGGAGCTGGGCCTGCCGCTGGCCAACCACAAGCTGGAGACACTGGCCGCGCACTTCGGCGTGGTCCAACGGCGGGCGCACCACGCCCTGGACGACGCACGCGTGCTGGCCGAGGCCTTCCGGCCGAGTCTGCACGCCGCGGCGAGCGGGGGCCTGCGGCTGCCCCTCCTTGAGTGCCGCCCGCTGGTCGAGTGGTCCGCCTCCCCGACGATCGGCCGGCAGTCCTCCCGGGGGCACTCCCCGGGCAGTTGGCGCCCCTCCCGCAAGCGGCCCGCCTGCCCGTACCCCAACCCGGGGCGGTACGAGGCCGGCAAGCGCCTCAAGCAGGGCATGCGGGTCGCCTTCTCCGGCGACACGTCCGTCGACCGCGAGCTGCTGGAGGACCGGGCCGTCGAGGCCGGGCTGCACGTCGCGACGAGCCTGTCCCGGCTGACCAGCCTTCTCGTCACCAACGATCCGGACTCGGGCACCTCCAAGGTGGTCAAGGCACGGGCGTACGGGACGCCGGTGGTGGACGAGGCGGCGTTCGGGCAGCTGCTGCGCGACGTCGAGCCCGCGGCGGGCGACGCGACACCCGCCACGAAGGAGTGAGGGACGGCGGTTGACCGACGTACGGGTGATTGCCGTGCGACTCGCCCGGCGCCCGCTCGCCCGCGCCGCGCCGACGGCCCACCCTGTGGCGCATGGCGAGATGCGAAGTATGTGGCAATGACTACGGAATGACCTTCGAGGTGCACGCGCAGGGCGCGGTGCACGTCTTCGACTGCTTCTCCTGTGCCATCCACCGGATGGCCCCCATCTGCGAACACTGTCGCGTGCAGATCATCGGGCAGGGTGTGGAGGTCGACGGCCACTTCTACTGCGGGGCGCACTGCTCCCGCGCCGAGGGAAAGGCGGGCATCGTCGACCACGCGTGAAGAGCCCCCGTGCCGGTGCCCCACGTCCCGAGATGTACGGTCGTGGGGTGTACCGCTTCCTGTTGTCCCGGCAGTGGGTGATCCTCACCCTTGTCGCCCTCGCCCTCATCCCGACGATGATCGAGCTAGGCTTCTGGCAGCTGCACCGCCATGAGCACAGGGTCGCGCTGAACAAGGTGATCGCCGACTCGCTCGCGGCGAAGCCGGTGCCCGCGGAGTCGCTCACCTCCCCCGGGGCGCGGGTCCCGCACCGGGACCTGTACCGGCGGGTGACGGCGAGGGGCACCTTCGACACCACGCACGAGGTCGTGGTGCGCCGCCGCACCAACGCCGACGGCGAGGTCGGCTATCACGTCCTGACCCCCTTCGTCCTCGACGACGGCAAGGTCCTCGTGGTCAACCGGGGCTGGGTCCCCGCGGACGCCACGCAGACCGCGTTCCCCCGGATCCCGGCGCCGGCGACCGGCGAGGTCACCATCACGGGCCGGCTGATGCCGGACGAGACGACCGCGGACAGCGGCATCAAGAACGTGCGGGGCCTGCCGGACCGCCAGGTCATGCTGATCGACAGCAGGCAGCAGGCCGGGCGTCTCGGCGGCAGGCGGGTCCTCGGCGGCTACGTCGAGCTGACCTCGCCCGCCCCCGAGGGCGGCAGCCCCCAGCTGCTGCCCGACCCCGAACACGGCGACATCGGGCCGCATCTGGCCTACGCCATCCAGTGGTGGCTGTTCACGGCGGGCGTTCCGATCGGCTGGGCCGCCCTGGCCCGCCGGGAGGCCCGCGACCGCTCCGCGGCGACGAAGCGTCCGAGCGGGGAGCCGGCACCGGCCACGGCGTGAACACCGCCGGCTAGTGCCCCGGCAGGCAATGTTTGCCCGTCAAGGAGCGGCGTCGTGGGGGTCCCCCCGCTCGAGCGGAGCCGAGAGCGGGGGAGCGTGCCGGACGCCGCGACGGGGCGAACATTGCCTGTTGGGGCACTGGCACCGGCCACCGCGGGCGTCAGCAGCAGCGGCTCTGCGGATGGGTCTCCCGGTGCCGTGTGCGCAGCACCTCGTACTCGCGGCGGGTCGGCACCGGCGCGTGCGGATGGCGGCGCCGGTGGTGCGCGCAATAGCGGTCGTACTCCGCCTCCCCGGTCAGCTCGCGCAGGTACCAGCGCACCGCCCGTGCCCAGGTCCGGGCGCTCACGAGGGTGCCCCCACCAGCGGGTCGCCGGCCTGCTCGGGCACGTCGATGCGGGACTCGACGTACGGCGCCTCGGTGGTCGGCGGCGGCACCGGGGAGCGCAGGGCGCGGACGCACACCACCGCCGCGTTGCCGATCACGACGGCGACCAGCAGCAGGAACAGCGCGATCAGCACGCCGTCGACCGTGGAGTTGGTGACCACGGTGTGCATGTCGTCGAGCGTCTTGGCGGGCGGCAGGACCGTGCCGGTGTGGATGCCGTCGACGTACCGCGCACGCTGGGCGAAGAAGCCGATCTTCGGGTCGTCGGAGAAGATCTTCTGCCAGCCGGCGGTGAAGGTGATCGCGACCACCCAGGCCAGCGGGATGCCGGTGACCCAGGCCCAGCGCAGCCGTCCGGACTTGACGAGGACGGTGGTGCACACGGCGAGGGCGATCGCGGCCAGCAGCTGGTTGGCGATGCCGAAGAGCGGGAAGAGCTGGTTGATCCCGCCGAGCGGGTCGGTGGCTCCGGTGTGGAGGAAGTAGCCCCAGGCGGCCACGACGAGACCGCTGCACAGCCAGCTGCCCGGCTTCCAGTTGACCCGGCCGATCGGCTTCCAGACGTTGCCGAGCATGTCCTGGAGCATGAAGCGTCCCACGCGGGTGCCCGCGTCGACCGTCGTCAGAATGAACAGCGCCTCGAACATGATGGCGAAGTGGTACCAGAACGCCTTCATCCCGCTGCCGCCGAAGACTCCGGAGAAGATCTCCGACATGCCGACGGCGAGGGTCGGCGCCCCGCCCGTGCGGGCGATCAGCGTCTGTTCCTCGACGGCCTCGGTCGCCTGCGTCAGCTGGTCGGGCGTGATGGTGAAGCCGAGGCCCGCCACCGCGTGCGAGGCCGACTCGGCCGTCGCGCCGAGCAGCCCGGCGGGTGCGTTCATCGCGTAGTACAGGCCCGGTTCGAGGGTGGCCGCGGCGATCAGCGCCATGATCGCCACGAACGACTCCATGAGCATCGCGCCGTAGCCGATCAGCCGGACCTGGGACTCCTTCTGGATCAGCTTCGGAGTCGTGCCGGAGGCGACCAGGGCGTGGAAGCCGGAGAGGGCGCCGCACGCGATCGTGATGAAGAGGAACGGGAACAGGGAGCCGGCGAAGACGGGTCCGGTGCCCGAGGTGGCGAAGTGGCTGACCGCGTCCTGGCGCAGCACGGGCGCGGCGGCCACGACGCCGATCGCGAGCAGCCCGATGGTGCCCATCTTCATGAAGGTGGAGAGGTAGTCGCGGGGCGCGAGCAGCATCCACACCGGCAGCACGGAGGCGACGAAACCGTATCCGGCCAGGCAGAACACCAGGGTCGTCGGGCTCAGGGTGAACGCGCCGGCCACCGAGGAGTCCTGGATCCAGCTGCCCCCGACGATCGCGAGCAGCAGCAGCGCCACCCCGATGACGCTGGTCTCGACGACCCGGCCCGGACGGATGACGTGCAGCCAGAAGCCCATGAACAGCGCGATGGGGACGGTCATGGCGACGGAGAAGGTGCCCCAGGGCGAGTGTGCGAGGGCGTTGACCACGACCAGGGCCAGCACGCCCAGCAGGATGATCATGATGGCGAACACGGCGATCAGCGCGGCCGCACCGCCCACCCGGCCGATCTCGTCGCAGGCCATCTGGCCGAGCGACCTGCCGTCGCGCCGCATGGACAGGAACAGCACCACCATGTCCTGCACGGCACCGGCGAAGATCACTCCGGCCACGATCCAGAGGGTGCCGGGCAGGTATCCCATCTGGGCCGCGAGCACGGGCCCGACCAGCGGCCCGGCGCCGGCGATCGCCGCGAAGTGGTGGCCGAGCAGCACCCGGCGGTCGGTCGGCTGGAAGTCGACGCCGTCCTCCAGCCGCTCGGCGGGGGTGGCGCGGCGGTCGTCCGGCTTCAGCACGCGGCGCGCGATGAACCGGGCGTAGAAGCGGTAGGCGATGGCGTACGAACCGAGCGCCGCGACCACCAGCCAGACCGCGGAGACCCGCTCGCCGCGGGCCAGCGCGAGGACTCCCCAGGCACCCGCCCCGACCAGCGAGACGGCGGCCCACCCGAGGATCGCCCGGGGGGACGTGCGGGACCGCCCCGGGGGCGGACTCTCGGGGCCGGAGTGCCCGGATCCGGGCATGACTGATGTAGACATGACGACTCCTCGGTCGGCGGGTGACACGGTCACAGGGGTGGGGCAGCGGGGCGCGCGGCAGGGATCAGGGGCCGCCTCGGCGGCCCCGCCGGTGCCGGGCCGGTGGGAGGCCCTCGGCGGGCGCGAGGAGGAGGACGGCGGTCGCGACGCGCCGTGCCCGGCGTTCGCCGGTCCCTGCCATGACCTGGGCTCCTCTCCCGCTCCGCTGCCGGTCTGTGCAAGAGTTGCGCACCCGCCGGAAATGGTGGACGGCGGATTTCCAGCAGATTTCGCGCCGTTTTCGGTCCTCCGAACCGGCCGCTCGCGCAACTCCCCCCTGAGGGCACAGGCACACCAAGGACGGTGACCCATGGCCGACAGCGCCATGACCGCGACGTTCCTCGCCGTGATCGGCGGAGCGTCGCTGCTCGCCGTCACCGCGCGCCGGCTGCGCCCGAACGACCGGCTGCCCTCCCTGGAAGGCTGGGCCCTCGCCGACCGGAGCCTCGGCCCCGTGTGGACCTGGCTGCTGCTCGGCGGCACGGTCTTCACCGCGTACACGTTCGCCGCCGTCCCCGGACTCGCCTACGGCACCGGCGCGCCGGCCTTCTTCGCGGTGCCGTACACGGTGATCGTCTGCCCGCTCGCCTTCGTCCTGCTGTCCCGTCTGTGGTCGGTGGCCCGCCGGCACGGCTACGTCACCGCCGCCGACTTCGTGCGCGGCCGGTACGGGTCGCCGCCCCTGGCCCTGGTGGTCGCGCTGACCGGGATCCTCGCCACGATGCCCTATCTGGCCCTGCAGCTGCTCGGCATCCGCGCGGTGCTGACGGCCGGCGGCGTGTACCCGCGGGGCGCGACCGGCGACCTGGTGATGGTGGCGCTCTTCGCGGGGCTCGCGGTGGCGACCTACCGGCACGGGCTGCGGGCGCCCACCGTCATCTCCGCGCTCAAGGCGGTGGCCGTGTTCGTCTCCCTCACCGCCGTCTGCTGGCTGGTCCTGCACCGGCTCGGCGGCCCCGGTCCGGTCTTCGACGGCGCGGCACGGCGGCTCGGCGGGACGGACGCCGCGCACTCCCCGCTGCTCCTCTCCCCCGCCCAGCAGCCGGCCTACGCCACCCTCGCCCTCGGCTCCGCGCTGGCGCTGCTGATGTACCCGCACGTGCTCACCGCCGCGTTCGCCGCCGACGGCCCGCGCACCCTGCGCAAGGTCTGTGTGGCGCTTCCCGCCTGGACCGGGCTGCTCGCGCTCTTCGGCTTCCTCGGCGTCGCGGCCCTCGCGACCGGAGTCAGGGCCCCGAAGGGCGGGGCCGAGGCCGCCGTGCCCATGCTGGTCGACCGGCTGATGCCGGGGCCGCTGGCCGGGCTGGTGTTCGGCGCGATCACCGTGGGGGCGCTGGTGCCGGCGGCCGTGATGTCCATCGCCGCCGCCACGAGCTTCGTCCGGAACGTGTACGTCGAGTACGTCCACCCGACCGCCACGCCCAAGCGGCAGGTGCGCATCGCCAAGGCGGTGTCCCTCACCGCGAAGGTGGGGGCGGTGGCGTTCGTGTTCGGGCTGCGCGACCAGGACGCCATCAACCTCCAGCTGCTCGGCGGGGTCTGGATCCTGCAGATCTTCCCGGCGGTGGCCGTGGGGCTGTTCACCCGACGGCTGCACCCGCGGGCGCTGCTCGCCGGGTGGGGCGCGGGCATGGCGGCCGGCACGTTCCTGGTGGTGCGGGAGGGGTTCTCGTCGATCGTGCCCCTCGGCGCCGCACAGCCGCCCCTGGAGATCTACGCGGGGCTCGCGGCCCTGCTCCTGAACCTGACCGTCGCCGTGGCCGGGACCGCGGCCCTCGAACGCCTCGGCGTCCCGCGCGGCGCCGACGCGACCGACCTACCGTCGCGCCTGACCGTCAGGCGGCGCCCCGAGACCGGAGCGAACAACCCGTGAGACGCAGACCCAGCCCGCCCGCCACGCTGCCGCAGGAACCGCTCCTCCCGCAGCCCGTCGGCGCCGCCGCGCCCCTCGCCCCCGCGGTCGGCGACCCGGCGGAGCTGGAACGCGAGGCCGCCCTGGCCCGGCTGTTCGAGCTGCACTACGCCTCGATGCTGCGGCTCGCGGTGCTGCTCGGCGCGGACGACCCGGAGAACGTGGTCGCCGAGGCGTACTACCAGATCTACCGGAGGTGGCGGCGGCTGCGGGACACGGAGGCGGCGGAGGCGTATCTGCGCTCCACCGTCTGCAATCTGACCCGCATGCGGATACGCCATCTCCAGGTCGCACGCAAGCACGTCGAGCACCTCGAACACCTCGAGACCCCGGCCGACGACATCGTCGCCTCGGCCGAGAGCACCGCACTCCTCCGCGACGACCAGCGCGTGCTGATCGACGCGCTCCAGCAACTGCCGGCCCGCCAGCGGGAGGCACTCGTGCTGCGGCACTGGCTCGGACTGAAGGAACGTCAGATCGCTGCGGCGATGGGGATCTCCTGCGGCTCCGTCAAGACTCACACGGCGCGCGGCATCGCCGCCCTGACCCAGGCGATGGAGGCCCGGCGATGAACGACACCAGCCCGGACCGGACCGAGCGGGAACTGCGCGAGGCCCTCGCCGCACTGGCGGACGGGGTGCGGGCCGCCCCCGACGCCTATCGCACGGCACGCGGCGAGTGGCTGCGCCGCGAACGCCGGCGCCGGCTCGTCCTCGCCGTGCTCGTCACGGTCGTCTTCACCCTGGCCGTGCTGATCGGCCTGTGGGTCCTCAACCGGGCCCCCGCGGACCCCGGGGTGATCTTCTCCCGCGCCGGCGGCGGCACCGGCGCGCCCTGGGCACCCGGGCGGACCACGACCTGACCGGAAGTGCGCCGACCGGGCCACGGCCTGACCCGGGGGGTACGCCGACCGACCACGGCCTGACCCGGGAGGTACGCCGACCGACCACGGCCTGACCCGGGAGGTACGCCGACCGACCACGGCCTGACCCGGCAGGTACGCCGACCGACCACGGCCTGACCCGGCAGGTACGCCGACCGGGCCACCGCCGCCTCGCGCCCGGTTCGGCCCGCGCCTCGCCGGGAACCCGCACCCCGTGCACCCGTGCATCGAGGACTACGCGCTCATCGGCGACGAGCAGACGGCCGCGCTGGTCGGCCGTGACGGCTCGATCGACTGGCTGTGCCTGCCCCGCTTCGACTCGGCCGCCTGCTTCGCCCGGCTGCTCGGCACCGAGGACCACGGCCACTGGAGGATCGCGCCCGACGGCGCCGGCGCGTGCACCCGCCGCGCCTACCGCCCCGACACCCTCGTCCTGGACTCCGAATGGGACACCCCGGACGGCAGGGTCCGCCTCACCGACTTCATGCCGCAGCGTGACCGCGCCCCCGACCTCGTGCGCGTCGTCGAGGGCCTCGACGGCCGCGTCACCCTGCGCGGCAGCATCCGGCTGCGGTTCGACTACGGCTCGATCGTGCCGTGGATGCGCCGCGCCGAGGGCCACCACGTGGCCGTCGCGGGTCCCGACTCGGTATGGCTGCGCAGCCTGCCCCAGGTGCGCACCTGGGGCAAGGACTTCGTCACCCACTCCGAGTTCACGGTCGAAAAGGGCGAGAAGATCGCGTTCGTCCTCACCTGGCATCCCTCGCACGAACCGCATCCGCCCTTCATCGATCCGTCGGAGGCGCTGGACAGCAGCGTCGCGGACTGGCAGGCCTGGGCGGCGCAGTGCCGTTACCGGGGCCCGCACCGGGACGCCGTCATGCGCTCCCTGATCGTCCTCAAGGCCCTCACCTACGCGCCCACCGGAGGCATTGTCGCCGCCCCCACCACCTCGCTCCCCGAGGTGCTGGGCGGCGTGCGCAACTGGGACTACCGCTACAGCTGGCTGCGCGACTCGACGCTCACCCTGAAGGCGCTGCTGGCGGCGGGCTACCACGAGGAGGCGGAGGCATGGCGCGACTGGCTGCTGCGCGCGGTCGCCGGCGACCCGGCGGACCTTCAGGTCATGTACGGCCTGTCGGGCGAACGGCGGCTGCCCGAGTACGAACTGGCCTGGCTGCCCGGTTTCCGGGGTTCGGCACCGGTCCGGGTCGGCAACGAGGCGGTGCGGCAGATGCAGCTGGACGTGTACGGCGAGGTCATCGACTCGCTCTCGCTGGCCCGGAGTTCGGGGCTGCTGGTCAAACCGCACATGTGGCAGGTGCAGTGCGCGCTGATGGAGTACCTGCGGTCGGTCTGGCGGCAGCCGGACGAGGGGGTGTGGGAGGTGCGCGGCACTCGCCGCCACTTCGTGTACTCGAAGGTGATGGCCTGGGTGGCCGCCGACCGCGCCGTCCGCGCCCTGGAGGAGAACCCGCGGCTCGAAGGCGATCCGGAGCGATGGCGGGCCATGCGCGACCAGGTCCACCGGGAGGTGTGCGAGCGCGGCTTCGACCCCGAGCGGAACACGTTCACGCAGTACTACGGCTCCCGCGCGCTCGACGCCGCGCTGCTGCTGATCCCCCGCGTCGGCTTCCTGCCGCCGGACGACCCCCGGGTGACCGGGACCATCGACGCGGTGCGGGCGGAACTGACCTGCGACGGCCTCCTGCGCCGGTACTCCACGGACGGCCCCGTGGACTCGCTGCCCGGGCGGGAGGGCGCCTTCATCGTGTGCTCGTTCTGGCTCGCCGACGCCCTGCACCTCACCGGCCGCACGGACGAGGCCCGCGAGCTGTTCGAACGGCTGGTGGGACTCGGCAACGACGTCGGTCTGCTCGCCGAGGAGTACGACCCGGCCGCCGGCCGCCTGCTCGGCAACTTCCCGCAGGCGTTCAGCCATCTCGGCCTGGTGGCCAGCGCCCTCGACCTTTTCGGGAGCGGGACGGCAGGATAAGGCCATGGATCTTGGACTGAAGGACCGTGTGTACGTCGTCACCGGCGCCACGCGCGGGCTGGGCAACGCGGCGGCACGGGAACTCGTCGCCGAGGGTGCGAAGGTGGTCGTCACGGGCCGCGACGAGAAGCGGGCCGCCGAGGCCGCGGCCGGCCTGGGCGCCGACGCGGTGGGCGTGCTCGCCGACAACGCCGACCCCGGGGCACCGGCCCGGCTCATCGCCACGGCGCGGGAGCACTTCGGCGGTTTCGACGGCGTCCTGATCAGTGTCGGAGGGCCGCCGCCCGGCCATGTCGCCGACAACACGGACGAGCAGTGGACGGCCGCGTTCGAGTCCGTGTTCCTCGGCGCGGTGCGGCTGGCCCGCGCGGCCGCCGCCGAACTGACCGCGGGCGGTGTCATCGGCCTGGTGCTGTCCAGCTCGGTGCACGAGCCGATCCCGGGGCTGACCATCTCCAACGGCCTGCGTCCCGGGCTCGCGGGCTTCGCCAAGTCCCTCGCGGGCGAGCTGGGTCCGCGCGGCATCCGCGTCGTCGGGCTGCTGCCCGGCCGCATCGACACCGACCGGATCCGTGAGCTGGACGGCCTCTCCGCCGATCCGGAGGCGACGCGCGTGGCCGGCGAGGCCCGCATCCCGCTGCGCCGCTACGGCACCCCGGAGGAGTTCGGCCGCACGGCCGCGTTCCTGCTGTCCCCCGCGGCGTCGTACCTGACGGGCGTCATGCTGCCCGTGGACGGCGGCGCCCGGCACGGCTTCTGACAGCGGGACACCCACCGCGTACGGGCACCGGCGGCGCGGGCCGGTGCCCCGGTCGTCAGCTCACTCGTTCCGGCCGGTGCCGCACCGCGCGCAACCTCACCTCCGCGGGCAGCGCCGCGAGCCCGGCGGAGTCGCGGGCGTGGGCGAGCGCCTCGGTGGTCAGGCGGTGCAGCGCGTCGCCGGGGTCCACGTGCGGTTCCAGCAGGAGCCGCACCCTCGCCTCGGGTGCGCTGCGGCGACCCGTCAGCAGGACCTGCGCCCGCTCGACGCCGTCCAGCCGCCCCGCCTCGCCGGCGATCACGTCCTCCAGGGCCCGGCCGCGCAGCAGGGCGCCCTCGCCGTCGCCGGTGTCGACCAGGACCTCCGTGAGCCGGTGCCGGCGCAGCACCGCCGCCAGCCACCACAGCGCGAGCAGGACGAGGACGGCGAGCCCGGCGAGGACCGCCGGCCACCACCAGCCCTGCTCCCGCCACCGGGTGCGTTCGGTGTCGCTCAGCAGGACGTCGTGCGGGCCCCGGTGGATCCACCACGAGGGCGGTGGGGCGCCCAGGCCGACGGCGAGCACCGAGCCGCCGAGGAGGAGCAGGACCCCTCCGGCCAGCCCGATCAGGACCCGGTTGACGATCCGCAGCATCACGCTCACCCCCTCCGCCCGGGCCGCCGCACATGCACCGACAGCGCGGGCGGCCGGGCGAGCCCCAGGCCCCGTACGGCGTCGGCGAGCACGGCGTCCAGGTCCGCGCGTACGTCGTCGAGCTCCCGGAAGTGCGACACCGCCCGCACGTCCGTGCGGGTGCGCCCCAGACGGACCCGCACGGACCGCACCCCGGAGACCTCCATGGCCCGGTCGCGCAGCACCAGGGCGGCGGCCTCGCGGTGCAGCCCCGCCCTTACGTCCGCGGGCGCCGGGCGCATCCGCAGCACGCCCCGCAGTCCCGGCGCCGTGGCGAGCACCAGCAGCCACAGGCCGAGGGCCACCGCCGCACCGGCCACGACGAGCACCCGGGTGTCGTCGAGCGGAAGCTCGGCCAGCCGGTGGGCGAGGGCCGGGCGCCAGCGCATGGCGGGCCGGTGGGCGCGGACGGCCGCGACGTCGTACAGGGTGAGGCCGGCCGCGATCAGGACGAGCACCGCGAGGACACCCGCGGGAACCCGCCGCGCGGACCAGAACCGGCGGCCCCCGCCGTCCGCCCCGGGAGCCGGCCCGTAGTCCGCCGCCGACGAGAGCTGCCCGGGTCCGCCGTCCGTGGTCTTCTCGAGAACCGGGAGCCTCTGGCTGCTCTCTTGGCCCTGGGACTCGCTCATTGCGTCCTCCCGTGTGCCGGTGCGAGATGCAGCCGCTCCACCCGGACGGCCACCTCGCGCACCTCCATCCCCGTCAGAGCGCCTACCCGCTCGGCGACCCGGCGACGCACCGCACGGCACCGGCCGCCGATGTCGCAGGGGTAGCCGAGCTCGACGACGACGCGGACGTCCGCCGTCGCCGTCCGGGCCGGGGGCTCCCCCGCCCGGAAGGAGCCGACAGCCGGGGCACGTACGACGACCGTGGCGTGCGGCGAAGCGGCGTCCGGCGGCAGGGGGCCGAGCGCCTCGCGTGCCGCCTGCGCCGCGACCTTCGCGACGACCCGGTCGGCGATCCGGGTGGCGCCTCGTTCGGCCGGTGCGACGGCGGTCGCCGCCCGTCCGGCCCGGTCCGCCTGCCGCTGGTCACCGGTGGGGCCGGGCACGGGTCACCGCCGCCTGCCGTCGCGGGGACGGAAGAAGTCTCCGAGGTCCAGGTCCCCCTCCAGGAAGCGGCCGACGACGAAGCCGACGGCGCCGAGGGCGGCCACCAGCAAGAAGGCGCCGAATCCGCCGAAGTACCCGGCGAAGCCCAGCGCCATTCCGGCGATCATGCCGATCACGGCCGAGCTCATGCTGTGCTCCTCACCTCACCCTTCCCCTCGTCCGGCTACTGGAGCCGCGGCTCCGGCTCCTCCTCTTCCTCCGGCAGCTTGACATCGATGACCGCGATGTTGACCTCGACCACCTCGAGTCCGGTCATGCGCTCGACGGACGCGACGACGTTCTCGCGCACGGCGCGGGCGACGTCGGCGATGGACACGCCGTACTCGACGACGATCTCCAGGTCGAGCGCGGTCTGTACCTCGCCGACCTCGGCCTTCACCCCGCGGGCGGCGGCCCGCGACCCGCCGGGCACCCGGTCGCGCACGGCGCCGAAGGTGCGGCTGAGACCGCTGCCCAGCGCATGCACGCCGAGCACCTCGCGCGCCGCGAGCCCGGCGATCTTCTCCACCACGCCGTCGGCGATGGTCGTCCGTCCCCGGGTCGCCGGATGGCCCCCGCCCCGCCGGGTGGGCCTGATGCGCGTCTGCGACGTCTCCGTCGCCCCCGCGGAGGTCGTCTCCGGCCGGTTCGGCCCCGTCGTCTCGGTCATCGCCGCACGTCCCTCTCGGTCGTCCTCCTTCGCCCACAGTAAGGCGGGTTCCACCGTGCGGCGCCCGGCATGCGGCAGGGTGGAGGAACGCCGCGGCGCCCGGCCCCGGGAGGCCCGCGCCGGGGCGGCGGACGGCGGACGGGCCGCGGAGCCGCGGTGACGGAACGGCCCGGTCCGACCGTCGCGGCGGTGGTCCTGCGGATGACGGATCCGCCGGACGGGGGCCGGCCGCCGCCGACGGGCCGCGGCGGCCGGTCCGGGCGGGCCCGGCCGGGCCGCCCGTCGGCCGCCGTGTGGAGGACCCTCGAACCTATTCGCCGACCCCGGCCAGGTCCCGCAGCCGACGCGCCTGGGCGGCCCGCTCGGCGGCCCGCTGCTCCTCGTAGGACCGCCCCCGCGCCCCGCGCAGCAGTGCCTTGGTCTCGATCACCGCGTCCCGGGGCGCCGCGAGCAGCGCGGAGGCCAGGTCCCGCACGGCGTCGTCGAGCTGCTCACGGGCCACCGCGAGGTTCGCCAGTCCCGTGGCCACGGCCTCCTCGGCCGTCACGAAGCGGCCCGTCGCGCAGATCTCCAGCGCACGGGCGTAGCCGACCAGCTCCACCAGCGGATGCGTACCCGTGAGGTCCGGCACGAGGCCCAGGCTGGTCTCGCGCATGGCGAACTGCGCGTCGTCCGCGACGACGCGCAGGTCACACGCGAGGGCGAGCTGGAAGCCCGCGCCGACCGCATGCCCCTGCACGGCGGCGATGGACACGACGTCGTTGCGCCGCCACCAGGTGAACGCCTCCTGGTAGTCGGCGATGGTCGCGTCCAGCTCGGCGTCGCTGCTGCGCGCGAGGTCGATGAAGGTCGGCTCACCCTCGATTCCCTCGGGCGTGAACATCTGCCGGTCGAGACCGGCGGAGAACGACTTGCCCTCGGCGCGCAGCACGACCACGCGAACGGAACCGGGCAGCGCGCGGCCGGCCTCCGTGAGCGTGCGCCACAGAGCGGGGCTCTGGACGTTCCGCTTGGCCGGATTGGCCAACGTCACCGTGGCGATCGCCTCGTCGACGGTGAGCCGTACGCCGTCCGTGTCGAGTACTGGGTCGAGCGAAGCCATGGGGCGCCTCCGATGGGTGCGGTCAGAGAGGATGCCGTGCCACGACATCCATAAGTGACTGCACAGTAACCACCCGGCCGGAGGGGGGCACCCCCAGGGCCCTCAAGGCACTGGGGGACCGACCGACCGGGTGGCCACCACCGAAGCCGATGGGGCGCCCGGCGTCAGGCCGACGGGGCCTTCTTGCCCCGCGTCGCCCCGCCACGCCCTCGGAGCGTGACGCCCGACTCGCTGAGCATCCGGTGGACGAAGCCATACGAGCGGCCGGTCTCCTCGGCCAGCGCCCGGATGCTCGCACCGGAGTCGTACTTCTTCTTCAGGTCTGCCGCGAGCTTGTCGCGCGCGGCGCCGGTCACCCGGCTGCCCTTCTTCAGAGTCTCGGCCACCCGTGCCTCCTCATGGGAAGTGCGCTCTGGTCTCCTCATGATCACCCCTCGGCGGCGCGATGGCCACCCATTCGGCAAGGTCCGTGAGACATGGTTGTGACGACAGGAGCGCATCCCCACGAACGGAATCCGGGATTCCGCCCGGTGGCATCGGTACGCCCGAACGGGTTCATCGGGGAAGCGCCAGGTCAGCGGCGCGCGGCGGGCGGGCCCCCGGGGCGACGGGGTCCGGCCGCCGATTCCGTGCAGGACACACCCGGGTACGAGGAGATCTCACACAGATGATGGATCACGCGTCGGCCGAATGATCCATACGCGGGGGATCAACCATTCGGTCAAACGGCGCTGACCGCCTCCGCCTCCGCGCCGACCGCCGTCGGCCCGTGCTCAGGCGAGCGCGACGAGGTCCTGGTAGCCGGCGCCCCACAGGTCCTCGACACCGTCCGGCAGCAGGATGATGCGCTCCGGCTGGAGCGCCTCGACCGCGCCCTCGTCGTGCGTGACCAGGACGACCGCGCCCGTGTACGTGCGCAGCGCGCCGAGGATCTCCTCGCGGCTCGCCGGGTCGAGGTTGTTCGTCGGCTCGTCCAGGAGCAGCACGTTCGCGGACGACACGACGAGGGTGGCCAGCGCAAGACGGGTCTTCTCACCGCCGGAGAGGACACCGGCGGGCTTGTCGACGTCGTCCCCGGAGAACAGGAAGGACCCGAGCACCTTGCGGACCTCGACGAGGTCCATGTCCGGCGCGGCGGAACGCATGTTCTCCAGGACCGTGCGGTCGGGGTCCAGCGTCTCGTGCTCCTGGGCGTAGTAACCGATCTTGAGACCGTGCCCGGGGACGACGGCGCCCGTGTCCGGCTGCTCGACGCCCGCGAGCAGGCGCAGCAGGGTGGTCTTGCCGGCGCCGTTGAGGCCGAGGATCACGACCCTCGATCCCTTGTCGATGGCCAGGTCGACGTCGGTGAAGATCTCCAGCGAGCCGTACGACTTCGACAGCCCCTCGGCCATCAGGGGGGTCTTGCCGCAGGGCGCGGGCTCCGGGAAGCGGAGCCTGGCCACCTTGTCGGACCGGCGGGCCTCCTCCAGGCCCGCCAGCAGCTTCTCGGCGCGGCGGGCCATGTTCTGCGCGGCGACCGTCTTGGTGGCCTTGGCGCGCATCTTGTCCGCCTGCGCGTTGAGGGCGGCCGCCTTCTTCTCGGCGTTGGCACGCTCGCGCCTGCGGCGCTTCTCGTCGGCCTCGCGCTGCTGCTGGTAGAGCTTCCAGCTCATGTTGTAGATGTCGATCGTGGCGCGGTTGGCGTCCAGGTAGAACACCTTGTTGACGACCGTGTCGACCAGGTCGACGTCGTGCGAGATGACGACGAAGCCGCCGCGGTAGGTCTTCAGGTAGTCGCGCAGCCAGACGATCGAGTCGGCGTCGAGGTGGTTCGTCGGCTCGTCGAGCAGCAGGGTGTCCGCGTCGGAGAACAGGATGCGGGCCAGTTCGATGCGACGGCGCTGACCGCCGGAGAGCGTGTGCAGCGGCTGGCCGAGCACCCGGTCGGGCAGATTGAGGGCGGCGGCGATGGTGGCGGCCTCGGCCTCGGCGGCGTACCCGCCCTTGGTGAGGAACTCGGTCTCCTGGCGCTCGTACTGCTTGAGGGCCTTCTCACGGGTGGCGCCCTGTCCGGTGGCGATGCGCTGCTCGTTCTCGCGCATCTTGCGGATCAGGGCGTCGAGGCCGCGCGCGGAGAGGACGCGGTCGCGGGCCAGCACGTCCAGGTCGCCGGTGCGGGGATCCTGCGGGAGGTAGCCCACCTGGCCGGAGCGGGTGACGGTGCCGCCGGCGGGGAGGCCCTCGCCCGCGAGGACCTTGGTGAGGGTGGTCTTCCCGGCGCCGTTGCGGCCGACCAGGCCGATGCGGTCGCCCTTGGCGACACGGAAGGTGGCGTTCTCGAGGAGGACGCGCGCACCGGCGCGCAGCTCGATACCGGATGCGGAGATCACGGACAGACTCCAGGGCGGGAGGGTGGCGGAATGGGCGGCTGAGGACGTTCCCGCCGTCTAATGCGCGAGGAGAATGGCCATGGGCCCCAGTCTAACGGGGCGGCGCAAGCGCTTTTTCCCGGTGCGGACGTTCGCCGCCGTGATGCCCGTGCCCCGCCCCGCGACCGGGCCGGGGTCACTGTCAGTGGCCGGTGCGAGACTGGGCGCGGCCATGATTCCAGGATCTCAGCAGGACACCGGAGAGGAGTGATCGCGATGGTGGGCATGGACGGCAGGCGTCCGAGCATCTGCCCCACGCTGCTGTACGCCGACGCGAAGGCGGCGATCAAGCAGCTCACGGAGGCGTTCGGCTTCACGGAGCTGTCGGTGTACGAGGACGAGAACGGCTCGGTGCTGCACGCCGAGCTGGTGCAGGGCAACGGCGCGGTGATGCTCGGTTCCAAGGGCCGGGGCGGCGCCTTCGACGAGGCGATGAAGGGCGCGGGCCCGTGCGGGGTGTACGTCGCCGTGGACGACGTCGACGCGCACCACCGGCGCGCGGTGGAGCACGGCGCGGACATCCTGATGCCCCCGACGGACCAGGAGTACGGCTCGCGGGACTACATGGCCCGTGACGCCGAGGGCAACATCTGGAGCTTCGGCACGTACGCCCCGGACATAGCCGTCTGACGGCCGGTCAGCTGCCCCCGGTGTGCACCTGGAAGGCGGCGCGGCGCACGATCTTGGCGAGCGCGGGGTCCGGGTGGGCGGCGGCGAGCGCGACCAGGACCTGCACGGTGCGGGGGTGTCCGACGGCCCGCACCTCGTCGAGGAGCGCGGGCACGGTGGGCTGTACCGCCGACTCCAGGTGGCGCACGAGGAGCGGGGCCTCGCCGTGGTCCGCGACGGCCGCGGCGGTGTCGACCCACAGCCATGTGGCCTCCGCCCGGGTCAGCACCTCGTGGGCGTCCTCGGGATCGGCGCCCTCGTGCTCGGCGAGCCAGAGCAGGGCGTAGGGGCGCAGCGGGGTCTCCTCCGCGGCGGTGCGCACATCGGGCTCGGCGGGGGCCCCGACCACCCGCAGGGCGTCGAAGGCCAGACCGCGCAGCAGGGCGTCCTCGCCGCGGGCGGCGTCCAGGAGTTCGGTGACGGCGCTGCCGACGGTGCGGGCGGCGAGCCAGGCGCGGTACTCGGCGCGGGCCGCGTTCGGGCGGAGCTGGGCGCAGCCGCGGAGCATGTCCTCCGCGTTCTGCTCGATGTTCCCGGCGGGGCTCTGCGCGGCGACGCAGATCTGCTCCAGCTTGACCCAGACCGCCCAGCTGCCGAGCGGGGTCAGGGTGGCCTGCCCGTCCCCGTAGACGAGGGCGCCCACCGAGGCCAGCGCGCGCAGCGCCCAGTCGAGCAGGGGGGCGAGCCGGGTGTCCTCCGCGGGCCGCTGGTCCGGCGTCGGCACGGGGCCGGAATCGGCGGATGCGGCGTGGAGCGCCTCGGCCTCGGGGTCGTGGGCGACGGCCGGGACCAAGGGGATCTCGCAGCGCTCGGTGCGCAGTTCGGTGACCCGCTGCTCCAGGAGGTCGAGGAGCTGCTCGACCGGGACGGGTCCCGCGGACAGCTGCAGGAAGGAGAGCACCTGGGGCATGGCCGAGACGACCTCGGCGACGGCGGCGTGCTCATGGTCCGCGGGCTCGGGGCAGGCGAGCGACCATGCGTCGAAGAGGGCGACCCAGCCGCGCAGCACGGCGGAGTCGTCGCGGTTCCAGGCGCGCAGCCGCCAGCCGGGCCGGGCGCTGTCGCCGTGCACCTCGACGAGGCCGGCGAGGCGGGCGGTGTCCCAGTCGGCACGGACCTGTTCGGGGGTCAGACCCAGTTGGGCGGCGGCCCGTTCGGCGGTGGTGTCCGAGAGGGTGCCCTTGCCGCCCGAGGCCGCGCCGTCGCGTCCCGGCCGGAGCGCGGCGTCCGCCCAGCGGGCGACGCGGGCCGCGTCGGCCAGGCGGGCGCGGGCCATGGCGGCCAGTTCCGCGGGCGGAGGTGTGCCCTCGGGCGGCCGGGGTGCGGGGCGGCGCGAGCGGCGCTGGGTCACCGCTCGGGGAGCGTCGGCCAGAGGCCGCGGGCTGACGAGTCGGAGCCTGGAGTCGCGTGGGTTACGGGACGTCACGGGTGCAGTCTTCCGGTTGACGGTCCGAAAACCCAAACGGAATGTCACGACGCACGACGGGGCCGGCCGACGCACGGGGTCCGAGAAGGATCGCGGCAGGTGCAAGGGCTTGCCCGACGGCTCAAACGGAAGGCGGCGCGGGTCCCGGATCCGAGGGGTGCGGCGGGCTGGGAGGCGGCCCGGTCCGCCGTCACATGAGGGGGGTCAGGAAGCGCCGCATGGCCTCTTCGTAGGCGGCGGGGTCCGCGTTCCACATCGCTCCGTGCGGGGCGTCCTGCACGGTGTGGAGGGTGACCAGGTCCGGTCGGCGCTGCGCCAGGCGGCGCGAGGGCCCCCAGGGAGCGACCGTGTCGCCGGGGCCGTGGAAGATCAGGACGGGCACCGTGAGGCGGTCGACGGCGGCGGACTCCCGCACCCGGTCGAGGCGCAGACCGGCACGGCCCTGCGCGGCGCGCACGGCCAGCGGCAGCAGGGCGTCGGGGGTGCGGCGGGCCGCGGCCAGGGCGCGCAGCGTGGCCTCCCAGCTGAGCACGGGCGAGTCCAGCACGAGCCCGGAGATCCGCTCGCGCAGCGCCGAGTGCGCGGCGGCGCGCAGCGCCATGGTGGCGCCGGTGGACCAGCCGTGCAGGACGACGCGCTCGGCGCCGTGGTCCACGGCGTAGCGGACGGCGGCGTCCACGTCGTGCCACTCGGTCTCGCCCAGGTGGTTCAGGCCGTCCGCGGGGCGGGGTGCCTCGGGGTCGCCGCGGTAGGCGGGGTCGAGGACCGGGAAGCGGTAGCGGCTGAGGAACTCCATGACGTTCATGGGATGTTCCCGGGTGGTGCCCAGGCCGTGCACGGTGATCACCCAGGTGTCGCGGGCGCCGGGCACGAACCACGCGGGCAGGGCCCCGAGTTCGCCGGGCACGTCGACGTCGGTGTGGTGCAGGCCGAGGGCGGTGGCCGGATCGCCGAGGTGCACGGCGGGGGTGAGCCAGGCCCGGTCGCCGGGTTCCATCGTGCCGCGGGTGACGCGTTCCAGGCGGCGTACGACGGTGTCGGCGGAGTGGGGGGCGGCGTGCAGGACCGGCCCCACGACCGCGTGCGAGCCGTCGGCGGACAGACCGTAGACGCCGGGGCGCTGGGAGGCCAGGTCCCGGGTGAGGGTGATCCGGCCGGCCGCCGTGGAGTGCACGGTGAGGCGGGGTTCGGTGGGCAGGGGGCGGCCCGGCGGCGCCTTGAGCGCCGCGTTGCTGGCCATGCGGCCCACGACAAGGCCGGCCGCGGCTGCTGTGGCGATGGCTGCGGTGGCGGCTGCGGCCGCCGCTGTGACAGTGCGCACCCGTCCAGTCTCGCTGTGGAGCCCGCCCCCGGCCAGCGGGAGGACGGCGCGGGGTGACCCGCCCCGGCGCGTCCCGGCGCGTCCCGGCGCGGCCGCCGCGGTTCCCGGCCCTTACCGCTGCCCGTATCCCCGCAGCCGCTCCCCCACCTCCGTCACCTGTTCCCGGGTGAGCAGCGCCGGTGCGAGGCCGGGCACGGACGACGCCGCCAGCCAGACGCGGCACATCCACTCCAGTTGGGCCGTGCGGTCGTACGCCTGGGACAGCGACGAGCCGTAGACGATCGTGCCGTGGTTCTCCAGGAGACAGGCGTTGCGGTCCCGCAGGGCCCGGAGCATGTTCTCGGCCAACTCGGGCGTGCCGTAGGTCGCGTACGGGGCGACCCGGACCGGTCCGCCGAGCGCGGCGGCCATGTAGTGGATCAGCGGCAGCTCCGGGACCAGGGTGGAGACGGCCGTCGCGTGCACGGCGTGCGTGTGGACCACGGCACGCGCCCCGGTGGTGCGGTAGACGGCCAGGTGCATGGGGAGCTCGCTCGTCGGGCGCAGCGAGCCGAGCACCTGCCGGCCGTCGAGGCCGACGCCGACCGTGTCGGCGGGCGTCAGCCGCTCGTACGGCACGCCCGTGGGCGTGACCAGCACGATGTCGCCGACGCGTACGGAGACGTTGCCGGACGTGCCGACGACCAGCCCGTCGGCCACGGTGCGGCGGGCCGTCGCGAGGAGTTCGTCCCACGCCCCCGCCACCTCGTCCGCGGCGTCCGCACCGCCCCGCTCCCGACCGCCCGCCGCGCCCTGCGGCAGGGCCCGTGCGTCGCCTCGCTGCTCAGCCATGCCGCGATCCTGCCAGAGATCGCACACGACCCGGTGGCTGGACCGAGCGGGACCGCAAGGGCCGCAAGGGCCGCAAGGGCCGCAAGGGCCGCAAGGGCCGCAAGGGCCAGAAATAGGCTGAAAAGTGCCGAAAAGAGCCGGAAGGGTCTCGGAGGAAAGGATTCCGCCTTCGTTCGAGAGCACCGCACCGCCGCCCGGCCGCAAACGGAGCGGCGGCACCCCGATCGGTACACCCTTCTGCCTGCCCCAGTTCATCTTCCGTTCACCCAGGTTGCGTACGGTTCACGCGCCACTGACGTCCTAGAGAAGCCTGGGTAAATGGAACACATCACGCTCCTCCTCGGAATCGTGATCGTCACCGCTCTCGTGTTCGATTTCACGAACGGTTTCCACGACACAGCCAACGCGATGGCCACGACCATCTCGACCGGCGCCCTCAAGCCCAAGACGGCGGTGGCCATGTCCGCCGTGCTGAACCTCGTCGGCGCCTTCCTCTCGGTGGAGGTCGCCAAGACGATCTCCGGCGGCATCATCAACGAACAGGGCATACGCGTCGAAGTGATCTTCGCGGCCCTGGTGGGCGCGATCCTCTGGAACCTGCTGACCTGGCTCCTCGGTCTGCCGTCGAGTTCCTCCCACGCTCTCTTCGGTGGCCTGATCGGCGCCGCCGTCACCTCGGCGGGCTGGTCCGCGGTGAACGGCTCGACGGTCGTCACCAAGGTGCTGATCCCGGCGGTCGCCGCGCCGATCGTGGCGGGCCTCGCCTCGATGCTGGCGACGCGCCTGTCGTACGTCGTCGGCCGCCACGCGGACGAGAAGGCGAGCGCGAAGGGCTACCGCGCCGGGCAGATAGCCTCGGCCGGCCTGGTCTCCCTGGCGCACGGCACGAACGACGCGCAGAAGACGATGGGCGTCATCACGCTGGCGCTCGTCACCGGCAATGTCATCGCCCCCGGCTCGAACCCTCCCGTCTGGGTCATCGTCTCGGCCGGCGCGGCCATCGCGCTCGGCACCTACCTCGGTGGCTGGCGCATCATCCGCACGATGGGCAAGGGGCTGACGGACCTGGCCCCGCAGCAGGGCTTCGCCGCGCAGACCAGCGCCGCGACCGCGATCCTCGCCTCCTCCCACCTCGGCTTCTCGCTCTCCACCACCCAGGTCGTCTCCGGTGCCGTCACGGGCTCCGGTCTCGGCCGCAAGGGTGCCGCGGTGCGGTGGTCCACCGCGACCCGGATGCTCGTCGCCTGGGCCCTCACCCTGCCGGCCGCCGGCCTGGTGGCCGGCGCCGCCGAAGTACTCACCAAGCAGGGCACCTGGGGCACCATCGCCACAGGGGTGCTGCTGGTCGCCGGCGCCGGCGCCATCTGGGCCCGCTCCCGCCGCAAGCCGGTCACCGTGCACAACGTCAACGACGTCGAGACGGAGCCCTCGGGCGTCGTCACGGCCGCGATCGCCGCGGTGACCCCGCCGCCGGCGGGCCCGGTCGAGGCGGACCCCACCACGGCGGAAGCCGCAGTGGAAGCCGTGGTGGAAGCCACGGTGGACAGCGCCGCGGTGGACGCCGCCGGACTGAAGACCACCCTCCAGGTCCCGGACGGCGGCCCCTCCGCGGAACCGACCCGCCCCGCGACGGTATAAGGAAGTACACCCCTCATGAAGATCGACTGGGCAGCCCTCGGCTCCGTCTTCGGCGTCAGCCTCGTGGTCACCGTGGCCCTCGTGGGCCTGTTCACGCTGGGCGTCGTGAGCCTGACGAAGAAGGACACGGCGCGCGGCGGCACGGCCGCCCTGGCGGCCACCGGCGCGTACGTCTGCTTCGCGGCGTGCGCGGCGGCCGTGACGTACGGGATCTATCTGATCGTGGCCAAGTAAGCCACCACGACTCATCCGCGCGCTCAGGCGCACACGGTCAAGCCCCCGCAGTGACGATCACTGCGGGGGCTGATCTTTGTTAGATATATGCCGATTTGCTACGGTCTACCCGATACGACCACGTCGAAAAGACAGGTGGCGAATCGGCAGCCCTCTGGCCGCCCATGCCCAACTCACCTAGTCTAATGGGTGAGTTGCTGCCCGACGTTGGCCGCCCGACCAGCCGAAGACGACGTGTAGCAGGGAGCGACATGGCCAGGGACATCGATCCGAGCCTGAACCGACGCAGGCTCCGTATCGAGTTGCGCAAGGCGCGGGAGGAAGCCGGGCTCACCCAGCGGGAGGCGGCCGACGCGCTGGAGTGGTCCCTGTCGAAACTGATCCGGCTGGAGGCCGGCACGGTCAGCCTCAGCGTCACGGACCTGCGCGCCCTGCTCCAGCTGTACCGTGTCACGGACCCCGGGCTGGTGGGCGAGCTGGAGGAGGCGGCCCGCGGCTCGAAGGGGCCGTCCTGGTGGGCGCCGTACAGCGACATGGTGCGGCCGCAGTTCGCCCAGTACCTGGGCTACGAGAGCGCCGCGACCTCGATCCGCTTCTACCACCCGTCGGTCGTCTACTCGCTGTTCCAGATCGAGGACTACACGATGGCCCAGCTGGAACCCCGCGAGACCGCGGAAGTGGCGCGGCGGTCGGCGGAGCTGCGCACCACCCGGCAGGAACGGATCTTCGACGGCGGGCAGGGGCCGGACGTCAGCATCGTGCTGGACGAGGCGGTCGTGCGGAGGGTCATCGGCGGACCGGGGGTGATGCGGCGCCAGCTGGAACATCTCAAGACGATGTCCCAGCACCCCAGAGTCACCATGCGCCTGCTGCCGTTCACGGCGGGCGCGCACTACAGCATGGGCGGATCCTTCACCCTGCTCGGCTTCAAGGACGACGACGATCTGCTCTATCTGGAGGGCGCCACCGGCAGCGTGGCGAACCGGGACGATCTCGATCTCACGTCCCGCTACCAGGAGTGCTTCGAGGACATCAGCAGCAAGGCGTACGACGGCGACCGGATGATCGAGCTGATCGACGCGGTCAAGGAGAGTCTCGGCAACAGCTGAAGCCCGGCCGGAAGGGCCCGGGCGGACAACGGGGAGGGGCCATGGCGGCCTTGGGGATCGCTGACTGGTACAGGTGGCTGCGCACGCTCCGTTCCGTCGCGGCGGGCAGGCCGCCTGCCGCCCCGCCGAGGGCCGCCGGGCCCCAGGGGGGCGCCCCCGCGCCCGACGGGACGCGGCACGCGGGCGGCGACGGCGGCACGCGGCCCCCCGGGGGCCGTCTGCTGCTGGGCACGGCATGCGGCAGCGTCCTGCTGTTCGGCATCGCCGTGTCCGCCCGGGTGGCGCCCAGCCTGGAGCTGCACGCTCTGACCCCCCTGACCGCGACGGTGGCGGGGGTGCTCGGCGCGGCCGCCGTCACCGCGCTCGCGGCGTGCGCCGGCCGCTCCCTGCGCGGCCGCTCCCCGGCGCCGCGCACCCGGGAGTTCAGCGGGTCCCCGAGCCCCGCGGACGAACCGTCGCCACAGCCCGGTCGAGAGCGCGGAGACGCTCCGTGACGGGGGTGAGGCCCCACCACAGGCCGGCGCTGGCGGCCGCGACGATCGTCACCACGAGCCAGACCAGGGCCCGTGCCGTGGACCCCGGCACGAGCAGCGCGGCGAGCGCCCCGAAGCCCACCGCGAACACCCCCGTGGTCAAGGAGAAGAGTGCCAGCGGGGCCGCCGCCGACAAGGACGGGCGCGGAGTGCGGGGACCGCCCGCGCGTGCCGGGACTTCCCTGGCCCTGTCTCCCATTCGGGTCCCTCCCGCCCTCTGGCGGCCCCTTCAGAAACCGTCGGCCGCCGGATTCTCAAGTCCAGCCAGCAAACCACACCACGCGGCACGGCGAAAGACGACCACCGGCCCGCCCCGCCGTTTCGAGTCACGCACCAGCACGTGCCCCTTCTCCACGGCCACTTCGACGCAGTTGGTCTCATCGCTTCCCGAGTGACTGCTCTTGCGCCACACCCGCCCCGTCGGGTCCCTGCCGATCACACCGACCTCCACTCACCAGTCAGCGCACCGACACAGCGTCCTCACCGTGACGCTCCCGAGCGCCGTGTCCCACCGCTGCCCCAGGCAGCAGAGGCCCCGGCCACACCAGGTTCGTCTCCCCGCAACGAATCACCCAATGCCGCTCGTCGGCGCTCTTCGCGTTGGTCATGCCGATTCGTTCGTAGTGCCGTCCCTAGTCTTCCCAGCTTCCCCGCGCGGAAAGAGCGCAGAAACCGCCGATTCGGGTGGCTGACGATATTTCAGCGGTGTGGGGCTCAGCACACCGCAGCGTCGCAGGTCAAGACCCAGTTGACGGGTGTTCGGGGGGCGTGGTGGACTGCCGGGGCCACCACGGCGGCAGGAGAGGAAGCCGGTGCGAGTCCGGCGCGGTCCCGCCACTGTCACCGGGACGGAACGTCCCGCGAGCCAGGAACTCTCACCGCCGGTCTCATCGAACCAGGGCGTGGACACCCTGAGTGAGGACATATCGCCATGCGCGGCTGCCGAACGAGGTCCTGTACCCGGCCCCTGCCCGCCCCCGCGGCCGGCTGAGCCGATGGGTGCCGATCGCGTCTTCGCGTACGGCGCCGCCGCCGGCCTCCTCGGTGACCTGCTGCTCGGCGATCCACGCCGTGGGCATCCGGTCGCCGCGTTCGGGCGGGCCGCGGGCGCCGTGGAGCGGGTGCTGTGGCGGGACCACCGCGGGTGGGGCGCACTGCACACCGCCGTGTGCGCCGGGGGCGCCGTGGCATCGGCGGCGCTGGCCGCCTCCGCCGCGCGCCCCTCACGCGCCGCGTCCCTCGCCCTGACCGCCGCCGCCACCTGGGCCGTCGTCGGGGGGACGTCCCTCGCCCGGGAGGCGCGGGCCGTCGGACGCGCCCTGGAGGCGGGGGACGTCGAGGCCGCCCGTGCACGGCTGCCCCACCTGTGCGGGCGGGATCCCCAGGCGCTCGACGCCGACGGGATCGCGCGGGCGGTCGTGGAGTCCGTCGCCGAGAACACCTCCGACGCCGTGGTGGGCGCGCTGGTGTGGGGGGCCGTGGCCGGTGTGCCCGGGCTCGTCGGCTTCCGCGCCGTCAACACCCTCGACGCCATGGTGGGTCACCTGTCGCCCCGCCACCGGCACTTCGGCTGGGCCTCCGCCCGGCTCGACGACGTCGCCGGCTGGCCCGGGGCGCGGCTGACCGCCCTCCTCGCGGCGGCGTCCGGCCCCGACCCGCGCGGCGCCGTGCGCGCCTGGGGCGCCGATGCCGCCCGTCATCCGAGCCCCAACGCGGGACCCGTGGAGGCCGCGTTCGCGGGCGCGCTGGGCGTGCGGCTGGGCGGAACGCTGTCGTACGGGGGCCGCGTCGAACACCGGCCCGTCCTCAACGCGGCGGGGCGCGGCGTGCGCACGGGCGACATCGAGCGGGCCGTACGGCTCTCCCGCCGGGTGAGCACGCTCGCGCTCGGCGTCACGCTCGCCGGGCGCCTCGTGGCGCGACGGCTTCTCTCGAAGGGACGGACGTCATGAGCGGCGGACTCCTCGTCGCCGGCACCACCTCCGACGCGGGCAAGAGCGTCGTCACCGCCGGGATCTGCCGCTGGCTGGTACGGCAGGGAGTGAAGGTCGCGCCGTTCAAGGCGCAGAACATGTCCCTCAACTCCTTCGTCACCCGCGAGGGTGCCGAGATCGGGCGGGCACAGGCCATGCAGGCCCAGGCGTGCCGGGTCGAGCCGACCGCGCTGATGAACCCCGTGCTGCTCAAGCCGGGCGGCGAGCAGAGCAGCCAGGTCGTGCTGCTCGGCAGGCCGGTCGGAGAGCTGAGCGCGCGCAAATACCACGGGGGGCGGCAGCAACAGCTGCTCGGCACCGTCCTGGACTGCCTCGCCGAACTGCGGGGCAGCCACGACGCGGTGATCTGCGAGGGCGCCGGCAGTCCCGCCGAGATCAATCTGCGGCGCACCGACATCGTGAACATGGGCATCGCCCGCAACGCCCGGCTCCCCGTACTCGTCGTCGGTGACATCGACCGCGGCGGCGTCTTCGCCTCCTTCTTCGGCACGGTGGCGCTGCTCTCGCGCGAGGACCAGGACCTCGTCGCCGGTTTCCTCGTCAACAAGTTCCGCGGCGACGTCTCCCTGCTGGAGCCGGGGCTCGACATGCTGCACGGGCTCACCGGACGGCGGACATACGGTGTGCTGCCGTTCCGGCACGGCCTCGGGATCGACGAGGAGGACGGGCTGCGGGTCTCCCTGCGGGGAGCCGTCCGCGAGTCGGAGGTCGCCGCACCCGCCGGCGAGGACGTGCTGCGCGTCGCCGTGTGCGCCGTCCCCCTCATGTCCAACTTCACCGACGTGGACGCGCTGGCCGCCGAGCCGGGCGTGGTGGTCAGGTTCGTGGACCGGCCCGAGGAACTGGCCGACGCCGACCTCGTCGTGGTTCCGGGCACCCGAGGCACCGTCAGGGCCCTGGAGTGGCTGCGCGAACGCGGCCTCGGGGACGCCCTGGTGCGCAGGGCCGCGGAGGGACGCCCCGTCCTCGGCATCTGCGGCGGCTTCCAGATCCTCGGCGAGCACATCGAGGACGAGGTGGAGAGCCGCCGGGGTGACGTCGACGGGCTCGGGGTACTGCCCGTCCGGATCCGGTTCGCGCCGGAGAAGACCCTGGCCCGGCCCGTCGGCGAAGCTCTCGGGGAGCGCGTCGAGGGGTACGAGATCCACCACGGCGTCGCCGACGTCACCGGTGGTGCTCCCTTCCTGGACGGCTGCCGGGTCGGTCAGACCTGGGGCACGCACTGGCACGGCTCCCTGGAGTCGGACGGTTTCCGGCGGGCGTTCCTGCGCGAGGTGGCCGCCGCCGCGGGCCGCCGCTTCGCGCCCGCGCCCCACACGTCGTTCGCCGCGCTGCGCGAGGAGCAGCTCGACCGGCTCGGCGACCTGATCGAACAGCACGCGGACACGGACGCGCTGTGGCGGCTCATCGAGTCGGGCGCGCCGCGAGGACTGCCCTTCATCCCCCCGGGAGCGCCCGCATGAGCACAGTGTTGTTGTTGTCGACCGCCGACACCGATCTGCTGGCGGCCCGTGCCTCCGGCGCGCCCTACCGGATCGGCAACCCGGTCCGGGTGGACGTGGCGGAGGAGCTTCCGGGGCTGATCGAGGGCGCGGACATCGCCGTCGTACGCCTGCTGGGCGGCAGGCGCGCCTGGGAGGAGGGGCTCGCCCGGCTGAGGGCCTCCGGTGTGCCGACCGTGCTGCTGGGCGGGGAGTCCGTGCCCGACGCCGAGCTGATGGCCGAGTCGTCCGTGCCCGCGGGGGTCGTGGCGGAGGCGCTGCGCTACCTCGTGGAGGGCGGGCCCGCCAACCTCGCGGAACTGGCCCGGTTCCTGTCCGACACCGTGCTGCTGACCGGCGAGGGGTTCGCCGGGCCGCGGAAGATGCCCGAGTACGGGATCCGTGGAGAGCGCGGGCACGTCGAGGGGCGGCCCACCGTGGGCGTGCTCTTCTACCGGGCCCACGAACTGAGCGGCAACACCGCCTTCGTGGACGCGCTGTGCGACGCGATCGAGGCGAAGGGGGCCAACGCCCTGCCCGTGTACTGCGGTTCGCTGCGCGGCGCGGACGAGGGGCTGTACGAGATCCTCGCCGGGGCCGATTCCCTGGTCGCCACCGTCCTCGCGGCCGGCGGCACACACGCCTCGCACGCCTCGGCGGGCGGCGACGAGGAGTCCTGGGACATCGGGGCGCTCGCGGACCTCGACATCCCGGTGCTCCAGGGCCTGTGCCTGACCTCCTCCCGCGCCGCGTGGCAGGAGTCCGACGCCGCCCTGTCCCCCATGGACGCGGCGATGCAGGTGGCGATCCCGGAGTTCGACGGCCGGCTGATCACCGTCCCGTTCTCGTTCAAGGAGCAGGGCCCGGACGGGGTCCCGGTGTACGCGGCCGACCCGGAGCGAGCCGCGCGTGTCGCCGGGATCGCCGTGCGGCACGCCACGCTGAGGCACAAGCCGAACGCGGAGAAGAAGCTCGCGCTCGTCTTCACGGCGTACCCGACCAAGCATTCGCGGGTCGGCAACGCGGTCGGCCTGGACACGCCCGCGTCGGCGGTACGGGTCCTGGACGCGCTGCGCGAGGCGGGGTACGCCGTCGAGGGCCACCCCGCGGAGGGCGACGAGCTGATCCACCGCCTCATCGAGGCCGGCGGCCACGACGTCGAGTGGCTGACGGAGGAGCAGTTGGCCGCCGCGCCCGCGCGCGTGCCCCTCGCCGACTACCGGGCGTGGTTCGACACGCTCGACGCCGGGCTGCGGGACGCGATGGTGGCGGCGTGGGGCGAGCCGCCGGGCGGCCTGTACGTCGACGGCGACGACATCGTGCTGGCGTCGCTGCGGTTCGGGAACGTCGTCGTGATGATCCAGCCGCCGCGCGGCTTCGGCGAGAACCCGATCGCGATCTACCACGACCCCGACATGCCGCCGTCGCACCACTACATGGCGGCCTACCGCTGGCTGGAGAACGGCTTCCGCGCCGACGCCGTCGTGCACATGGGCAAGCACGGCACGATGGAGTGGCTGCCCGGCAAGGGGCTCGGGCTGGGCGCCGGTTGCGCGCCGGACGCCGTGCTCGGCGAGCTGCCGCTGGTCTACCCGTTCATCGTCAACGACCCCGGGGAGGGCACCCAGGCCAAGCGGCGCGGCCACGCCACCGTCGTCGACCATCTCGTACCGCCCATGGCGCGGGCCGACACCTACGGCGACCTGGCGAAGCTGGAGCAGTTCCTCGACGAGTACGCGCTCGTCTCCGACCTGGACCCGGCGAAGGCGCCGGCCGTGCGGGCCCAGATCTGGACGCTGGTCAAGGCGGCCGAGCTGCACCACGACCTGCATGTGGACGAGCAGCCCGACGAGGACGCGTTCGACGAGTTCGTCATGCACATCGACGGCTATCTGTGCGAGATCAAGGACGTGCAGATCCGTGACGGGCTGCACGTCCTGGGCGCCGGACCGGTCGGTGAGCCGCGCGTCAACCTGGTGCTCGCCGTACTGCGCGCCGCGCAGGTGTGGGGCGGGCGGGCCGACGCGCTGCCGGGGCTGCGGGCCACGCTGGCCCGGCACTTCGGACTGGTGGAGAAGGAGTTGCTCGCCGAGCCCGGCCTCCCGGTGAAGGTGCCGGTGGAGCTGACGGCTCTGGTGGACGGGCCGTCCCGTACGGCGGCGGACGCGATCGACCTGCTGGAGCAGCTGTGCCGGCGGATCGCGGAGGGGATGGAGGAGCGCGGCTGGGCGGCCTCCGAGAGCAGTGCCCTGCTGCGGGAGGTGCTCGGCACGGAACCCCCCGACGCCGTGGCCGTCGTGACCTTCGCCTGCGCGGAGGTCGTACCGCGGCTCGCCCGCACCACCGACGAGATCGGCCACATCCTCAAGGCGCTGGACGGCGGCTATGTCCCGGCGGGCCCGTCCGGCTCCCCGACCCGGGGCCTGGTCAACGTCCTGCCGACCGGCCGCAACTTCTACTCGGTCGACCCGAAGGCCATCCCGTCCCGGCTGAGCTGGGAGGTCGGTCAGTCGCTCGCGGACTCGCTGGTCGGCCGCTATCTGCAGGACACGGGCGAGTACCCGAAATCGGTCGGTCTGACGGTCTGGGGTACGTCCGCGATGCGCACCCAGGGCGACGACATCGCCGAGATCCTGGCGCTGATCGGCTGCCGCCCCGTCTGGGACGACGCCTCCCGCCGGGTGACCGGCTTCGAGATCGTGCCGCTCGCGGAGCTGGGCCGCCCCCGCATCGACGTCACGGTCCGTATCTCGGGCTTCTTCCGCGACGCGTTCCCGCACGTCGTGGGCCTCGTCGACGACGCCGTCCGCGCGGTGGCCGAGCTGGACGAGCCCGCCGCACGGAACTTCGTGAAGGCCCACGCCGACGAGGACACCGCCGTCCACGGCGACCGGCGGCGCGCGACCGCGCGTGTCTTCGGCTCCAAGCCGGGCGCGTACGGCGCGGGACTGCTGCCGCTCATCGACGCCCGCAACTGGCGCTCGGACGCCGACCTCGCCGAGGTGTACGCCGTGTGGGGCGGTTACGCGTACGGGCGCGGACTCGACGGACGGGCGGCGCGCGGCGACATGGAGACGGCGTTCCGGCGGATCGCCGTCGCCGCCAAGAACGTCGACACCCGCGAGCACGACCTCGTCGACGCCGACGACTACTTCCAGTACCACGGCGGCATGGTCGCCATGGTGCGCCATCTGACCGGGGCCAGCCCCGAGGCGTACGTCGGCGACTCCGCCGTCCCCGACCAGGTGAAGACCCGGACGCTGGGCGAGGAGACGCACCGGGTGTTCCGGGCCCGTGTCGTCAACCCGCGTTGGATGGCGGCCATGCGGCGCCACGGCTACAAGGGCGCGTTCGAGATGGCGGCGACCGTCGACTACCTCTTCGGCTACGACGCCACGGCCGGGGTCGTGGACGACTGGATGTACGAGAAGCTCAGCGCGGAGTACGTCTTCGACGCCGAGAACCGGGACTTCATGAAGAAGTCCAACCCGTGGGCGCTGCGCGGCATCACCGAGCGGCTGCTGGAAGCGGCCGACCGGGGCCTGTGGGCCGAGCCGGACGCGGACACGCTGGAGCGGTTGCGCGCCACCTATCTGGAACTCGAAGGCGATCTGGAGGGCGACGAGAAGTGAGTACTCCTTTTCCGTTCACGGCCGTCGTCGGACAGGACGACCTCCGGCTGGCACTGCTCCTGAACGCCGTGAGCCCCGCGGTCGGCGGCGTCCTTGTGCGGGGCGAGAAGGGCACCGCGAAGAGCACCGCTGTGCGCGCCCTGGCGGCACTGCTGCCGGAGGTCGCCGTGGTGCCCGGGTGCCGGTTCTCCTGTGACCCGGTTGCCCACGACCCGACCTGTCCCGACGGCCCGCACCAGCCGGGCGTTGCCGGGTCGCGTCCCGCCCGCATCGTCGAACTGCCCGTCGGCGCCTCGGAGGACCGGCTCATCGGCGCGCTGGACATCGAGCGTGCCCTTTCCGAAGGCGTCAAAGCCTTCGAACCCGGCCTCCTGGCTGCCGCAAACCGGGGCATTCTTTATGTCGACGAAGTCAACCTGCTTCACGACCACCTCATTGACGTCCTGTTGGACGCAGCCGCCATGGGCGCCTCGTACGTCGAGCGCGAGGGCGTCTCCGTGCGGCACGCCGCACGGTTCCTGCTCGTCGGGACCATGAATCCCGAAGAAGGCGAACTGCGGCCCCAACTGCTGGACCGCTTCGGTCTCACGGTGGAGGTGGCCGCCTCACGGGAGCCCGACCAACGGGTGGAGGTCGTGCGGCGCAGGTTGGCGTACGACGACGACCCGGCCGGCTTCGCCGCGCGCTGGTCCGGCGAGGAGGCCGCCGTACGGCAGCGGATCGTCGCCGCGCGGGAGTTGCTGCCGCAGGTGCGGCTGGGCGACGGCGCGCTGCGGCAGATCGCAGCGGTGTGCAGCGCCTTCGAAGTGGACGGCATGCGGGCCGACATCGTGGTGGCCCGGACGGCCGCCGCGCTGGCGGCGTGGGCCGGGCGGACCGATGTGCTCGCCGAGGACGTGCGGCAGGCGGCGCTGTTGGCGCTGCCGCATCGCAGACGACGTTCGCCCTTCGACGCCCCCGGGCTCGACGAGGACAAGCTCGACCAGACGCTGCAGGAGTTCTCCGGCGACGACGACCCCGACCCGGGCCCCGACGGCGGCGGACCGGGCGGGGGCGGGGGCGGCGGACAGCCGGCGCCGGACGCCGGGCCGCAGGGCGGGGACACGGGCGCACGGCCCGAGGCCGGGGACGGCGGCGAGCCGCAGCCGTCAGGGGCTTCCGAGCAGTCGCCCGTACGCGCGGCCGAGCCCTTCCGCACCAAGGTGCTGAGCGTGCCCGGGATCGGCGAGGGTGCCGCCGGACGGCGGTCACGGGCGCGGACCGAGCACGGGCGGACCACCGGGGCCCGTCGGCCCCGGGGGACGCTCACCAAGCTGCACCTGGCCGCGACCGTGCAGGCCGCGGCGCCCCACCAGCGGGCGCGCGGCCGGTCCGGGCCCGGGCTGGTGGTGCGCCGCGACGACCTGCGGCAGGCCACCCGCGAGGGGCGCGAGGGCAATCTCGTGCTGTTCGTCGTCGACGCCTCCGGATCGATGGCGGCGCGGCAGCGGATGAGTGCCGTGAAGGGTGCGGTGCTGTCCCTGCTGCTCGACGCCTACCAGCGGCGGGACAAGGTGGGGCTGGTGACCTTCCGGGGATCGGCGGCCGAGGTCGCGCTGCCGCCGACCTCGTCGGTGGACGCGGCGGCGGCCCGGCTGGAGTCGCTGCCGACGGGCGGCCGGACCCCGCTGGCGGCGGGGCTGCTGAGGGCCCACGACCTGCTGCGGGTGGAGCGGCTGCGGGATCCGGCGCGGCGGGCGCTGCTCGTGGTCGTCACCGACGGGCGGGCCACCGGCGGCGGCGCGGACCCGGTCGGGCTGGCGGGGCGTGCGGCACGGCTGTTCGCGGCGGAGCAGGTCGCGTCCGTGGTCGTGGACTGCGAGTCGGGGCCGGTGCGGCTGGGGCTGGCCGGGCGGCTCGCGGGTGAGCTGGGCGGTACGGCGGTGACGCTGCAGGAACTGCGCGCCGACGGCATCGCCGGACTGGTGAGGGACGTGCAGGGGACGCAGAGGACCGCGAGGAGGGCCGCGTAATGCCGCAGGGACAGCCGAGTGTGGTACCCGACGACGGTTTGACGACCCGTCAGCGGCGGAACCGGCCGCTGGTGGTCGTGCACACCGGGATCGGCAAGGGCAAGTCGACCGCCGCCTTCGGGCTCGCGCTGCGCGCCTGGAACCAGGGGTGGCCGATCGGGGTGTTCCAGTTCGTCAAGTCGGCGAAATGGAAGGTCGGTGAGGAGAACGCGCTGCGCGTGCTCGGGGCGTCCGGGCAGGGCGGCACGGTCGCCTGGCACAAGATGGGCGAGGGCTGGTCCTGGGTGCAGCGCGGCCTCCAGGGGGACAACGCGACCAACGAGGAGAAGGCCCGCGAGGGCTGGGAGCAGGTCAAGCGTGACCTGGCGGCCGAGACCTACCGACTGTACGTGCTCGACGAGTTCGCGTACCCGATGCACTGGGGCTGGGTCGACACCGACGAGGTGGTCGAGGTGCTGCGCAACCGGCCGGGGACCCAGCACGTCGTGATCACCGGACGCAACGCGCCCGCCGAGCTGGTCGGCTTCGCGGACCTCGTCACCGACATGTCCAAGGTCAAGCACCCCATGGACGTGGGCCAGAAGGGCCAGAGAGGCATCGAGTGGTGACGTCCGTACCCCGGCTGGTCATCGCCGCGCCCTCGTCCGGCAGCGGCAAGACCACCGTCGCCACGGGGCTGATGGCCGCCCTCACCGAGCGGGGACTGGCCGTGTCCCCGCACAAGGTGGGGCCCGACTACATCGACCCCGGCTACCACGCGCTGGCCACGGGGCGGACCGGACGCAACCTGGACGCGTACCTGTGCGGGCCCGAGCTGATCGCGCCGCTGTTCCTGCACGGGGCACGCGGATGCGACGTCGCCGTCGTCGAAGGGGTGATGGGGCTGTACGACGGGGCCGCGGGCGAGGGCGAACTGGCCTCCACGGCGCAGGTGGCGAAGCTGCTCGGCGCGCCGGTGGTGCTCGTGGTGGACGCGTCGTCCCAGTCGCGGTCGGTGGCCGCCCTGGTGCACGGGTTCGCGTCCTGGGACCCCGGGGTGCGGATCGGGGGCGTGATCCTGAACAAGGTCGCCTCCGACCGGCACGAGGAGTTGCTGCGGGAGGCGCTGGACGCCTCCGGGGTGCCGGTGCTCGGTGTCCTGCGCCGGGCCCCGCAGGTGGACACGCCCTCGCGCCACCTCGGCCTGGTCCCGGTCGCCGAGCGCCGCGCGGAGGCCGTGGCGGCCGTCGCGGCGATGGCCGCACAGGTGCGCGCGGGCTGCGACCTGGAGGCGCTGCTGGCGCTGGCGCACGGTGCGCGGGCGTTGCCCGTCCCCGCGTGGGAGCCGCCGGTCACCGACGCCGGCGGGGCAGCGGTGGTCGCCGTCGCCGGCGGGGCCGCGTTCACCTTCTCCTACGCCGAGCACACCGAACTGCTCACCGCCGCCGGAGCCGACGTCGTGCCCTTCGACCCGCTCCGGGACGAGCGGCTGCCGGAGGGCACCGCCGGGCTGGTGATCGGCGGCGGGTTCCCGGAGGTGTACGCCGACGGGCTGTCCGCCAACGAGCCGCTGCGGCGGGCCGTCGCCGCGCTCGCCCTGAGCGGTGCGCCCGTGGCCGCCGAGTGCGCCGGTCTGCTGTACCTGTGCCGGGAGCTGGACGGGCGGCCGATGTGCGGTGTCCTCGACGCGAGCGCCCGCATGAGCGAACGGCTCACCCTGGGCTACCGCGACGCCGTGGCCGTGAGCGACGGCGTCCTCGCCGCCGCCGGGACGCGGATGCGGGGGCACGAGTTCCACCGGACCGCCGTGGAGCCCGGCGCGGGGGCGGCTCCCGCCTGGGGCATGCGCGTGCCTCACCGGCGCGTCGAAGGCTTCGTGCACCGGGGTGTGCACGCCAGTTATCTGCACACGCACTGGGCGGCCGCGCCCGGTGCGGCCCGTCGGTTCGTGGAGAGGTGCCGGACGTCATGAGCAGCAGGCTGATCGGAGTCGGGGTGGGCCCCGGCGACCCCGAGCTGGTGACCGTCAAGGGCGTGGGCGCGCTGCGGGCGGCCGACGTCGTCGTCGTGCCCGTGATGGCCGCGCCCGACGGACGAGACGGCGGGGAGCGCGGGCGCGCCGAGGCGACCGTGCTGCACTACGTGCCCGAGGAGAAGGTCGTACGGGTCGTGTTCGCGCTCAACGAGCGCAGCGACCGGGCGCGGCGCGAGGCCGCCTGGGACGCGGCCGGGGAGCGCGTCGCGGGGCTGCTGCGGCGGCACGCGGCCGTCGCCTTCGCCACCATCGGCGACCCCAACGTGTACTCGACGTTCACCTATCTCGCGCAGACCGTCCAGCGGCTCCTGCCGGGGACCGTCGTGGAGACCGTGCCCGGCATCACCGCCATGCAGGACCTCGCCGCCCGGTCGGGCGCCGTGCTGACCGAGGGCACCGAACCGCTCACCCTGGTGCCCGTCACCGCGGGCGCCACCGTGCTCAAGGACGCGCTCGGCGGGCCCGGCACCGTCGTCGCCTACAAGTTCGGGCGGCAGGCGCGCGAGGTCGCCGAGGCGCTGCGCGAGACCGGGCGCATCGACGACGCCGTGTGGGGATCCGCGCTCGGACTGCCGGAGGAGTCGATCCGCCCGGCCGCCGACCTCGAGGACGGCGCCCTGCCCTATCTGTCCACGCTCATCGCGCCCGCCCGGCGCGACGGCACCCGCGGCGGCAAGCTGTGACCGCCGCAAGCGCCCCCGACCGGGACGCGCGGCCGGACGCGCACCGGCCTTCGCACCGCCCCGGCCTTCACGAAAGAGGACACATCCCCATGGCCGATGCCACCACCGGCAAGGTGACCTTCGTCGGTGCCGGCCCCGGCGCCGCCGACCTGCTGACGTTCCGTGCCGCGCGCGCCATCGCCGAGGCCGACGTCGTGATCTGGGCGGCCAGCCTGGTGCAGGCGGAGGTCCTGGAGCACGCGCGGGAGGGCGCAGAGATCCTCGACTCGGCCACCATGTCCCTGGAGGACGTCGTCGCCGTCTACGAGCGGGCGCACGCCGACGGGCTGAAGGTCGCCCGCATCCACTCCGGGGACCCGGCGCTGTGGGGCGGCACCCAGGAGCAGCTGGACCGGTGCGCCGCGATCGGCATCGTGACGGAGGTCGTCCCGGGTGTCTCGTCCTTCTCCGCCGTCGCCGCCCTCGTGGGGCGTGAGCTGACCGTCCCCGAGGTCGCGCAGTCCGTCGTGCTGACCCGGCTCGGCGGCGGCAAGACCCCCATGCCGCCCGGCGAGGAGGTGCGCGAGTTCGCCCGGCACGGCACCACCATGGCGGTCTTCCTGTCGGCGGCCCGCAGCGGACAGCTCGTCCGGGAGCTGCTGGAGGGCGGCTATCCCACGACCACCCCGGTCGTGGTGGCCCACCAGGCGACCTGGCCCGAGGAGCTGATCGTCCGGTGCACGATCGGCACGCTGGAGGAGACCGTCAAGCGGCACAAGCTGTGGAAGCACACCCTGTTCCTGGTCGGCCCCGCGCTCGACGCGCGGGGCACGCGCTCGCACCTCTACCACCCCGGCCACTTCCACGGCCACCGCAAGGCCGACCCCGAGGCCCGCAAAGCCCTCCGCACGCGGGGTGCCGGCACATGATCACGGTCGTCGGTACGGGCACGGGGGCGCCGCTTCCCGCCGAGGTGGCGTCGGAGGCGGACCTCGTGGTGGGCGGGCGGCGGCACCTGGCGGCCGCCCGGTTGCCCGCGCAGGCCGAGCGGATCGTCCTCGGCCCGCTGGCGCCCGCGCTCGACGCGATCGAGCGCTGCCTCGACAAGGAGGGGCGGGTGGTGGTCCTCGCCTCGGGCGACCCGGGGTTCTTCGGGATCGTCCGGGCGCTCGCCGAGCGGTTCGGGCCCGGGCGGCTCGACGTGCGACCGGGCGTGTCGTCCGTGGCCGCCGCGTTCGCGCGGCTCGGACTGCCCTGGGACGACGCGGTGGTGGTGAGCGCGCACGGGCGTGACCTGCGGACGGCGGTGAACGTGTGCCGGGCGCATCCGAAGGTCGCCGTGCTGACCGGGCCGGGCGCCGGTCCGGCCGAGCTGGGGGCGGCGCTCTCCTACCGCTGCGGTGAGCGGCTGCTCGTCGTGGCGAGCGCGCTCGGCGATCCCGAGCGGGAGCGCGTGGAGCGGGTGACGCCCGGTCAGGCGGCGGCGCGTGAGTGGGGCGGGGCCGTCAGCGTGGTGCTGTGCCTCGACCCGGCGCGGGCCCTGGGGCCCGTGCGCACGATCGCCGGGCCGCCGCCCGGCCCCGTCGCGTGGGCTCTGGACGAGAGCGCGTTCGAGCACCGCGACTCGATGATCACCAAGTTCGAGGTGCGGGCCCTGGCGCTGGCCCGGCTCGGGCCGCGGCGCGGCGAGCTGGTCTGGGACGTCGGCGCCGGCTCCGGCTCGGTCGCCGTGGAGTGCGCACGGCTGGGCGCCGCCGTCACCGCGGTCGAGAAGACGCACGACGGGGTGCGGCGGATCCGCGCCAACGCGGCCGCGCACGGCGTGGACGTCCGGGTCGTGCACGGGGCGGCGCCGGCCGTGCTGGACTCCCTCGCCGACCCCGACGCGGTGTTCGTCGGCGGTGGCGGACGGGAGCTGCCGGCGATCGTGACCGCGTGCGCGCGGCGGGCCCGGCGGGCGGTGGTGGTCGCGATGGCGGCCCTGGACCGCGTGCCGGCGGCGCGCGAGGCGCTCGTCGGGGCCGGGTTCTCCTGCGACGGCGTGCTGCTGCAGTCGTCGCGGCTCGCGCCGCTGCCGGGGGACGTGACCCGGCTGGCGGCGACCAACCCTGTGTTTCTGCTGTGGGGCATGCGGCCCGCGGCGCCTAGCGAAGGAGTTTCTCAGTGATCGGCCTCATGTCCGCCACCGCGGCGGGAGCGGCTGCGCGGGACCGGCTGGCCGCGGCGTGGCCCGACCGCACGCGGGTGTACGAGGGACCCGTGGGGGAGGCCGTGCGGTCGGCCTTCGCGGAGTGCGAGCAGCTCGTGTGCTTCCTGGCCACGGGGGCGGTCGTCCGGCTGATCGCACCGCTGCTGCGCGACAAGGCGGGCGACCCCGGGGTGGTCTGCGTCGACGAGGGCGGGCGCTTCGCCGTGTCCCTGGTGGGCGGGCACGCGGGCGGCGCCAACGAGCTCGCCCGCGAGGTGGCCGAGGTGCTGGGGGCCGAGCCCGTGGTGACGACCGCGACGGACGCGGTGGGGCTGCCGGGTCTCGACACGCTGGGGCTGCCGGTGGAGGGGGATGTCGCCGGGGTGTCGCGGGCGCTGCTCGACGGCGAGCCGGTCGCGCTGCGGGCGGAGGTGAGCTGGCCGCTGCCGCCGTTGCCCGTCATCCCCGGTGCGGGCGTCTGCACCGTCCGCGTCACCGATGCCCTCGTCGAACCGGGAGAGGGGGAGGTCGTCCTGCGGCCGCCGTCCCTGGTGGCCGGCGTCGGCGCCTCCAAGGGCGCGCCCGTCGAGGAGGTCCTCGAACTCGTCGAGGGGTGTCTGCGGGAGGCGGGGCTCAGCGTGGCGTCGCTCGCCGAGCTCGCCACCGTCGAGGCCAAGGCCGGCGAGCCCGGGATCGTCGGGGCGGCACAGCGGCTCGGGGTGCCGCTGGTGGCGTACGCCGCCGAGGAACTGGCCGAGGTCGAGGTGCCCAACCCGTCCGACGCGCCGCTCGCCGCGGTCGGCACGCCGTCCGTCGCGGAGGCCGCCGCGCTCGTGCGGGGCGGCGAACTGCTGGTTCCCAAGCGCAAGTCGGCCGGGCGTCCGGCGACGGCGACGTGTGCCGTCGCGCGCCGGCCGGGACGCGGGCGGCTGGCGGTCGTGGGGCTCGGGCCGGGCGCCCGTGACCTGCTGACCCCGCGCGCCCGGGCGGAGTTGCGGCGCGCGTCGGTACTGGTCGGCCTCGACCAGTACGTCGACCAGATCCGTGATCTGCTGCGGCCCGGCACCCGGATCCTCGAGTCCGGGCTCGGTGCCGAGGAGGAGCGGGCCCGTACCGCTGTCGCCGAGGCCCGCAAGGGCCATGCGGTCGCGCTGATCGGCAGCGGGGACGCCGGCGTGTACGCGATGGCGTCGCCCGCGCTGGCGGAGGCGTCCGAGGACATCGACGTGGTCGGCGTGCCCGGCGTCACGGCCGCGCTGGCGGCGGCCGCGCTCCTCGGCGCTCCCCTGGGCCACGACCATGTGTCGATCAGCCTCTCCGACCTGCACACCCCCTGGGAGGTCATCGAGCGCAGGGTGCGCGCCGCGGCCGAGTCGGATCTCGTCGTGACCTTCTACAACCCGCGCAGCCGGGGCCGTGACTGGCAGTTGCCGAAGGCGCTCGCGATCCTCGCCGAGCACCGGGAGCCTGCCACGCCGGTCGGTGTGGTGCGCAATGCGTCGCGGCCGGACGAGTCCGCCCGGCTGACGACACTGGCCGGGCTGGACCCGGCGACGGTCGACATGATGACGGTCGTGACCGTGGGCAACACGGCGACCCGTCGGGTCGCGGGGCGCATGGTGACGCCCCGCGGCTACCGCTGGCAGGAGGAGGCCCGGTGAGCCGCGTGGTCCACCCGATCGAGCAGGAGTCCTTCCGGCGGCTGCGGGACCGCCTGGACACCTCGGGCTTCCCGCCGCTGAGCCGGGCGGTGATGGAGCGCGTCATCCACTCCTCGGCCGACCTCGGCTACGCGAGCGACCTCGTCCTGGAGGAGCGCGCGCTGGAGCGGGCGCACGCCGCACTGCACGACGGGGCGCCCGTGGTGGTGGACGTGGAGATGGTCGCGGCCGGTATCACCCGCCGTGCGACGGTCTGCCGCCTCGAGGACGCCAGGTCGGGGCCCGGGCTGACGCGGTCGGCGCACGCGGTCCGGCTGGCGTACGAGGAGGTGGGCCCGGGGGCGCTGTGGGTGATCGGCTGCGCGCCGACCGCCCTGGAGGAGCTGCTGCGGCTGGACGTCTCGCCCGCGCTCGTGATCGGGCTGCCCGTCGGCTTCGTCGGCGCGGCCGAGTCCAAGGCCGCGCTGCGCGAGAGCGGGCTGCCCGCTGTGAGCAACGTGTCCGAGAAGGGCGGTTCGGCGGTCGCCGCCGCGGCGCTCAACGCCCTGCTGTACCACCCCACCTCGAAGGAGTCCCCGTGACCACCCCGCCGCCCGCCCTGCTCATCGCCGGCCACGGCACCCGCGACGACGCCGGGGCCGAGGCGTTCCGTGCCTTCGTACGGGAGCTCGGGCGGCGCAGGCCCGAGCTGCCCGTCGCGGGCGGTTTCATCGAACTGTCGCCGCCGCCGCTGGGCGAGGCGGTGGCGGAGCTGGTGGAGCGCGGGGTCCGCCGGTTCGCCGCGGTGCCGCTGATGCTGGTGTCCGCCGGGCACGCCAAGGGGGACATCCCGGCGGCGCTGGCCCGGGAGAAGGAGCGCCACCCCGGTGTCGCGTACACGTACGGCCGCCCGCTGGGTCCGCACCCGGCGCTGCTGAGCGTGCTGGAGCGGCGTCTGGACGAGGCGCTGGGGGGCACGGCCGGTACGCCTGCCGGGCGGGCCGGGGTGACGGTGCTGCTGGTCGGGCGCGGTTCGACGGACCCGGACGCCAACGCCGAGGTGTACAAGGCGGCCCGGCTGCTGTGGGAGGGCCGCGGGTACGCGGGCGTGGAGACGGCGTTCGTGTCGCTGGCCGCGCCGGACGTGCCCAGCGGGCTGGACCGCTGTGCCCGGCTGGGTGCGCGGCGGATCGTGGTGCTGCCGTACTTCCTGTTCACGGGGATCCTGCCGGACCGGGTGCGGCGGCAGGCCGAGGAGTGGGCGGTGGCGCACCCGGACGTCGAGGTGCGGTCGGCCGACGTCATCGGCCCCGAGCCGGAGCTGCTGGACCTGGTGATGGAGCGGTACGAGGAGGCGGTGCGGGGGGATCTGCGGATGAACTGCGACTCGTGCGTGTACCGGATCGCGCTGCCGGGCTTCGAGGAGAAGGTGGGGCTGCCGCAGCAGCCGCACTTCCACCCGGACGACGAGGGCCACCACGGTCACGGCCACCACCCGCACGGCCACCACGGCGGATCTGCGCACTCTCATGCGCACTGACGGCGCGCACCGTGACGGCGCGCGCGGTGCGGACAGACAGGGTGACGGCGCGCACGACCTGCGGCACCACGGGGACGCCGAGGTCCGCGACGAGGGTTCGGGGCTGACCGACCTCGCGGTGAACGTGCGCGCGGACACGCCGCCGGCATGGCTGCGCGAGGTGATCGCCGCGTCGCTGACCGGTCTCGCGGCGTACCCCGACGGCCGGGCCGCGCGGGCGGCGGTGGCGGCACGGCACGGGCTGCCGGCCGGGCACGTGCTGCTCACGGCGGGCGCGGCCGAGGCGTTCGTGCTGCTCGCGCGGGCCCTGAGGGTGCGTCGCCCGGTGGTGGTGCATCCGCAGTTCACGGAGCCGGAGGCGGCGCTGCGGGACGCCGGGCACACGGTGCGCCGGGTGTTGCTGCGGCCGTCGGACGGTTTCCGGCTGGACCCCGCGCTGGTTCCGGAGGACGCCGACTTGGTGGTGATCGGGAATCCGACGAACCCGACGTCGGTCCTGCACCCCGCGGACGTGATCGCTTCCCTGGCCCGTCCCGGACGGACGCTGGTGGTCGACGAGGCGTTCATGGACGCGGTGCCTCAGGAGCGGGAGGCGCTGGCGGGCCGGACCGACGTGCCCGGTCTGGTGGTTCTGCGCAGCCTGACCAAGACCTGGGGGCTGGCGGGCCTGCGCATCGGCTACGTACTGGCCTCCCCCGGGACGGTCGCCGAACTGGAGCGCGCGCAACCCCTGTGGCCGGTGTCCACGCCGGCGCTCGTGGCGGCCGAGGCCTGTGTGTCACCCCGGGCGCTGGCGGAGGCGGCCCTCGCGGCGCAGCGGGTGGCGGCGGACCGGGCGCATCTGGTGGCGGGGCTGCGGGAGTTCGAGCCGGACGGCGTGTCGGTGGTCGAGCCGGCGGAGGGGCCGTTCGTCCTGATCCGGCTGGAGCGGGCGGCGGCCGTGCGCCATCGGCTGCGCGGCCTCGGGTTCGCGGTGCGGCGCGGGGACACGTTTCCGGGGCTGGACGAGGAGTGGCTGCGGCTGGCGGTGCGGGACCGGGCGACGGTCAACCGGTTCCTGCAGGCGCTGGACCGCGCGATGACGCTCACAGGGCGGTGAGGGGCGGCCGGGCCGCCCCTCACCGCCCCCTTGCCGTGCCTGCTCAGCCTCGGCGCCGGCGGGCCAGCCCCACGGCTCCTCCGCCCGCGGCCAGCAGTGCGACCGCCCCGCCCACGAGGTAGGGCGTCGCCGAACTGCCGCCGGTCTCCGCGAGGTTCTGCTTCGCGGCCGCCCCCTGCGCCTTCACGTCCTGCGCGGGGCCGGCCGTGGATGCCGTGGATGCCGCGGAGCCCGCGGGCTCGGTGGGCGCCGTGGACGCGGCGGGCGCCGTGGACGCGGCGGGCGCCCCCGGGGTCTCGCACGTCGCCTTCGCCAGTGTGACGGTGCCTTCGACCTCGGCCACGTTCAGCTTCAGCGGGTTGACGGACACCTTGAGCCGGAGGGCTGTGGCGGCCGCCGTGCGGGACGTGGTCTCCCGGGTCGACAGGTCCAGGCGGACCTCGCCGACGCCGGGCACCTTCACATCGGTCGTGCCGCCGGCGCTGAGCGTCACCTTCTTGCCGAGGACCGTGACGGCGCCCAGGACGTTCGACACGGCGACCGGCGCCTTTCCGGCCTCGCAGGTCGCCTTCGAGGTGACCCCGTCGACCTGGACGAGGGAGAGCAGCGGCAGGCCCGGCACATGGAGGGCGGCGTGGGCCAGGTTGACCGAGCCCTCGGCCGCGGCATCGGACGTCGTCGCCTTCGCCGAGGCCACGTCCGCGCGCAGCACGCTGAAGGGCTTCCCTCCGTCGACCCCGTCGAGCCGGGCGGTCAGCGCGGTCCTTTCCGCGCTCTGCGGCGCGTGCACCTCGTTGAGGGTGACCGTGAGCGGGACGTTCACGGACTTGTTGAGCAGGGACACGTCGAGCCCGGTGCGCAGCACGACGGCGCTCGCGCGACCGTGGTCGGTGGTCGCGTGGGCGGAGCCCGCGCCGGCCAGCGCCGCCGGGCCGGCGGCGAGGGCCGTGGCCGCCGCGACGGTGACGCAGCGGCGGGCGGGCATGCGGAAGTGGTTGCCGTTCAAGGTGGTGGGACCCCCAGATGAGACATGCTTGGGACCCCGTAAGAATTACGCACTCAGAGTGAACCGTCAGCGATCCTCCGTGACTTCACTCCATCGTGGGGTTTCCGTGGATTTTTTCGATTTCCATGGCACGGATGTTCCCCGTTTCCCCCTCCGTCCCACCCCTGCGCAGGACACGCCGGTGGCCACCCCGCGCGCACGACGGGGTGCACAACGACCCGCTCCGCCGTACGTCACGCTCGGCCGACGGACGGTCAGACGACCACCCGCCCGTTGAGCACCACCCGCCGCGGCGCGGCCAGGACCCGTACGTCCGTGCGCGGGTCCGTCTCGTAGACCACGAGGTCCGCCGGTGCCCCTTCGTCCAGACCCGGGCGGCCCAGCCAGGTCCGGGCGCCCCATGTGGCCGCCGACAGCGCCGCCACCGCCGGGATCCCGGCGGTCACCAGTTCCGCCACCTCCTCCGCGACCAGGCCGTGGGCCAGCGAGCCCCCCGCGTCCGTGCCGACGTAGACGGGGATTCCGGCGTCGTAGGCGGCCCGCACGGTGTCGTAGCGCCGGGCGTGCAGCCGCCGCATGTGCGCCGACCAGCGCGGGAACCGGCTCTCGCCGCCCTCGGCGAGCTTCGGGAAGGTCGCGATGTTCACGAGGGTCGGGACGATCGCGACGCCCCGCTCCGCGAACAGGGGGATCGTCTCCTCCGTCAGGCCGGTCGCGTGCTCGACGCAGTCGATGCCCGCCTCGACCAGATCCCGCAGGGAGTCCTCGGAGAAGCAGTGCGCGGTGACCCGCGCGCCCAGCCGGTGCGCCTCGGCGATCGCGGCCTCGACCGCCCCGCGAGGCCAGCAGGCCGACAGGTCCCCGGCCTCACGGTCGATCCAGTCCCCGACCAGCTTGACCCAGCCGTCGCCGCGCCGGGCCTCCTGCGCGACGTACGCGACCAGGTCGTCGGGTTCGACCTCCCAGGCGTAGTTGCGGATGTAGCGGCGGGTGCGCGCGATGTGCCGTCCGGCCCGGATGATCTTCGGGAGGTCGTCGCGGTCGTCGATCCAGCGCGTGTCCGACGGGGAGCCCGCGTCGCGGACCAGCAGGGTGCCGGTGTCGCGGTCGGTCAGCGCCTGCTTCTCGGCCACGTCGTCGGGGACCGCGCCGTGGGCGTCGAGGCCGACATGGCAGTGCGCGTCGACGAGGCCGGGCAGCGCCCAGCCCTCGACGGTCCGCACGTCGCGGGCGCCCGCCGGGCGGTCGAGGCAGACCCGGCCGTCGACCACCCACACCTCGTCACGGGCCTCGTCCGGTCCGACGAGCACCCGCCCCTTCACATGCAGCACCGCGCGATCGTTCATGCACCGCACCTTAGTCCGGGTGCTCCCCCGTCCGGCCCACCCGGTCGGAGATGCGCTCCCTGCCCGCGCGGTGGGGCCTGCGGTGCCAGACTCCCCGTATGACCTCCACCGACGCCCCCGGCCCCGCCCCCTCCGCCACCCTTCCCGACGGCCGGCCCGTCCCCCTGATGACGGGTGACGAGCGGCCCATGCTGGAGAGCTGGCTGGGGTTCCACCGCGCCACCCTGGCGCTCAAGTGCTCCGGGCTCGACGACCGTCAGGTGCGGCTCGCTTCCGCCGAGCCCTCCGCGCTGACCCTGCTCGGGCTGGTCCAGCACCTCGCCGAGGTGGAACGCACCTGGTACCAGCGGGCGTTCGGCGATCCCGGACTGCCTCCGGTGTTCGACGAGGAGACGGGCTACCGGCTCAGCCCCGCACGCGGGATCGACGAGGCGCTCGCCGTGTGGCGGAGGGAGATCGACCGGGGGCGGGAGGTGTGCGCCGGTCGCTCGCTCGACGACCTGGGGCGCATCCCCGAAGGCGGTCCCCTGGGCGGGCTGGAGGTGAGCCTCCGCTGGGTCCATGTGCACATGATCGAGGAGTACGCCCGCCACAACGGCCACGCGGACATCCTGCGGGAGCGCATCGACGGAGTGACCGGCGCCTGAGTCCGGCCCTTTTTCCGGACCCCTTTCCCGCTTCCCCCGGTCCCGCACAGTCCGCACAATTCAAGAATTCCATTCAGGGCAGCTCCCCGTATTCGTCTGCCCGCTTTCCTCCGGCCTAAACGCAAAGATTCTGCGAAGATCAACCGATGCAATTCGGAGGGATCTCGTGAGGGTTACAGGGGTGTGACCCACTCCACACCCCATCACTTTTGCCCGGTATTCCACGGTCATATCGGACCAAATCTCGCCCCTCCATGCGGGCGTACGCGCCCGCGTGATTAACACATCGACCGACCGCCCGAAAGCCCTTCCGGCGATGCAATTTTAAATTTCTCTCGGTAAATTCATTCCGCATGACCGCCGCACAAGCAGACCTGCAAGCGGAATTCCCGAAAATGCCGGAGGAACCCCGGATCGACCGTCCGGTGGTGGCGGACGGGGCCGCGCTCTGGCGCATGGCCCGGGACTCCGGGGCCCTCGACCTGAACTCCTCCTACAGCTACCTGCTGTGGTGCCGTGACTTCGCCGGCACCTCGGCGGTGGCGCGTACGGAACCGGGCGGGCCGCCCGTCGGGTTCGTCACCGCCTACCTCCGGCCCGACCGACCCCGCACCCTCCTGGTGTGGCAGGTGGCCGTCGACGCCGCCCACCGCGGTCGCGGGCTCGCGGGCCGGCTGCTGGACGCGCTCACGGCGCGGGTCGCGGACGAGCACGGGGTGACGGGGATCGAGACGACCATCACTCCGGGCAACACCGCCTCCGAGCGCCTGTTCCTGTCCTACGCCCGGCGGCACGGTGCGGCCGTGGAGCGTGACGTCCTCTTCGGGACACGCCAGTTCCCCGACGGGCCGCACGAGCCCGAGGTCCTCTACCGCATCGGCCCCCTCTCCGCCTGACCCCCACGTACCGAGGAGCGTTTTCGCCGTGACCATCACCCAGCCCGACCTCGGCGTCTTCGAGACCCTGGAGTCGGAGGTGCGCAGCTACTGCCGCGGCTGGCCCACCGTCTTCGACCGCGCGCAGGGCAGCCGCATGTACGACGAGGACGGGCGCGCGTACCTCGACTTCTTCGCCGGCGCCGGCTCGCTCAACTACGGGCACAACAACCCCGTCCTGAAACGGGCGCTGATCGACTACCTGGAGCGGGACGGCGTCACCCACGGGCTCGACATGTCCACCGTCGCCAAGCGGTCCTTCCTCCAGGCGTTCCAGGACCTCGTCCTGCGGCCGCGCGGCCTGCCGTACAAGGTCATGTTCCCGGGGCCCACCGGCACCAACGCCGTCGAGTCCGCCCTCAAGCTGGCCCGCAAGGTGAAGGGGCGCGAGGCCATCGTGTCCTTCACCAACGCCTTCCACGGCATGTCCCTGGGATCCCTCGCGGTCACCGGCAACGCCTTCAAGCGCGCCGGCGCCGGGATTCCCCTGGTGCACGGGACCCCCATGCCCTTCGACCACTACCTGGACGGCAGGGTCCCGGACTTCCTGTGGTTCGAGCGGCTCCTGGAGGACCAGGGATCCGGACTCAACCGGCCCGCCGCCGTCATCGTCGAGACGGTGCAGGGCGAGGGCGGCATCAACGTCGCCCGGCCCGAGTGGCTGCGGGGACTCGCCGACCTGTGCGCGCGCCGCGACATGCTGCTGATCGTCGACGACATCCAGATGGGCTGCGGGCGCACCGGCGCCTTCTTCTCCTTCGAGGAGGCCGGGATCGTGCCCGACATCGTCACCGTGTCCAAGTCCGTCAGCGGCTACGGACTGCCCATGTCGCTGTGCCTGTTCGGACCGGAGCTGGACATCTGGGAGCCGGGCGAGCACAACGGCACCTTCCGCGGCAACAACCCCGCGTTCGTCACGGCGACCGCCGCCCTGGAGGCCTACTGGACCGACGGGTCCGCGATGGAGAAGCAGACCCGGGCGCGCGGCGAGCAGGTCGAGCAGGAGCTGATCTCCATCACCGAGGAGAACCTCGCCGACATCAAGGAGTACCGCGGGCGCGGGCTCGTGTGGGGCCTGGAGTTCCACGACAGGCGGCGCGCGGAGCGCGTGGCCCGCCGTGCCTTCGAGCTCGGTCTGCTCGTGGAGACGTCCGGTCCCGAGAGCGAGGTCGTCAAGCTGCTCCCGGCCCTCACCATCACCCCCGACGAGCTGGACGAGGGCCTGAGCACCCTCGCCCGCGCCGTCCGGGAAACCGTCTGAACCCCCGGCGCAAGGAGGCACGTACCACCGTGATCGTCCGTTCGTTCAAGGACATCGAAGGCACCGACCGGCACGTCAGGGCGGCGTCCGGCACGTGGGAGAGCAAACGGATCGTCCTCGCCCGGGAGAAGGTCGGCTTCTCCCTGCACGAGACGGTCCTCTACGCGGGCACGGAGACGTCCATGTGGTACGCGAACCACATCGAGGCCGTCGTGTGCGTCGAGGGCAAGGCCGAACTGACCGACCACGAGACCGGCACGACGTACACCGTCACGCCCGGGACCGTGTACCTCCTGGACGGCCACGAGCGGCACACGCTGCGGGTCGAGGAGGACTTCCGCTGCATCTGCGTCTTCAACCCGCCCGTGACCGGACGGGAGGACCACGACGAGAACGGCGTCTATCCCCTGCTCACCGAGGAGGTGTGAATCACCGTGACCACCACTGTCACCCCCGTCACCGATCCGTACCCCAGCCGCGGCACCACCGAGGTGTCCGTCCCCCGTCAGGACCCGGTCGTGTGGGGCGCGCCCGGCACGCCCGGACCGATCGCCCTCGACGACCTGCAGGCGTACGAGCGCGACGGCTTCCTCGCCGTCGACGAGCTGCTCGCCGAGGACGAGGTCGCCGTCTACCGCCGGGAGCTGGAGCGGCTCGTCGCCGATCCGGCGATCCGCGCCGACGAGCGGTCGATCGTGGAGCCGGCGTCGAAGGAGATCCGCTCGGTCTTCGAGGTCCACCGGATCAGCGAGGTGTTCGCGGGGCTCGTCCGCGACGAGCGCGTGCTCGGGCGGGCCCGGCAGATCCTCGGCTCGGACGTCTACGTCCACCAGTCACGGATCAACGTCAAGCCCGGCTTCGGGGCCAGCGGCTTCTACTGGCACTCCGACTTCGAGACCTGGCACGCCGAGGACGGCATGCCGGCCATGCGGGCGGTGTCCGTCTCGATCGCGCTGACCGAGAACCACGACACCAACGGCGGTCTCATGATCATGCCGGGGTCGCACAGGACGTTCCTCGGCTGTGCGGGGGCCACGCCGGAGGACAACTACAGGAAGTCCCTCCGGATGCAGGACGCGGGCACTCCGTCCGACGAGGCCCTCACCGCGATGGCGGACCGCCACGGCATCAGGCTGTTCACGGGCAGGGCCGGTTCGGCGACGTGGTTCGACTGCAACTGCATGCACGGGTCGGGGGACAACATCACCCCCTTCCCGCGCAGCAATGTGTTCCTCGTGTTCAACAGCGTGGAGAACGCGGCGGTGGAACCCTTCGCGGCGCCGGTGCGGCGGCCCGCCTTCATCGGGGCGAGGGACTTCACTCCCGTGCGGTGAGCCCCACCGCACGGCACGGCCCGGACCGCGCGGGCCGCCTGCGGGGCCGGCCCCTCAGCCCGACAGGACGTCCAGGAGGCGATCGACGTCCGCGGTCGTGTTGTAGAGGTGGAAGGCGGCCCTCAGGTTGCCCGCGCGGTCCGAGACCTCCACGCCGGCCCGGCTCAGCTCCGGCTGGCGCGCGCCGAGTGCGGGGACGGAGACGATCGCCGAGCCCGGTGCGGGGACCGGCTCGTGGCCGAGGCGGGCGAGGCCCGCGCGGAAGCGGTCGGCGAGAGCGAGGTCGTGGGCCTGCACCCGCTCCACGCCCAGTTCCTCCAGCAGCGCCAGTGAGTGGCGTGCGCCCACGTACGAGAAGAGCGCGGGGCTCTCGTCGAACCGCCGGGCGGAGTGGGCCAGTTCGGCCACCGGCCCGTAGCAGCTGTCCCAGGGCTCCTCGCCCGCGACCCAGCCCGCGAAGACGGGGGTGAGTCCGCCGAGGTCCTCGGGCACCACCAGGAAGGCCACGCCCCGCGGGCAGACCAGCCACTTGAAGGCGACGGAGGCGACGAAGTCGTACGCGTCGGCGTCGATCGGCAGCCAGCCGGCCGCCTGGGACGCGTCCACGTACGTCCGGGCGCCGTGGGCGCGGGCGGCCGCGCGGATGGCGGGCAGGTCGGCGATCCGGCCGTCGGCGGACTGCGCCGCGCTGACCGCGACGAGGGCCGTGCCGGGCCGTACGGACTCCGCGATCCGCTCCAGCGGGACGGTGCGCACCACGAGGTCGGCGCGCAGGTGGAAGGGGGTCACGACGGAGCTGAAGTCGGCCTCGGCGGTGAGCACTTCCGCGCCCCGGGGCAGGGAGGCGGCGATCAGCCCGGTGTAGACGGCGACCGAGGCCCCGGCCGCCACCCTGCGGACGGGGACCCCGGTGAGCCGGGCGAAAGAGGCGCGCGCCGCCTCCACGTCGGCGAACATCTCGGTCGGCTGCCCGGCGGCGGCCGACTCCAGGGCGGTCCGCACGGCTTCCACCGTGCGGGCCGGCATCAGCCCGGTGCTCGCGGTGTTCAGGTAGGTGCTCTTCGGAGCGAACTCGGCACGGACGAGGGTCTCGAAGGTCTCCATGGGACCACTGTGGGGCCCGAGGAAGTCATAGTCCATTGCCGATCGCTACGTGGTTTCCCTAAGCCACGCTTATAGATAGGTCCTGACCTGCGCTGTTGTCAGCGCTGGGGCACCGCGCACCCGTCGGGTCCACAGGCGTCCGCTCCGCCGTCCTCGACCGTCCGCAGCGGCATGCGCTCGCCCCACGCCCGTGTCAGCGCCTGGGTGAAGACCTCGGCGGGCTGGGCGCCGGAGACGCCGTAGGTGCGGTCGAGGACGAAGAACGGCACGCCGTTGGCACCCAGCTCGGCGGCCTCGCGCTCGTCCGCCCGGACGGCGTCGGCGTAGGCGGCGGGGTCGGCGAGGACGGCACGGGCCTCCTCGGCGTCGAGCCCGGCCTCGACGGCCAGGTCCACCAGCCGCTCGTCGCCCTCGGAGAAGAGGGAGCGCTCCTCGGCGAAGTTCGCCCGGTACAGGACCCGGATCAACTCGTCCTGCCTGCCCTTCTCCCCGGCGAGGTGCAGCAGGCGGTGCAGGTCGAAGGTGTTGCCGTGGTCACGGCCCGTGGTGCGGTACTCCAGGCCCTCGGCGGCGGCCTGCGCGCCGAGGTTGTCCTCCCCGGCCTGCGCCTGGGCCTCGCTCATCCCGTACTTCGCGGCGAGCATCGTGAGGACCGGCTGCACGTCGCCCTTGGCCCGCCGCGGGTCCAGTTCGAAGGAGCGGTGCACCACCTCGACCTGGTCGCGGTGCGGGAAGGCCCGGAGCGCCTTCTCGAAGCGGGCCTTGCCGACGTAGCACCAGGGGCAGGCGATGTCGCTCCAGATCTCGACGCGCATTCTCGGCTTCTCTCCCTCGTACGGGTACGGAGACCTCCTCCGCCGGACGGGTGAACGTTCACACGGTTGGGGCTGTTCCCCGGGCGGGCGGCGCGGACGGATCGCCGGCCTCCGGTGGCGCGGTCCTCGAACCAGCCGGTGCCTCACGAGCCGGTGCCTCACGACCCGTCGCGCAGCCCGTCCGGCCAGGCGTCCCGGTACTCCAGGTGGTCGAAGGTGACCACGCACCCCTCCCCCACCGGCGACTGCGTCATGAAGCCCACGAGCGCGGCCGAGGACGAGCCCTCGTCGGCCAGCGTGAACAGGCGGACGAACGTCCACCGTTTCCCGTCCCGCGATGCGTGGAACGCGAACGCCCGGCCCGTGCGGCTGACCCGCAGCCAGACCGAACTGCCGTCCACCGTGAAGGAGTTCGCCTCGTCGGAGTGCCCGCGCGTCACCACCGTGCAGACGGTGGGCACATCCGGCGAGTACTCCAGGCACAGCTTCGCCCACGCCCGTTCGCCGACGTGGACGTGCAGCACCCCGGCGTCGAAGGCCGTGGTGAAGCCGACCGTGACCCGGGCCATCAGCTGGAAGTCGCCCTCCGGCGCCCCGAGCAGCCGGGGCGCGTCGCAGGCGGCGTCCAGCGACTCGCCGGTGGGCGGCACGAACAGGTCCTGCCGCGCGCTCGCCCATCCGGTGAGCACCCCGTCCTCGTACGACCAGTGCCCGTCGGGGCCGTAGGTGCGCAGGGGGAAGGGCAGTTCGGGAAGTTCCACGTCCATCCCGTGAGTCTCTCAGGAGAAGTCCGCGGCCCGGCCGCCAGGTACGGGCCGCGGACGCCGCGCGGAACGCTACCGCTCCAGGCGGCCGTTGAACCGCCGCGGCAGTCCGAGCGGGTTGTCGTCGCGCAGTTCCGGCGGCAGCAGGGCCTCGGGGACGTTCTGGTAGGCGACGGGGCGCAGCCAGCGCTCGACGGCGGTGCCTCCGACGGAGGTGGACGTCGAGGTGGTCGCCGGGTACGGGCCGCCGTGGTGCTGGGCGGGGGCGACCGCGACACCCGTCGGCCAGCCGTCGACGAGGACGCGCCCGGCGAGCGGGGTCAGCCGGGCGAGGATCTCCGCCCCGCGGCCCTCACCGGCCGCCTCCCGGGTCGACAGGTGCACGGTCGCGGTGAGGTTGCCGGGGAGCCGGGAGAGCACCGCGTACGCCTGGGCCGCGTCCTCGTACCGGACGATCACGGTGACCGGGCCGAAGCACTCCTCCAGGAGGAGGTCGTGGGCGCCCTCGGCGGTCAGCCGCTCCGCCGGGACGGTCAGGAAGCCGGGGCTCACCGCGTGCTCGCCACCCGCTCCCGGGGTCACCGGCGAGTCCACGTCCGGCAGTCCGGTGCGCTCGCCGATCCCGGCGACGAAGGTGTCACGCATCCGGTGGTCCAGCAGGACCCCGGCGTCCACGGCGCTCACGGCCTCGGTCAGGGACTTCACGAACCGGTCGCCCGCGGCGCCCGCGGGTGCCAGGACCAGGCCCGGCTTGGTGCAGAACTGGCCCATGCCCAGGGTCATCGAGCCGGCGAGCCCGGCCCCGATCGCCTCGGCGCGCTCGGCGGCCGCGGCCTCGGTGATCACGACGGGGTTGAGGGAGCCCAGCTCGCCGTGGAACGGGATCGGTACGGGCCGGGCGGCCGCCGCGTCGAAGAGGGCGCGGCCGCCGCGGATGGAACCGGTGAACCCGGCGGCCGCCACCAGCGGATGCCCGACCAGGTCGACGCCCGCCGTGAAACCGTGGACGAGGCCGAGGACGCCCTCGGGGACGCCCTGCCCGGCGGCGGCCCGGCGCAGCACCTTGGCGACCAGCTCGGACAGCGCGGGGTGGTCCGGGTGGGCCTTGACGACGACGGGGCAGCCGGCCGCCAGCGCGCTCGCGGTGTCGCCGCCGGCGACCGAGAAGGCGAAGGGGAAGTTGGACGCCGAGTAGACGGCGACGACACCGAGCGGAACCTTGAGGCGGCGCAGGTCGGGGATCGGCGGGATCGCGGTGGCATCGGGGTGATTGATGATCACGTCGAGGAACGCGCCCTCGTCGACGATGTCCGCGAAGGCCCGCAGCTGGTAGCACGTCCGCGCGAGTTCCCCGGTGAGACGGACCGGGCCGAGCGCGGTCTCGGCGTCGGCGGCCTCGATGAGCCGGTCCGCGGCCGCCTCCAGACCGTCGGCGGCCGCGCGCAGGAACGCCGAGCGGACGCCGCGGTCGGCGAGGGCGGCGCGCGCGGCGTCGGCCGCGCGGACGACGGCGTCCACCTCCTGGGCCGTGGCCTCCACCGCGACCTGTTCCCGCTGCTTCCCGGTACGGGGGTCGACACTCCAGACTGGTGCTGCTGCCACCGCGGGTCCCTCCAGATGTATGCCGCAGTTCGTACCTCATCCACCAGGGGCGTTCGATATACTGAACACCGTCTCTGATGATGAATGCGCTGCTCGGAGACTATTTCCCGTCGAACGAAGGGGTCAAGGGCGATGTCGGCAGGCGAGACAGGCGGCGGGGCGCAGGTCAAGTCCGCGGTGCGGACCGTTGAACTGCTCGAGTACTTCGCGGGCCGCCCCGGTATGCATTCCCTGGCCGCCGTGCAGGAGGCGGTGGGGTACCCCAAGTCCAGCCTGTACATGCTGCTGCGCACGCTCGTGGACCTGGGCTGGGTGGAGACGGACGCGACCGGCACGCGGTACGGCATCGGGGTGCGGGCGCTGCTGGTGGGCACGTCGTACATCGACGGCGACGAGGTGGTGGCGGTGGCCCGCCCGACGCTGGACCGGCTGTCGGACGACACGACGGAGACGATCCACCTCGCGCGGCTCGACGGCACCAACGTGGTCTATCTCGCGACCCGTCAGTCGCAGCACTACCTGCGCCCGTTCACCCGTGTCGGCCGTCGGCTGCCGGCCCACTCCACGTCGCTGGGCAAGGCGCTGCTGAGCACGTACACCGACGAGCAGGTCCGCGCGATGCTGCCGGAGACGCTGCCGGCGCTGACGGAGCACACCATCACGGACCGGGAGCGGCTCGTCGAGGAGCTGCACCAGGTCCGTGAACAGGGCTTCGCCGTCGACCGCGAGGAGAACACGCTGGGCCTGCGCTGCTTCGGTGTCGCCGTCCCGTACCGCACCCCGGCACGGGACGCCATCAGCTGCTCGGTGCCGGTGGCCCGGCTGACCCCCGCGCACGAGCAGATGATCAAGGACGCGCTGTTCGACGCGCGGGACCGCCTCACACTGGCGACGCGCAGGCTCTGAGGAGGTGGCCCTCGTCCTGAGTGCCTGACGCGCCGGCCCGTGCCTCACCTCACCCCGAGGACCTGCTCCACCGGGTCGATCGCGAAGTACAGGAGGAACAGCGCCGACACGCCCCACAGCAGCCAGTGGACCTCCTTGGCCTTGCCGAGGACCGTCTTGACGACGACGTACGACAGGAACCCGGCGCCGATGCCGTCGGTGATCGAGTACGTGAAGGGCATCGCCGCGATGGTGAGGAAGGCGGGGATGGCGATCTCGTACCTGTCCCAGTCGATGTGCTTGACGTGGGTCATCATCAGGAAGCCCACGGCGATCAGGGCGGGCGCCGCCGCCTGGAGCGGGACGATGGTCAGCAGGGGGGCGAGGAAGAGCGCGAGGCCGAAGAGCCCGCCGGTGACCAGGTTGGCGAACCCGGTGCGCGCGCCCTCGCCGACGCCGGCCGCGGACTCGATGTAGGCGGTGTTGGAGGAGCCCGAGGCCACACCGCCGGCCACCGCGGCGGCGCCGTCGATGAACAGGACGCGGCCGATGCCCGGCACCTTGCCGTTCTCGTCGAGCAGTCCGGCCTTCGCGCTGATGCCGACGATGGTGCCCATGGCGTCGAAGAAGTCCGACAGGATGAGGGTGAAGACCAGCAGGACCACGGTGAGGGCGCCGGTCTCCCCGAAGGCGCCGAACAGGCTGAAGTGGCCGACGAGTCCGAAGTCGGGGGTCGCCAGCACCGTGTCGGGCACCTTCGGGGTGGTCAGGCCCCAGCTCTTGATGTCGGCGGCGGCGTCGATGACGATCGCGACGACCGTCATGGTCACGATGCTGATCAGGATCGCGCCCTTCACCTTGCGGGCGAGCAACGCGATGGTCAGCAGCACCCCGACGCAGAAGACCAGCACCGGCCAGCCCGTCAGCCGGCCCACCGCGCCCAACTGCACCGGCACCGTGGTGTTCGCCGCGTCCGGGATACGGCTGACGAACCCGGCGTCGACGAAGCCGATGAAGGCGATGAAGAGGCCGATGCCGACGCCGATGGCCTGCTTGAGCTGCTGCGGGATCGCGTTCATGATGGCTTCCCGCAGTCCGGTGAGGACGAGGACGCAGATGAGGACGCCCTCGATGACCACGAGGCCCATCGCGTCGGCCCAGCTCATCAGGGGCGCGATCTGGAAGGCGACGACGGCGTTGAGGCCGAGGCCCGCGGCGATGGCGAGCGGGAGATTGCCGCCGACGCCCATGATGACGGTCATCACACAGGCCACCAGCGCGGTGGCGGTGACCAGTTGGCCGGCGTCGAGCTGGTGTCCGAACTTGTCCTTGGCGCTGCCCAGGATGATCGGGTTCAGGACGAGGATGTAGGCCATCGTGAAGAAGGTCGCGAACCCGCCGCGTATCTCGCGGCCGAAGGTGGACCCTCGTTCGGAGATCCGGAAGAACCGGTCGACGCCGCTCCCCGCCGGGGGTGCGGCACTCGATGTCTCGGCCGCCTGCTGTGTGTCGGGCATCGTGGAACTCCTCGTCGCCTGGGAACCGTGCGGAATGCTGGCTGGATTGTTCCCCCGGGAAGCCCGCTTCAGGTTTTCCCCGTGTTACGGAATCACCGTGCCACCGCGGCCGCCGGCCGCGGGAATGCCGCGGCCGACGGCACGGCCGGTCAGCTGACGAAGTACGTCGGGTTGGGGAGCTTGTACGTCCTGTCGGCGTATCCCCCGTCGAGATCCGAGTACTGGTCGCCGAAGTTGGCGATGATGTCGTACCCGAGGTCGTCCTCGATGTGCTTGCGGGTACCGGACTTGTACTGGACGGTGGTGCAGGTCCAGGTGCCCGGCGTGGCGCAGTCGCCCAGGTAGGCGGGCGGGTCGGCCTTGTCCTTGAGGAACATGTGGCCGGCGTCCAGGTTCACGTCCGCGCCGATCTTCTTCAGGTTCTCCACGGCGGCGGAGCGCTGCGCCTCGCTCAGGCCCGAGTTGTAGAAGACCTCGACGCCCTTCTGCTCGGCGTACCGCACGAGGCCGGGGCTGCCGAAGACGGCCGGGCGGTCCGCCTTGTTGACGTAGTCGGCCCAGGTCGCCGAGCTGTACGTGTAGTTGTAGCGCTTCTCGTAGTCCAGGCTGAGCAGCAGGGTGTCGTCGATGTCGAAGACGACGGCCGGCTTCTCGCCCCGGTGGTGCGCCTTGTGTGCCGCTCTGTCGATGTAGCGCTTGGCGGCGGCGTCGATACCCGCCAGGTCCTGGGCGTACGGGCTGTCCGGCGACGCCTGGTACACGCCGTTGCCGTCGAGCGCGGTGCCGTAGTAGGTGTCGATGTCCTTGACCAGGAGCCCGATGTTGTAGGGCTCGTGGGTGGAGTTCGCCGTCGACTGACCGGCGGTGGCCGCGCCGGCGCCGTACAGGGCCCCGCCGGCGACGGCACAGGCGGCGGCGATGGCCGCGATGCGAAGTGGCTTATGCATGACAGGTTTCTACGCGCGTCATACCGGGGAGCGCGAGGCCCGTTGCCCGATCGATACCTTCCGCCGTGTGCGTCAACCCGCGTACGGGTCCGGCACCTTCCCCGGCCGGGCCAGGAACTCGAAGTCGCAGCCGGTGTCCGCCTGGGTGATCTGTCCGTTGTAGAGCAGGCCGTAGCCGCGTTCGTACCGCGCGGGCGGCGGTGTCCACTCCACCCGGCGGCGCTCCAGCTCGTCGTCGGCCACCTCGAGCCGCAGGGTGCGCGCCTCGACGTCGAGGGTGACGCGGTCTCCGTTCCGCACGAGCGCCAGCGGCCCGCCGACGTGCGACTCCGGTGCCACGTGCAGGACGCAGGCGCCGTAACCGGTGCCGCTCATACGGGCGTCGGAGATCCGCACCATGTCCCGTACGCCCTGCTCGAGGAGGTGGTCGGGAATGGGCAGCATCCCGTACTCCAGCATGCCAGGACCGCCCTTGGGCCCGGCGCCCCGCAGCACCAGCACGCTGTCCGCGGTGATGCCGAGACCCGGGTCGTCGATGGTCCGCTGCATCGTGCGGTAGTCGTCGAAGACGACGGCGGGGCCGGTGTGTCTGAGCAGCCGCGGCTCGGCGGCGATGTGCTTGATGACGGCGCCGTCCGGGCAGAGGTTTCCGCGCAGGACGGCGACCCCGCCCTCGGTCGCGACCGGGTTGTCACGGGTGCGGATGACGTCGTCGTCGTGCACCCGCGCGGACGCGATCTGCTCGCGCAGGGTGTCGTACGAGACCGTCGGCCGGTCCAGGTGCAGCAGGTCCGGGATCCGGGAGAGGAAACCGGGCAGACCGCCCGCGAAGTGGAAGTCCTCCATGAGGTACCGCTCGCCGCCCGGCCGGACATCGGCGAGCACGGGGGTCGTCCGCGCGATGCGGTCGAAGTCGTCGAGCGTGAGCCTGACCCCGGCCCGGCCCGCCATGGCGATCAGATGGATGACGGCGTTGGTCGAGCCGCCGAGCCCGAGCACCGTCGTCACGGCGTCCTCGAACGCCTCACGGGTGAGGATGTCGCTCGGTCTGCGGTCCCGGTGGACGAGTTCGACGATCCGCAGGCCGGACGCGGCAGCCATGCGGTCGTGTCCGGAGTCGACGGCGGGGATGCTGGACGCGCCGGGGACGGTGATGCCGAGGGCCTCGGCGGCCGCGGTGAGCGTGGACGCCGTGCCCATGGTCATGCAGTGCCCGGGCGACCGGGCGAGCCCGCTCTCCAGCTCCGCCGTCTCGCAGTCGCCGACGAGCCCGGCGCGCTTGTCGTCCCAGTACTTCCACATGTCGGTCCCGGAGCCGAGGACCTCGCTGCGCCAGTGGCCCGGCAGCATCGGCCCGGCGGGCACGAAGACGGCGGGCAGGTCGACGGAGGCGGCCCCCATGAGGAGCGCCGGCGTGGACTTGTCGCAGCCGCCCAGCAGCACGGCCCCGTCGACCGGGTACGAGCGCAGCAGCTCCTCCGTCTCCATGGAGAGCAGGTTGCGGTAGAGCATGGGCGTCGGCTTCTGGAACGTCTCGCTGAGCGTGGAGACCGGGAACTCCAGCGGGAAGCCGCCGGCCTGCCACACGCCCCGCTTCACGGCCTGGGCCCGGTCGCGGAGGTGGACGTGGCAGGGGTTGATGTCGGACCAGGTGTTGAGGATCGCGATGACGGGCTTGCCCAGGTGCTCCTCGGGGAGGTAGCCGAGCTGCCGGGTGCGGGCCCGGTGGCTGAAGGAGCGCAGCCCGCCGGTTCCGTACCACTGGTGGCTCCTGAGGTCCTCGGGGCGCCTGCGCGGGGCGTTCACACGGTCCATCCGGCGGCGATGGCGGCGACCTCGGCGCGCTCTTCCTCGGGCAGCGGCCTGCTCGGCGGGCGCACGTCGCGGCGGCACAGGCCGAGCGAGGCGAGGGCCTCCTTGACGACGGTGACGTTGTCGGCGGAGCCGCTCGCGGCCCTCAGTTCCTCGAAGCGGCGGATCCGCTCCCACACCTTCATGGCGGTGGGATAGTCCCCGGAGCGAAGCGCGTCGATCATGTTCAGCGAGACGGCCGGGGCGACGTTCACGAGCCCGGAGGTGAAGCCGGTGGCGCCCGCCGAGAAGTAGGAGGGGGCGTACGGTTCGGCGAGGCCCGCCACCCACACGAAGCGCTCCAGGCCGGCGTCCCGCGCGAAGGCGGCGAACCGGGCGGCGTCCGGGACGGCGTACTTCACTCCGATGACGTTGGCGCAGTGGTCGGCGAGTTCGGCGAGCCGGGCGCCCGGCAGCCGGGCGTTGCGGATGTAGGGGACCACGCCCAGCTCGGGCACGGCGTCGGCGACGGCCCGGTGGTAGTCGACCCAGCCGGCGGCGGAGACGTAGGGGTGGACGGGCTGATGGACCATCACCATCGGGGCGCCCAGGTCGCGGGCCTGCCGGGCCGAGGCGACGGCGGTGGGCACGTCGTGTCCCACACCGACAAGGGTCGCGGCCCGCTCCCCCGCCTCCTCGAGGGTCAGTTCGGTGACCAGGCGCCGCTCGTCCGGGGTGAGGGCATAGAACTCACCCGTGTTGCCGTTGGGCGTCACCGTCGTGATCCCGGCGTCCAGCAGCCGTCGCAGCACGGCCCGGTGGGTGGCCCGGTCGACGGCGCCGTCCTCGGCGAACGGCGTCACCGGGATCGCCACCACGCCGGCCAGGGCCGTCCGCAGGTCCTCGAACGCCGTGGTCATGCCCGCCCGTCCTCTCCCGGGGGCTCGGGCGCGGGGAAGGCGCGCTCCACGAACGACGCGATGTGGGCGTGCAGGGCGCCCGCCGCGCCGTCGGCCTGACCCTCCAGGGCGAGCCGCAGGATCTCCCGGTGCTCGGCGGCCTCCCGTTCCCAGGAGGGTTCGGCGGCCCAGGCGACGGCGGAGACGAGGGCGGCCTGGTCGCGCACCTCGTCGAGCATCCGGCCGAGCAGCGGGTTGCCGCACGGCAGGTACAGGGCGCGGTGGAACTCCCGGTTGGCGAGGGAGCGTTCGGCCGCGTCAGCGGCCGCGTCCGCCCGGCGCAGGGCCTCGCCCGCGGCGTCCAGACGGGCCCCGCGCCGCACGGAGCGCCGTAGCGCCTCCGGTTCCAGGAGCAGCCGGACGTCGTAGACGTCGCGTGCCATGTCCGCGTCCACCATGCGCACGGTGACGCCCTTGTACTGGCTCATCACCACGAGTCCGGTCCCGGCCAGCGTCTTGAGCGCCTCGCGCACCGGGGTCTTGGACACCCCGAACTGCGCGGCGAGTTCGGTCTCCACCAGGGCCTGACCGGGCGTCAGCCGTCCCGTGAGGATGCGGTGTCTGATCCCCTCCAGCACGAACTGCGTACGGGAGGGGATCGGTGTGGGCACAGAGGTCATGCGCGCCTCTCGGATCTCGTGTATCGCGTCTCATATATGACGTACGAAGGGCGACGCGACGACGGTAGGAGCGCGTCGGCCTTTCGTCAACGCCGCGCGCGAAGCCGCCGGTTGAGGGTGCCGGGGCCGGGCGGCGGTCCCGCTGTCCCCCGTGCGAGCTACGTGCAGGTGTCCACCGTGCGGTGACGCCTTCGGTCCGCCGGATCCCTAGGTTCGAGACAGCCGCGGCGCTCCGGTCGCGGGGCTGACGAAGGAGTCCTCATGAGAGTGGTCTGGCAGCTTGTGGCCGTGGTGGCGGTCGCCCTGATCGGCAGTCAGTGCGTGGCCGCGGCGGACGGGCACCCGTGGCTGACCCTCGTCCTCGGCCTGGTGACGGCCGGGTCGGCGGTGTTCGTCTACGGATGGGTGGTGCGGCGGACCGAGCACCGCCCGGTGACGGAGGCGGCCCGGCAGGGCGCCGGTGCCGCGCTGGGGCGCGGGACGTGGATCGGCCTCGCGCTGTTCGGGGCCGTCATCGCGAACATCGCCCTCCTCGGCGACTACCACGTCCACGGCCTGGGATCGGCATCGGGCGCGGTGGGGCTGCTCGGCTTCATGGCAGCCGCCGCCGTGACCGAGGAACTCCTCTTCCGCGGCGTCCTGTTCCGCATCATCGAGGAACGCACCGGAACCTGGATCGCCCTGGCCCTGACGGGCGTGCTGTTCGGCCTGTCGCACCTGTTCAACCCGCACGCCACCCTGTGGGGTGCCCTCGCCATCGCGATCGAGGCCGGCGGCATGCTCGCCGCCGCGTACGCCGCCACCCGCACCCTGTGGGTACCGATCGGGGTGCACTTCGGCTGGAACTTCGCCGCCGCCGGCGTCTTCAGCACCGAGGTCTCGGGCAACGACACCGCCCAGGGACTGCTGAAGGCCACGACCTCCGGCCCGGTTCCGGTCACCGGCGGTGAGTTCGGCCCGGAGGGAAGCCTCTACTCGCTCCTCTTCTGCGTGCTGGCGATGCTCGCGTTCCTGCGGCTGGCCCACCGGCGCGGACGTCTGGTGCCCCGCCGCGGGCGCGCGGGACGGGCCGCCGCCACCGCTACACTCGCCCGGTGATCAGTCTTCGGCGGGTCTCGGTGCGGTGGCGCCGGTTCGACGTCACGATCCGGGACCTCCCGCTCGGTCTGCTCCTGCTCGGGCTGTCCTTCCTGCCGGCGTTCCATCGGCACGGGACACAGCTCGGCGGCGTACCGGCCCGCTCCTTCGACGTGGTGGCCGCGGTGGCCGTCGTCCTCGAATGCCTCCCGCTCGCCGTGCGCCGGCGGTGGCCGCTCCTCTGCCTCACCCTGGTGTCGCTCGGCTTCGCCGTGGACCAGCTGCGCGGTTACCACTCGGTCGCGGGCGTCGCGCTGCCCGTCGCTCTGCTGAGTACGGGATCCCGGCTGGAACGGCACCGGCGCGCCACCGCGCTGGTCTTCTCCGCGGCCTACGTGCCCCTGGCGGTCGCGCTCTCCCGGCTCGGTTCGGGCGAGCCGCCGGCGGAGTTCGTGACGTTCTACCTGGTCCTGGTCCTGGCATGGGGTGCCGGGGCGTGGCTGCGGGGCACCCGGACCGCGGAGGCCGAACGCCGCCGCCGCGTCGCCGAGGACACCCGTGCCGCCGAACGCGCCCGCATCGCCCGCGAGCTCCACGACGTCGTGACCCACCATGTGACGGCGATGGTGGTGCAGGCCGAGGCGGCACGCTATCTGACCGCCGCGCCCGATCGCCTCGACCAGACGCTGACCGCCGTCAGCGACACCGGCCGGCGGGCCATCACCGACCTGCGGCACCTGCTCGACCTGCTCGACCCCGGCCACGGCAGCGGGGAGGCCCGCACGCCGCCCGTCGGCAGACTTCTCACGCTCGTGGAGCAGACGCGCCGGGCCGGGCAGCCGGTGGAGTTCACCGAGGAGGGGACACCGTCGGAGTCGAGCGGCAGCGCCGACCTCGTGGCCTACCGGGTCGTGCAGGAGGCCCTGCCGAACGCCCTCAAGCACGCCCGCGGCAGCCGCACCTCGGTCCGGGTGCACCACAGTGCGAGGGAGATCACCGTGGAGGTCAGCACGGACGGTTCGGGCTCGCGGGAAGGATCTCCCGGCGGGAGCGAGCGGGGCCTGGCCGGTCTCCGCGAGCGGGTCGGCATCCTGGGCGGCGAATTCAGCGCGGGCAGCCGAACGGGCGGCGGCTTCGTCGTGCGGGCGCGCATACCTGCGGAGAGCGCGTCGTGACGGCGCCGATCCGGGTCCTGGTGTGCGACGACCAGATGCTGATCCGCACCGGACTGGTGACGATCATCGGCGCTCAACCCGACCTCGAGGTGGCGGGCGAGTGCGGAGACGGGCAGGCGGCGGTCGATCTGGCCGGCCGGCTGCGTCCGGACGTGGTGGTGATGGACGTCCGCATGCCGGTGCTCGACGGCATCCAGGCCACCCGCCTGCTCGCCGGTGCCGGGGTCAGCCGTCCGGTGAAGGTGCTCGTGGTGACGACGTTCAACCTCGACGAGTACGTCTACGAGGCGCTGCGCGCGGGTGCGAGCGGATTCCTGCTCAAGGACGCGCCGCCCGCCCAGCTCCTGCACGGGATCCGGACGGTGGCCACGGGTGCGGCACTGCTGGACCCCCAGGTGACGCTCCGGCTCGTGGGCAGGTACGCGACCCGGATCCGGCCTGCCGAGGGCACCCCTGACGACACTCCGCTGACCCCCCGTGAACTGGAGGTCCTGCGCCTCATCGCGGACGGCCTGTCCAACGGCGAGATCGCCGCGGCCCTCGTGATCAGCCAGGAGACGGTCAAGACCTTCGTGTCACGCATCCTGGCCAAACTCGGGCTCCGCGACCGTGTCCAGGCGGTCGTCTACGCCTACCGCCGAGGGCTGGTGACCTGACACGCCGCCGCTGCGCCGGGCCGCCCCGCTCGCACCGCCGCCTCACCGCCCCACGAGAGCCTCCCGTACCGCCTCCAGATCGCCGTCGGACGCCAGTCCCGCGTGGTACAGCCGCAGTTCGGTGGCGCCGAGCGCGGCGGCGCCCTCCGCGTCCGCGGCCAGTGTCCCCGGACTGCCGCCCATCCCGGAGACCACGGTGAGGTTGGCCGCGAGGACGGTCTCCGGCCGGGCGTGCCGCGCGAACGGTGCCACCAGGCCCGCTCCCCCGGTGCAGGGCACCACCACTCCGTCGGCGACGGACAGGATGTGCCCGGGGTCGGCCCCCGCGTTCGCCCCGCAGTGGTACGGCACCGGGTCCGCGTGCAGCAGGACCTGGAAGCCGTCGGGCGCGGCCGCGCGGACCGCGGCCACCGCCGCCTCCTGGAGGGTGCGGGCGGTGCCCTCGCGCCAGGCGCGGGTGGCGGCGGCCATGGACCCGCCGAGCAGCTTCTCGACGCCCGGCCAGCCCCCGTCGGAGGGCGCGCCGCGCCACACCGGCTCCAGCGCGGCCCGTACCGCCGCCGCCAGTTCCCCGGCGTCCACATCCTGCTCCCCGTACCCGCGGCGGCAGCTCGCGCAGAAGCACAGCGACATGAGGTACTGTCCGGCGTCCCCGAGCGCCACGCCGCCCGTCTTGTCGTGAGCGTGCAGATGCGCGAGGCCGTACCAGCCCAGCGACTCCAGCTCGGTGCCGCGCGCGCCGGGCCGCACGGCCGCCTCGGCCGCGAGGTCCACGAGGAAGGCGCGCGTGGCGGGCTGCGCGATGCACGGCGCCCAGGGGTAGCGGTCGCCGAAGGCGTTGACCACGGAGGTGTGCGGATGCTCCTCGCCGAGGCGGGCGTTGTGCGCCAGCACGACCCAGCTGTGCACGTCGACACCGGCGCCGGCGAGCGCCCCGGCCGCCTCGCCGAACGCGTCGCCCGGGGCCCAGTCCCCGGCGGCGTGGGGGCGCAGGGCCCGCCCCTCCCAGCGTGCGTCCGGCGGGTAGAGCACGGCCGCGTGGCCGGCGGTGACGATGCGGTGCCGGGGGTGCCGGGGGGTCAGCGCACGGGTGGAGTGGTACGCGGACGCCAGCGTCACCTGGTGCACGCCGAGCGCGGCGACGCGGTCGGCCGCCTCCGGGTCCCCGTTGACGTCCCAGGGGTAGAGGAACGCCGAGGCCCTCACATGCCCTCCCGCAGCAGCGTCCGGCCGCGGTCGATGAGCCGGGCGAGCTGTGTGACGTGGTCCTCGGCCGGCTCGTGCAGCGGCGGACGCACCTCGCCGACGTCGAGGCCGCGCAGCCGGACGCCCGCCTTGACGAGGGAGACCGCGTAGCCGCCGCCCTGGGCGCGCAGTTCGACGAACGGGCGGTAGAAGCCGTCGAGGAGCCGGTGGGCGGTGGGGTCGTCGCCGGAGGCCAGTGCCTTGTGGAAGGCGAGGGCGATCTCCGGGGCGAAGCAGAAGACGGCGGAGGAGTACAGCGCGATACCGATGCCGCGGTAGGCGAGCTGGGTCTGTTCCGCGGTCGGCAGGCCGTTGAAGTAGAGGAAGTCGCCCTGGCCCTCGGTGCGTACGGCACTCACGATCCGCTGCATCAGGTCCAGGTCGCCGAGCCCGTCCTTGAAGCCGATGACACCGTCCGTGCGGGCCAGTGCGACCACCGTCCCGGGGGTGAACACGGCGTTGTCGCGCTGGTAGACCACGATCGGCAGCGAGGTCGCGGCGGCCAGCTCCCGGTAGTGTCGCAGCAGCCCCTGCTGCCCCGCGACGACCAGGTACGGCGGCATGGCGAGCAGCCCGTCGGCCCCGGCGTCCCGCGCGAGACGCGCGAAGCGCACCGCGAGCGCGGTCCCGTACCCGGCGCCCGCCACGACCGGCACCCGCCCGTCCGCCGCCTCGACGGCGGCCCGGACGCACGCCTGGAACTCCTCGGGCGTGAGCGCGTGGAACTCGCCCGTGCCGCAGCACGCGAAGACGGCGGCGGCTCCCCCCTCGACGCCCGCGCGCACATGCGCCCGGTAGACGTCGAGGGCGACCGAGCCGTCGGGCCCGAAGGCGGTGACGGGGAAGAACAGGGGCCCGCTGGGGATGCCGAGTCGAGCGGCGAGAGGGGGTGACGTCACGGGCTCTCCCTTGAAGCAGGCGCTCGGACGCGCACCGATCCACCGGGCCTCACATCGGTGCACGTTTCTGATCCACGTCCATGTCCCTGAACGCGCCCACGCTAGGCGCCGACCTGGGGGCAGTCAAGTGGCCACACGCGCGGAAGGAAGGCCTGAACACCCTTGAGGACACCCTGCTTGACGGGCCTCGTGGAGTTCCCTAGCGTGTCCATGCATGTGAATGCTGTATACGCATGCGGCCGTTGATCCAAGGAGGCCGAGGATGCCCGCTCCCCGCACCGTTCTGCTCACCGGCGCCGCCGGCGGACTCGGCACCCTGATGCGGGGACTGCTGCCCGAGTACGGCCACCGCCTGCGCCTGCTGGACCTCAGGACGGTCGAGGGCGAACCGGACGCGATCACCGCGGACCTCGCCGACCGGGAGGCCCTGCGCGAGGCCGTGCGGGGCGTCGACGCGGTCCTCCATCTGGCGGGCATCTCCCTGGAGTCCACGTTCGACAAGATCCTCAAGGCGAACATCGAGGGCACCTACAACCTGTACGAGGCCGCTCGCGAGGAGGGTGTGCGCCGGATCGTGTTCGCCTCCTCCAACCACGCGGTCGGCTTCACCCCCCGCCCCCGCGGCGACGACCCGCTGATCCCGATCGACACCCCGCGCCGCCCGGACACCTTCTACGGCCTGTCCAAGTCCTTCGGCGAGGACCTCGCCCAGCTCTACTGGGACAAGCACGGACTGGAGACGGTCTCGGTGCGCATCGGCTCCTGCTTCCCCGAGCCGACCAGCGTGCGCATGCTCTCCCTGTGGTTGAGCCCGGCGGACGGCGCCCGCCTCTTCCACGCGGCCCTGACCGCCGAGGACGTCGGCCACACCGTCGTTTACGGCTCCTCCGCCAACACCCGGCTGTGGTGGGACCTGACCAGCGCCCGGGCGCTCGGCTACGAACCACGGGACGACTCCGAGCCCTACGCCGGGAAACTCCTCGCCGAGCAGGGCGGCCTCCAGCCGGACAACCCGGCCCACGCACGCCTGGGCGGCCACTTCGTCACGGACCCGCCGGTCTGGCCGTACTGACGCGGACATTCCGGCACAAGGCGGCGGGCGGGCGCCGAACGGGCCCGCCCGCCGCCGCATTCGGGCATCCGCGCCGCCCGATCCCACCTGCCGGCGCACAGCCCCGCAGGTCCGAGGCGGGCACCACCCGGGCGGAACGGGCCCATACGGGCACCATCGGGCCTGCAACAGACCTGGTCACCGCCGCACACCCGCTGTAGAACTTCCCCCATGGGCCCCACCGGGCCCGAACGGGCAGCGCGCACAGCACCCAGGGAAGGCGGTGTCGGCCATGGCCGCGAGCACGGCGGAGGAGCGCCAGCGGAACATCGTGCGGGCCGCCCGCCGCACCGGCTCGGTCGATGTCACCACGCTCGCCGCCGAACTGGGCGTCGCCAAGGAGACCGTGCGACGCGATCTGCGCGCCCTGGAGGACCACGGGCTCATCCGCCGCACGCACGGCGGCGCCTACCCCGTGGAGAGCGCCGGCTTCGAGACGACCCTCGCCTTCCGCGCCACCCGCCACGTACCCGAGAAGCGCAGGATCGCCACCGCCGCGGCCGAACTGCTCGGGGACGCCGAGACGGTCTTCGTGGACGAGGGATTCACCCCGCAGCTCATCGCCGAGGCACTGCCCCGGGACCGGCCGCTGACCGTGGTCACCGCGTCCCTGGCCACCGCGGGCGCGCTCGCGGAGGCCGCGAACACGACGGTCCTGCTGCTGGGCGGCCGGCTGCGGCCCGGCACGCTCGCCACCGTCGACCACTGGACGACGAGGATGCTCGCCGGGTTCGTCATCGACCTGGCCTTCATCGGCGCCAACGGCATCTCCCGCGAACACGGACTGACCACGCCCGACCCGGCGGTCAGCGAGGTCAAGGCACAGGCGCTCCGCGCCTCCCGCCGCACGGTCTTCGCGGGCGTGCACACCAAGTTCGGGGCGGTGAGCTTCTGCCGGTTCGCCGAGATCGGCGACCTGGAGGCCATCGTCACCAGCACCCTGCTGCCGGCCTCCGAGGCCCATCGCTACGCACTACTGGGGCCGCAGGTCATCCGGGTCTGACCCCGCGGCCGCCCTTCGGACAACCGCACACCCCTCCCCGACCGTCCGCACACCCCTCCCCGACCGTACGCCCGCCGCCCCCGGCGAGCCGCACGGCGGACCCCGCACACCCTCGCACCGCCGACATCCGTCGGCTTCCGGTGTCGACCACCCATGAGCGACCAGGAGCACCCCATGCGAAGCCAGAGCCGACGAACGCCCCGCACCCTGCTTGCCGTGGCCGCCGCAGGAACGCTGATCACCCCGCTGCTCGCCGCCTGTTCGGGCGCCGGCGGCGCCGGCGGCGGCTCCTCCGCCCACTCCGTCAACGTCCTGATGGTGAACAACCCGCAGATGCTGGAGCTGCAGAAGCTCACCGCCGGTCACTTCACCAAGGACACCGGGATCAAGGTGAACTTCACCGTCCTGCCGGAGAACGACGTCAGGGACAAGATCAGCCAGGACTTCGCCAACCAGGCCGGCCAGTACGACGTCGCCACGCTCAGCAACTACGAGATCCCCATCTACGCCAAGAACGGCTGGCTCCACCCGATCGACTCGTACGTGAAGAGCGACGCCGCCTTCGACCAGCAGGACGTCCTCGCCCCGATGCGGCAGGCCCTCACCGCCGCGGACGGCAAGCTCTACGGCGAGCCCTTCTACGGCGAGTCCTCCTTCCTGATGTACCGCAAGGACGTCTTCCGGAAGAAGGGCCTGACCATGCCGGCCAGGCCCACCTGGCAGCAGGTCGCCGGCCTGGCCGCCGAGGCGGACGGCGCCGAGCCCGGCATGAAGGGCATCTGCCTGCGCGGACTGCCCGGCTGGGGCGAGGTGATGGCGCCGCTGACCACCGTCGTCAACACCTTCGGCGGCACCTGGTTCGACAAGGACTGGAAGGCCCGGCTGAACTCCGAGGAGTTCCGGCGGGCCACGCAGTTCTACGTCGACCTGGTCCGCAGGCACGGGGAGTCGGGCGCCGCGCAGTCCGGCTTCGCCGAGTGCCTGAACAACATGACGCAGGGCAAGACGGCGATGTGGTACGACGCCACGAGTGGCGCGGGCTCGCTGGAGGCCTCCGGCTCCCCGGTCAAGGGCAGGATCGGCTACGTACCGGCTCCGGTCGAGAAGACGGAGAGTTCCGGCTGGCTCTACACCTGGGCGTGGGGCATCCAGAAGGCGTCCACGCACGCCGACGACGCCTGGAAGTTCATCTCCTGGGCGTCCGGCAAGGGCTACGAGAAGCTCGTCGGCAGCACGGCCGGCTGGGCCGACGTGCCCGCCGGCAAGCGCACGTCGACCTATGCCATCCCGCAGTACCACCAGGAGGCGGCCGCCTTCGCCGACGTCACCCGGGACGCCATCGCGGGCGCCAGGCCGCAGGACCCGGGCGTGCAGCCCCGTCCCGCGCCGGGCATCCAGTTCGTCGGCATCCCGGAGTTCACCGACCTGGGCACCAAGGTCTCCCAGGAGATCAGCTCCGCCATCGCCGGCCGGCAGTCCGTGGACAGCGCGCTGGACAAGTCGCAGCAGTACGCCGAGGCCGTCGGCAGGAAGTACGAGGGATCATGACCGCGACCGCCTCCCCCGGGGTCGCCGCCGCCTCCGTGCGGCCGGCGACCCGGCCGCCGAACCGCATGCGCGCATGGGCCACCCGGGCCCCTCTGCTGCCCGCGCTGATCTTCATGATCGCCGTGACGCAACTGCCGTTCGTGGCGACCCTGGTGATCTCGTTCTTCGACTGGAACGCGCTGTACCCGGACGACCGCCGCTTCACCGGCCTCGGCAACTACTCCGAGGTCCTGAGCACACCGGAGCTGCGCAAGTCGGTGTGGACGACCGTCCTGCTGACCGTCACCGTGGTGCTCGTCAGCCTTCTGCTCGGGCTGCTGCTCGCCCTCCTGCTCGACCGCCGCTTCCGTGGCCGGGCCGTGGTCCGCACCATGCTCATCGCACCCTTCCTGCTGGTGCCGATCGCGGCCGCCCTGCTGTGGAAGCACGTGCTCTTCAACCCCGAGTACGGCCTGTTCAACGGCGTGCTGCACTGGGTCGGGGGAAACGGCGCGCCCCAGCCGGACTGGATCTCCGACATGCCGCTCACGGCGGTCGAGGCGTCGCTGGTGTGGCAGTGGACGCCCTTCATGATGCTGATCCTGCTGGCCGGGCTGCAGAGCCGCGACCCGGAACTGGTCGAGGCGGCCCGGATGGACGGCGCGGGCGACTGGCAGGTGTTCGTGCACATCACGCTGCCGCATCTGCGCCGCTACCTCGAACTGGGCGTCCTGCTCGGCTCGATCTACATCGTGCAGAACTTCGACGCGGTGTTCACCATCACCTCCGGCGGCCTGGGCACCGCGAACCTGCCGTACACCGTCTACCAGACCTTCTACCAGGCGCACGAGAACGGTCTCGCCTCCGCGGCCGGCGTCCTCGTCGTCATCGGCTCCATCGTCCTGGCGACCTTCGCCCTGCGCGTCGTGTCGTCCCTGTTCCGTGAGGAGGTGTCCCGCGCATGACCGCCCCGGCCACCGCCCGACCGCGTCCCCGCGCACCGCGAACGATCCGCTCCGGCCCCGGACTCAAGGGCAGCGCCCTCGGTGTGGCCGCCTGGCTGGCGGGCCTGCTGTTCGTGCTGCCCCTCCTCTGGATGGCCCTGACGTCCTTCCACTCGGAGGCGGACGCGGCGACCAACCCGCCCTCCCTCACCGCCTCCCTCACCCTGGACAGCTACCGCGAGTTCTTCGGCCTGGACTCGGGCGCCAGCCCTTGGCCCTCGCTGATCAACTCGACGACGGCGTCGGTGGCCTCCACCGCGCTCACCCTGCTCCTGGCGCTGCCGGCCGCGTACGCGCTGTCCATCCGGCCGGTGCGGAAGTGGACCGACGTCCTGTTCTTCTTCCTGTCCACCAAGATGCTGCCGGCGGTGGCGGGCCTGCTGCCGATCTACCTCTTCGCCAAGAACGCCGGGCTGCTCGACAATGTGTGGGCGCTGGTCGTGCTCTACACCGCCATGAACCTGCCGATCGCGGTGTGGATGATGCAGTCCTTCCTGTCCGAGGTGCCGGTCGCGGTCATCGAGGCGACGCAGATCGACGGCGCCCGGCTGCCGACGGTGCTGGGCCGTGTGGTGGCCCCGATCGCCCTGCCCGGTATCGCCGCCACCGCGCTGATCTGCTTCATCTTCAGCTGGAACGAGCTGCTCTTCGCCCGGGTGCTCACCGGAGTGGTGGCCGAGACGGCCCCCGTCTTCCTGACCACCTTCATCACCAGTCAGGGACTGTTCCTGGCGAAGGTGTGCGCCGCCTCGCTCGTCATCTCCCTGCCGGTGCTCGCCGCGGGGTTCGCCGCCCAGGACAAGCTGGTCCAGGGCCTGTCGTTGGGAGCCGTCAAATGAAGGCCGCCGTCATCGAGTCCGTGGGCCGCGCCGTCGTCTCCCGGGTCCCGGACCCGACGCCCGGGCCCCGCGAGGTCGTCGTCGAGGTCGCGGCCTGCGGTCTGTGCGGTACGGATCTGCACATCCTCCGGGGCGAGTTCGCGCCCGCGCTGCCGATCGTGCCGGGCCACGAGTTCGCGGGCGAGGTGGTCGGGGTGGGCACCGGCGTCACCGAGGTCTCGGTCGGCGACCGGGTGGCCGTGGATCCGTCCCTGTACTGCCACGAGTGCCGGTACTGCCGTACCGGCCACAGCAACCTCTGCGAGCGGTGGGCGGCGATCGGTGTGACGACGGCCGGCGGTGCGGCACAGTACGCGCTGGCCCCGGTGGCGAACTGCGTGAAGCTCCCCGAGCACGTCGCCACCCAGGACGCGGCGCTGATCGAGCCGCTGTCCTGCGCGGTCCGGGGCTACGACGTCCTCCGGTCCCGCCTGGGCTCGCACGTCCTGATCTACGGCTCCGGGACGATGGGCCTGATGATGCTGGAGCTGGCGAAGCGGACCGGCGCGGCGAGCGTGGACGTGGTGGACGTGAACCCGGACCGTCTTCGGACGGCGCGGCAGCTGGGCGTGTCCGCGTCCGCGGCGAGCGCGGACGACCTGGACCGCCCGCAGGGCTGGGACCTGGTGGTGGACGCCACGGGCAACGCGGCGGCGATCCAGGACGGCCTCGGGCGGGTGGCGAAGGCGGGCACGTTCCTGCAGTTCGGCGTGGCGGACTACGCGACGCGGGTCTCGATCGACCCGTACCGCATCTACAACCAGGAGATCACCATCACCGGGTCGATGGCCGTGCTGCACAGCTTCGAGCGCGCGGCCGAACTGTTCGCGGGCGGGGTGCTCGACCCGGGGGTGTTCATCAGCGACCGCCTTCCGCTGGAGCGGTATCCGCAGGCGCTGGAGCAGTTCGCGGCGGGGGTGGGCCGGAAGATCGTGGTGGTGCCGTAGGGGGCCGGGGGCGGCCGCGTCGGCCATCCGGTGGTAGGTAAGGGAACGGTAAAGCGCCCTCGCTCGTTACCCCAGGCATGACCGCTATGACCCCCGGCTCGAACATCCCTCTGTCCGCCGCCCGCGTGACGGTGGACGTCGCCGCCCCGGTGCGGCTCGACGTATCGGGCCTGCTGCTCACCGCCGACGGCAAGGTGCGCTCCGACGACGACTTCATCTTCTACAACCAGCCCGCGGGCCCCGGCGTCACCTACCGCTCCGGCGGCGGCACGAGCCCCGACTCGATCACGGTCGACACCGGTGCGCTGCCCGGGGGCATCGAGAAGATCGTCGTCACCGCGAGCCCGGACGCCGCGGGACAGACCTTCCAGGGCATCGAGCCGACGGCCACGATCCGCAACGCGGACGACAACAGCGTCCTGGCCACGTTCACTCCCCCGCAGCTCGGCACCGAGACGGCTCTGGTGGTCGTGGAGATCTATCTGCGGGGCGGCGCGTGGAAGGCCCGCGCGGTCGGCCAGGGGTATGCGAACGGACTGGCGGGCATCGCCACCGACTTCGGGGTCACGGTGGAGGAACCGGCCGCGCCCGCACAGCCCGTGGCGCCGCCCGCGCCCGCCGCGCAACCCCCGGTCGCCACGCCGGCCGCTCCCCCGATGCCCGCCGCGCCTCCGGCCCCGCCCGCGCAGGCCCCCGGCGGCGGCGGGAAGATCAACCTGGACAAGGGCCGGGTCAGCCTCCAGAAGAACCAGACCGTCTCCCTCGTCAAGGGCGGCCGTCCGCTGCTGTCCCAGGTCAAGATGGGCCTCGGCTGGGAGCCCGCCTTCCGCGGGAAGGACATCGACCTGGACGCGTCCGTGATCGCGTACGGCCCGCAGCGCAACCACATCGACAGCTGCTACTTCGGCAAGCTGACCATCCTCGGCGGCGCCGTCAAGCACTCCGGCGACAACCTCACGGGTGAGGGCGCCGGCGACGACGAGGTCATCGCGGTCGACCTCGGACGCCTTCCGCAGGAGGTCACGGGGCTGGTGTTCACCGTGAACTCCTTCTCCGGGCAGAAGTTCACGGAGGTCGCCAAGGCGTACTGCCGCCTCGTGGACGCCGCGACCGACCAGGAACTGGTCCGCTTCGACCTCACGGGCGCCGAGCCGCAGACGGGCGTGATGATGGCCAAGCTCATCAGGCAGTTCTCCGGGGAGTGGGAGATGACGGCCATGGGCGACTTCGTCAAGGCCCGCACGGTGCGGAACATGGTGCAGCCGGCGGCGCAGGCACTGTAGGCGGCCGTAAGGCACCCGCCGGGCCCCGGGCCGGGTCCGGCGGGTGCGGCGGGTGCGGCGGGTGCGGCGGGTGCGGCGGGTGCGGCGGGTGCGGCGGCCGTGTGCCCTGCCCCTACGGCCGCAGACCCTCCGTCAGCAGCGAGAGATAGCGGCGGATGTGGGTGCCCTGACCGTCGGCGAGCTCGGACGCCGTCGCCACCCCGTGCGCCAGCCGGAGGATCTCGACCGGCTCGACGTCCGCCCTCAGGGAGCCCTCGTGCTGCGCCGCCTCGACCAGCCGCGCGGCCGCCCCCTTCATGGAGGTGCCGCAGGCCGTGACGGCGGCCGAACTGCCGTCCGTGACGGCCGATCCCAGCAGCGCCTTGAGGCCGCGCACCTGAACGGTTCCGACGCACAGTTCGTGGAGCCATTCCACCAGCGCCTCGCCCGGCGGCAGTTCCTTCGCGATCTCGTCGGCCCGCGCGGCGATCGCCTCGATCCGGTCGACGTAGGCCGCCTCCAGCAGCGCCTGGCGCGTCGGGAAGTGCCGGTAGAGCGTGCCGGACCCGACGCCCGCGCGCTTGGCGATGTCATCGAGCGACGCGTTCTCACCATGCTCGGCGAACGCGGCGGCGGCCGCCTTCAGCAACCGCTCGTAGTTGCGACGGGCGTCCGCTCGCATGGGCTTGACCTGCGGCATCCAGATACTCCTTGCGAACCGGGGACCCTCTCCGTATCTTATCGAGCACTAAACGGAGACAGTCCCCGGTTCTTTCGCGGGCGGCTCGTGCCGCTCCCGCACCGTACCTCCGCGCTGCCCGCATCCGTCGTGCCCGGGGACGCCAGACCGGGAGAACTCATGTCCACCCCGTCCACCCCGTCCGCACCGTCCACGACCGCCGACGCGCCGTCCGCACCACAGCAACCCGCCAGGCTCGGCACCGTCCTCTTCGTCGTCGTCACCGCCTACCTGATGGTCGGGGTCGACTCCACCGTCGTCAACGTCGCCCTGCCCGACATCCAACAGGACCTCGGCTTCAGCCGCACCGGCCTGTCGTGGGTGCTCAACGCCTACACCCTCGCCTTCGGCGGACTGCTGCTGCTCGGCGGGCGGGTCGGGGACATCGCCGGCCGCCGGCGCACCCTCACCGCGGGGGTGCTGCTCTTCGCCCTCTCCTCCCTCCTCGGCGGCCTCGCCACCGAGAGCACCTGGCTGCTGACGGCCCGCGCCCTCCAGGGCGTCGGCGCCGCCCTCACCGCGCCCAGCACCCTCGCCCTGATCACCACCCACTTCCCCGAGGGGCCGCGACGGCACCACGCCCTCAGCGTCTACTCGTCCATGGCCGGCATCGGCGCCTCCGTGGGCCTCGTGCTCGGCGGCATGCTGACCTCCTGGGCGTCCTGGCGCTGGGCCCTGCTGATCAACGTGCCGATCGGTGCCGCGGTGGCGCTGGGCCTCTCCCGCTTCGTCACCGAGACCCCCCGCCACACGGGCCGGTTCGACGCCGCGGGCGCGCTCACCGGCACGGCCGGCACCACCTCGCTCGTCTACGCGTTCCTCCGCGTCTCCGAGCAGGACTGGAGCGACACCCCGGCACAGCTCGGCTTCGGCGCGGCGGCGGCCCTGCTCACGGCCTTCGTCCTGATCGAGTCCCGGGCCGGCCAGCCGATCATGCCGCTGCGGCTGCTGGCCGACCGCAACCGCGCGGGCGGCTACGCGGGTGTCCTGCTGCTGCCCGCGGGCATGTTCGGGGCGTTCTACTTCCTCACCCTGATCAGCCAGCAGGTCCTGCACTACAGCCCGCTGCGCGCGGGCTTCGCCTTCCTGCCGATGACCCTGGTCATGTTCACCACCGTCCGCCTCGTGCCGCGGCTGCTGGGACGCTTCGGCGCCAAGCCGGTGCTGCTGACCGGCATGACGCTGGTCGCCGTCGCGGCCGGGTGGCTGTGGCGGCTGCGCCCCGGCGAGGGCTACGCCACGGGACTGCTCGGCCCGCTGCTGCTGTTGGGCCTCGGCGTCGGGCTGAGCTTCATGCCGCTCAACGCGACCGTCCTCGCCGGTGTGCGGCCGGGTGAGGCCGGCGCCGCCTCCGGTCTGCTGCAGACCCTCCAGTGGCTCGGCGGCACTCTCGGTCTGTCCGTCCTGGTCACGGTCTTCGGCACGGCTACCCGGCACGCCACCGGCACCCCGGCCGAGATCCTGGCCGAGGGCTCGGCCCGCGCGTTCGGCGTCGGCTGCCTGACCGCGCTGGCCGCCCTGCTGGTGTCGGCGTTCGTGATCACCTCGCCCCGGCCGCCGGGGGCCGCCGGAGCGGGGAGCCGCGGCAGGCGGCGGACCGCTGCTGCCCGACCGCCCCTGTCCGACCGCCGCTGCCCGACCGCCGCCCGGCCGGGTGCCCCCGCGGGCGGCGTTCGCCCCGCCGTGACGCCCGGCACGCCCCCGCTCCTGGCTCCGCCCGGGCGGGGGACCGCGGTCAGGCGGCCCAGGGCCAGTCGGCGTCCCGCACCGCCTCCAGCAGCGGGACCATGCGGAAGGCCGCGTCCGTCAGACCCCCGAAGGTGTGCCTGTTGCCCTTCCCGGACGGGCCGTGCCCCGCCCGGTACCCGGCCAGGTTCCAGGTGTAGACCGGCACGTGCGACGGGATCTGCTCGGTGGGGTCGCCGTGCCGGTTGTACGCGTACTGCTCGTCCGTGACGATCAGCACCCGGTCGTGTGCGCGGTAGTGCCGGCGCACCGCGCCGGTGGTGTCGGTGCCGCCCAGGTCGCCGAAGCGCTCCAGGATCTTCAGCACCGACTCGCCCTTGCGGAACGTCACCTTGGCGCTGGAGGTCCCGAACTCCACCAGATCCGCCTGCGCCGCCCGCAGCGCCAGGGCCGTACCGAAGATCGCCGCCGCGTCGGCGCGGTTCAGCTCCGAGCGGTCCGACAGCCGCGAGTAGAACATCGAGCCCGAGCGGTCCACGAGCACCAGGGTCCGGCCGGGCAGTGCCGGCACCTGGGCCAGCGAGTGGCCGAGCGCCTGCTCCAGCGGGTACGCCCAGCGCAGCGACGGCGCGTGCCGATGGGCGGCGAGGTACCGGAACGGGAACTGCCGCGAGCGCGCGACCTCGGCGGGATCGCTGATCCGCGCCGCGACCTGCGCCGCCACCGCGTCGGACACACCGGCCTCGTCGAAGTTCCGCAGGTTGCGCACCAGCGCCATCGCACCCATCGACGGGATCACGGCCTCCCAGGCCGCCTTGTCCATCGGGCCCTGCAGCCAGCCCGTCAGCGCCTCCCAGGTGATGCCGGCGGCCGCGAGGCGCTCGGCGCCACCGGGATCCGTGACGACCGCGCGCCGCTGCGGGACGGGGAGCGCCATCAGCTCGCGGTGGGCCGTGAGCACGCTGCTCGACGCGGGCGGCACGGCCGTGTCGGGGTTGTGCCGACGGTCCAGGGCGTACCGGAACAGCTCGCCCTGCCACGGCTTTCCGGGGTCGGGCGCAGCGTGCACCAGGTTGAGGATGTCACCGAAGCGGTAGCCCTTCGACGCGGTGTCGTACTTCAGCAGCGCCTTGCCGTGGTACAGGCGCCGCACGGCGTCGGCGATCCCACGCTTGACCGGCTTGGGAACGGCCCGGCCGTACACCGAGGTCCAGTAGGCGAGCAGTTCGCCGGGCTCGTCGGGGCGCCGCAGGACGGAGTCCACGACCTGCCGGTTCGAGGGGCCGTCGGTGGCACCGGCGTCGAGCCGCGCCTTCACGTACTCGGCCGCGCCCACGATCGACGCGGTCCGCAGGTTCCCCTCGCCGCGCAGCCAGCCGAGCAGACCAGCGGTCCACGACGGGTCGGCGACGGCGAGTTCGCGCACGAGCCGGGCGAACCGGTCGTCGCGGTCGGCGCCGGACTCGTAGAAGGTCTGCTGCGAGACGAAGTGGGAGACCGCGAGCAGAAAAAGCTCGGAGCGCGCGTCGCGCTCATGGCCGCGGCCGCCCTCGTACGTGCGCAGCACGCGCCCCGTCGAGGTGATACGCGAGGTGGGCTGCGCCTTGGCCGCCTTGGTGTTGAATCGCGCCATGGTGAATTCCCCCGAATTCCGTTTCCGTTCAGGAGGGAGGCGCGGCAGAAGGAGGGTGCCCGAGAACGGGGATCGGCGACGGGACATACCCAGGCGCGTCTTCCCTTTCCGCCACATCGGCCTTGAGCCGACGACGGGACTCGAACCCGCAACAGACCTGATCCCGAAGTACCCGTCACCTGCGCACCGGGCACCCACCAAATGCTGCGCCTCCCGAGATCAATTCGGCTGCGGCGTGAATCTGTTGCAAAGAAGTAGCCGCGGCCTGCGCACCGGGAGGTGCATGGAGTTGTGGTGTCCAGAGATCGAAGTCGGCGGAACCGACACAGGTGCTCTGCCCCTGAGCTACACCGGCCCGTAGTACCGGTGGCGGGACTCGAACCCGCGGCCGCCCCATTATGAGTGGAAGTAGGTCCTGCCTTCGCACCTGGACGTGCATCACTGTAGGAGGCGGCCGCAGAGGGGGCGAACGAATTAATCCTCGCGCACAGTCCGGTCGCGCGGCTGGCGCTTCCAGGGCCCGGTGACGGCCAGCATGATGCCCGGCTCCTGGATGTTCGCGAACAGGGTCCTGCCGTCGGGCGAGAAGGTGACGCCCGTGAACTCGCTGTATTCCGGGTTCTCTGCTGTGCCGATGTTCAGTTCGTTGCGGGCGATCGGGTAGGTGCGGCCGCTGTCGGTGGCGCCGAAGAGGTGCTGGACGCCCTCGCCGTCCTCCGCGACGACCAGGCCGCCGTACGGGGAGACGGTGATGTTGTCGGGGCCGTCGAAGGCGCCTTCCCCGGCGGGGTCGGGGTTCACGCCCAGCAGGACCGCGAGCGTCAGGGTGCGGCGCCGCGGGTCGTAGAACCAGATCTGGCCGTCGTGCCGGCCGGGGCTCTCGTCCCGGGCGTACGAGGAGACGATGTACGCGCCCGAGTCGCCCCACCACATGCCCTCCAGCTTGCGGGCGCGGGTGATCTGCCCGGCGGCGAACTGCTTGCGGACGGAGACCGTCCCGGCGTCGCGGTCCGGCACGTCGATCCAGTCGACGCCGTAGACCGTGCCCGTCCTGGTGGCGCGGGAGAGGTCGTCGACGAACCGGCCCCCGGAGTCGAAGCACTTGAACGCCTGGAGGCGGCCCGCGTCGTCGGCGAGGGTGCGCAGCCTGCCGCGGCCGTGGCGGAAGCCCTCGGGCGGGGTCCAGCGGTACAGCAGGCCGTTGGGGCCGGACGCGTCCTCGGTCAGGTAGAGGTGACCGCGCCGGGGGTCGACGACGACGGCCTCGTGGGCGTAGCGCCCCAGTGCCTTGACGGGCTCGGGGTCGCGGTTGGCGCGCCGGTCGGCGGGGTCGACCTCGAAGACGTAGCCGTGGTCCTTGGTCATGCCGTTCGCACCGGCCCTGTCCTCGGTCTCCTCGCAGGTGAGCCAGGTGCCCCAGGGGGTGGTGCCGCCCGCGCAGTTGGTGGAGGTGCCCGCGATGCCCACCCACTCGGCGACGTGGTCGCGGCGGACCTCCACGACGGTGCAGCCGCCGGACGCGGCCGGGTCGTAGACGAGCCCCTCGGCGAGCGGCACGGGGTGGGCCCAGCCGGCGCGGGGGCCCTTGAGTTCGTGGTTGTTGACGAGGAGGGTGGCGCCGCGCGGTCCGTCGAAGGCGGCGGTGCCGTCGTGGTTGGACGGGGTGTACTCGCCGGACTCCAGCCTGGTGACGCCGCTTCGGGTGATGACGCGGTACGAGAATCCGGCGGGCAGCGCGATCAGGCCCCGGGGGTCGGGGACCAGCGGTCCGTAGCCGATCCCGCCGTGCCGGTCCTCCTCGCCGCCCACGGTCTCGGTGCCGGTGGACGCGAGGGCGTGGGGCGCGGTGGCGAGGGCTCCGACGCTGCCGGCCAGGGCGATGCCGGCACCGGTGAGCGCGGCCCGTCCGGCGAAGTCCCTGCGGGTGAGCGCCATGCTGTCTCCTGGGGAAGGGGAGTGAGTCGGTCGGGTGGACGGGGGCCTCGTTGCCCGCACACGGTGCCGCCCCCGTCTGAACGCCGGTTGAACGACGCCCGACACACGAGGGCGCCCTTCCGTGAATCCGTCACGTCGTGTGGAACGGTCCGCCCGCCGAACGGGCACCGCCCGGTGGCCCGGACCGGTGCCCCGGCCGATGGCGCGCCGACGGCCGGCCCTGTCCGCGTTCCCCGCCGGACCTCAGCCGCCGTGCTGGGAGCGGGCCTTGAACGCCGCCTTCCGTGCCTCCTTGGCGACCTTCTTGTCCGGGTGCAGGCGCCCCATCGCCTCCAGGACCTCCGGGGTGGCCGGGTGGTCCACCCGCCACGCCGTGGCGAAGAAACCACGGTGCTGCGCCGCCAGGCCCTCCACCAGCGCCTGCAGTTCCGCCGAGTTGCCCTCGGCCGCCAGTTGCGCGGCCAGCGTGTCGATGGTCAGCCAGAAGACCATCGACTCGGGCGGCACGGGCACGTCGGCCGCGCCGTGCTCGGTGAGCCAGACCCGCGCCAGGCCCCCCAGTTCCGGATCGTCCAGGACCTCGCGCAGGGCAGGCTCCGCGTCCGCCCCCACCAGGGAGAGCGCCTGCTGACAGCGCAGCCGGCGCAGCGGCGCGCCGGCGTCGGAGCCGCGTGCCGCCGCGAGCAGTTCGCGTGTCGCCGCGAGCGGTTCACGACACGCCAGCCACTGCTCCGTCTCGGCCTGTGCCGCCGCGGGCGGAAACGCGGACGTGCCGTCGAGCAGCGCGTCGGCGCCCTTGTCCGCGAACTCGCCCACCGCGGGTGCGGTCATCCCGGCCTCCAGCAGCCGGGCCCGCATCCCGAACAGCCCGAGCGGGGTCAGCCGCACCATCCCGTACCGGGTGACGTCCGCCTCGTCGACGGGGCCCGGGGGTTCCTCGTCGGTGTCGGCCAACAGCGCCTCGTCGACGGGCTGGAAGTCGACCAGCCCGACCGGCTCGAGGGTCCTGAACTGCTCGTCGAGCCGCATCATCGCGTCCGACACCTGTTCCAGGACGTCGTTCGTGGGCTCGCCCATGCCGTCGGGCACCAGGACCGACGCGGCGAGGGCGGGCAGCGGCACCGGACTGTCGCCGGGTCCCTGCTCGCTGACCGTCAGGATGTATAGGTTGCCGAGGACTCCGTCGAGGAACTCCGCCTCCGCCTCGGGGTCCCAGTCGAGGGAGGAGAAGTCGATCTCGCCGCCCTCGTCCATGGCGTCGACGAGCTCACCGAGGTCCGGCACGCTCGCGTCGGCCAGCACGGTCTCCAGCGCCTCGAGCCACACGCGGAGCACGTCCTGCGGGCTTCCGGAGGTGAGCAGGGCGAGGTCGGCGCCCGCGGTGACCGTCCCCTCCTCCTCGTCGGCGACCTCGACCAGGCCGGTGTCGACGGCGACCCGCCATGCCTCGCTGGCGAGGGCTGCGGCGTCCTCACCGTCCAGCCCGAGGGCCTCGGCCGCCGCGGGCAGCTGCTCCTCGACGAGCTCGCCCGCGGTGCCGACGCGTGTGTCCGGGCCGGCCCAGCGGGCCAGCCGGGCGGCGCGGGAGAGCAGGGGCGTGGCGAGCGCGTCCCGCGCGAGCTCCGCTTCGGAGCGCAGCCGAACCGGGGGCAAGGGGGAGCTGTCTGACATCGGCAGGGTCTCCTTGAGACGTACGTAGTGACCGAGGGGCGCCCCGAAACACACGGCTCAGCCTAGACGGATTTCCACCCATGCCGCCCGGTTCATCTCCCCTTCGGCCGCCGTACATGGCTGAAACCTTGACAAGTGCCTTGATCAGGCTGGAGATTGACGCGCGTAGAAGTCGGCGGACACTTGTTCACCGAGGTCTCCGTCTTCTCCCCGCGTCGCCACCGCCCCGCCGGTCGTCGCCCCACGGCTCCACGCTCCACCCTCGTCCCGGCACCCATGCAAGTCCCCGGAGGGATCCCGTTGCCGAGAAAGTCCACCGCGCGCCTCGCCGCGCTCACCGTCGCCGCCGTCTGCTCCACGGTGTCCGGCGTGGTCCTCACCGCCCCGGCGCACGCGGACTCCGTGCGCATCCACGACATCCAGGGCACCACGCGGCTCTCGCCGCTCGCGGGCCAGAAGGTCACGGACGTGGCCGGAATCGTCACGGGCGTGCGGACCTACGGCTCGTCCAAGGGGTTCTGGGTCCAGGACCCGAACCCGGACGGCGACCCGGCGACCAGTGAAGGGATCTTCGTCTTCACGAGTTCCACCCCGAAGGTCGCCGTCGGCGACTCGGTCACCGTGACGGGCACCGTCTCCGAGTACGTCCCCGGCGGCACCTCGTCCGGCAACCAGTCGGTCACGGAGATCACCAAGCCGACGGTGACGGTGCTCTCCGGCGGCAACGCGCTCCCGGCGCCGGTCGTCATCGACGCCGAGTCCGTGCCGGCCGAGTACGCCCCGGCGGGCGACACGGCGGCGAACGGCTCGATCAACGGCCTCGCCCTGCAGCCGGCGACGTACGCCCTGGACCACTACGAGTCCCTGGAGGGCATGAACGTCCAGGCCTCCGACGCCCGCGTGGTCACCGCCACCGATGCGTACAGCGAGCTGTGGGTCACGGTGAAGCCGCACGAGCACGCCGACCGCCGCGGCGGCACGGTCTACGGCTCGTACCGCTCCCAGAACACCGGCCGGCTGCAGATCCAGTCGCTGGGCCCGACCGCCGGCTTCCCGACGGCGAACGTCGGCGACACGCTCACCGGCCCGACCACCGGTCCGCTGGACTACAACCAGTACGGCGGCTACACCCTCGTCGCCAGGGAGCTCGGCACCCTGGAGAGCGGCGGTCTGCAGCGGGAGACCACCCGCAAGCAGGGCCGCGGGGAGCTGGCCGTGGCGACGTACAACGTGGAGAACCTGGACCCGTCCGACACCACCTTCGAGGCCCACGCCTCCGCGATCGTGAACAACCTGCAGTCGCCGGACATCGTGTCCCTGGAAGAGATCCAGGACGACAACGGGGCGACGGACGACGGCACGGTCGACGCCTCCCAGACGGTGGGCAGGCTCGTCGACGCCATCGTCGCGGCGGGCGGACCGCACTACGACTGGCGCTCCATCGACCCGGTCAACGACCAGGACGGCGGCCAGCCGGGCGGCAACATCCGCCAGGTCTTCCTGTTCAACCCGCAGCGGGTCTCCTTCACCGACCGCCCGGGCGGCGACTCGACGACCGCCGTGGGCGTCACCGAGGTGCACGGCAAGGCGCAGCTGACGGTGTCCCCCGGCCGCATCGACCCGGCGAGCGACGCCTGGAAGAGCAGCCGCAAGCCCCTCGTCGGCGAGTTCGTCTTCCGCGGGCGGACGGTCTTCGTGATCGCCAACCACCTCGCCTCGAAGGGCGGCGACCAGGCGCTGCACTCCCAGTACCAGCCGCCGACACGCGGCTCGGAGACCCAGCGCCACCTCCAGGCGGCCGAGGTGCACGCCTTCGTCAAGGACATCCTGGACACGCAGAAGAACGCCGACGTCGTCGCGCTCGGCGACATGAACGACTACGAGTTCTCCGACACCGCGAAGATCCTCGAGGGCGACGGCGAGCTGTGGTCGGCGATCAAGTCGCTGCGCAAGAGCGAGCGTTACACGTACGACTACCAGGGCAACAGCCAGGTCCTGGACCAGATCCTGGTCAGCCCCTCGATCCGCCGCGGTTGCGACGTCGACTACGACAGCGTGCACATCAACGCGGAGTTCCACGACCAGATCAGCGACCACGACCCGCAGGTGCTGCGGTTCCGGCCGTAGCGGCCACCGGCCTCCCGCGCCGACGAGCCCGGCCCCGTCGTGCGGGGGGCCGGGCTCGTCCCGTGGGTACGGGGCAGGTCAGGCGAAGACCTCGTCCAGCCAGCCCTGCCAGGCGGCCTCGTCCGCCTTCGCATCGGCGCCGGGCGCGAAGTCGTGGACGCTGATGCCGACCGGCGCGCCCCAGTGGTTGCGCCCGAAGAAGCGAATGAGGGCGTCGTCGGTGCGCAGCCCGACGAAGTAGGGGTTGCGGTAGTCGAGCACGGCGTCGAAGAGGCGGCCCTCCGGGCCCCGGACCACGACGGTGGAGCGCTCGACGGCGTCCTCGATCCCCAGCGCCCGCTCCACGGCGGTGAGGGCGTCGGCGGCCTTGGACCCCTCGGGACCGTTCAGGGTCGTGAAGGCGACCGGGCGGGGCGCGAAGTGCGTGACGTACTCGCGCAGGGTGTGCAGGTAGAAGTCGGTGTGCTTGCTCGCGCCGTCGTACTGGTTGTCCCAGTCGTCGACGAAGATGCCGCTGTGCACGTAGCGCACCCAGGCGCGCCGGCCGCTCTCGCGCGGTTCGATGGTGTGATCGAGCTGGTTGAGGGTCTGCTCGACGATGCCCTCGACGTTCTCGACGCGGTTGACGTAGCGGTGCGGCGGGTCCCACACGGTGACCGTGGAGCCGAAGGGTCCCTTGCCGCCCTCGCGCGGCTCGGGGGCGTCCATCGGCCACAGCCAGCCGCCGGTACCGCGGGTGACGGCCTCCCAGACCTGCTCCGGCGTGGCGTCGACCTCGAACTCGCGGGCGATCTCGAATTCCTTGGGCATGAGGGGCTCCTGCGCGTCAAGTGGGGGTGTCGGTCGGGGGGTTCAGCTCGGCGGCGGGGGACGGTGCGTCCTGGGGTCCGGCCACCGGCGGCTTGACCTCGGGGTGGACGGCCACGACGATCCGGTGGTCGCGCCCGCCCTCGGTCTCCGGAGCGTCGTACTTGCGTATGAGGGCACTGACGCCCGCCGTGAGCTCCTGGATGAACGCGGCCCGGTCGGCCGCGGAGGCGAAGCGCACCTCACCGTCGAGCGCGTACGTCGCCAGCCGCTTGCGGGCCGCGGCCGCGCCGGTGATCAGCGAACCCACGTCCCGCACCAGCCGGGCGCCGAGGGCGAGCAGCCAGCGCGCGGAGAGCTGGTCGCGGAAGCGGTCCGGGTCCGGCTGCACGGAGGCCAGCGCGAGAGGGCTGATCACGTACGAGGCGGCGGTGGCCCGCATGAGCCGCTCGGTGACATTGCCCTTGCGGCGCTCGCCGGCCAGCTCGACCAGGCCGTGCCGCTCCAGGGTCTTGAGGTGGTAGTTCACCTTCTGGCGGGGCTGCCCGACCCGGCCGGCCAGCATGGCGGCCGACGCGGGCCCCGCCGCCAGCTCGGCGAGCAGCCGGGCCCGTACGGGGTCGAGCGAGACGGCTGCGGCCTCGGGGTCCTCGATCACGGTCACGTCCAACATGACTCCACCGTCCCACCGAAAACTTTTTTTGTCCAGTCGATCGAAGTTGTCGGTGAGTCATGATGAACATTGCAGCATTACTGATGAATACCCTGAAGAAAAATTAAGTGGAACTACACAATGAGGCGGCCGAGACTACTGCCATGACGACACCGGCCCGTGCCTCCGCTCCCTTCGGCCGCGCCCTGTGCGCGATGATCACTCCCTTCACCGACGACGGAGCGCTGGACCTGGACGGGGCGCAGCGGCTCGCCGACCGGCTGGTGGCCGAGGGCTGCGACGGCCTGGTGCTCTCCGGTACCACGGGCGAGTCGCCGACCACGACGGACACCGAGAAGGCCGCGCTGGTGCGGGCGGTGCGCGAGGCGGTCGGCGGACGGGCGTCGATCGTGGCGGGCATCGGCACCCCCGACACCCGGCACACCGTGGAGCTCGCGCTCGCCGCCGAGAAGGCGGGTGCGGACGGCCTGCTGGTGGTCACGCCGTACTACAGCCGACCCCCGCAGGACGCCGTCGAGGCCCACTTCCGCGCGGTCGCCGACGGCTCCGGGCTGCCGCTCGTGCTGTACGACATCCCGGGCCGCACCGGCACCCGCATCGAGCCGGCGACGATGATCCGGCTCGCCGAGCATCCGCGGATCGTGGCGGTCAAGGACTGCGCGTACGACCTGCTGGGCACCCAGAAGGTGCTGGCGCGCACGGAGTTGGCGTACTACGCGGGCTGTGACGAGCAGGTGCTCGCCCTGTACGCGATCGGCGGAGCCGGTCACATCAGCACGGTCGCCAACGCCGCGCCGCGGCAGTTCCGGGCGATCCTCGACGCGTTCGACGCGGGCCGGACGGCCGAGGCCGCGCGCCTACAGCGACGGGCCCTGCCACTCATCGAGTCGATGATGGCGTCCGGGCTGCCGGGCACCGTGACCGCCAAGGGCCTGCTCGGCGCACTCGGCCTGCCGTCCGGCCCGGTCCGGCCGCCGCTGCGGCCCGCGGACGGCAGGACGGTCGGCGAACTGCTCGCCGTCCACAAGGAGTTGACGGGGCAGCAGTGACCACGGACGGCCGAACCACCGTGGCCTCCTCGATCAACCGCATCGGATGTCCGTGTTCGCCGATCGCCGCGCGAGTCCGGCACTTCGCAGAACAGTTACAGGGGGATGCCCCGCTGTTGCGGGGCATCCCGTGTCGGGCTTACGCGGGGCTGTATCTCTCGATCATGTGAATGCGGTCGAAGGTCCAGCTTCCGGCGGGTGCTTCCCAGCTGTGGAGTGAGCCGTTGAGTGTGCCGTCGGGTTTGGAGGTCCAGGTGATGGTCTTCACGCGTCCGTCGGCGTAGCCGTAGAGGGTGGCGAGGTCGTCGCGACCGTCTCCGTCGTAGTCGCCCGTGACAAGCTGCATGCGGGAACGTTCGTAGGAACCTGCTGGAATGCTGAGGATCTCCCGTCGGTTGCCGAACTTGCCGTCGACGTCACTCGCGTTGAAGCTGATGACGGCGTCGTGGCCGTCGCCGTAGTCATACCAGCTGGCGATGTCGTCGCGGCCGTCGCCGTTGAAGTCGCCGGAGTAGACGCTGGCGTTGGCGAAGGTCCAACCGGTTGATTCCCAGCCGTGGATCGGCTCGTTGAATCCGCCGGTGGGTTTGGTGAGGAAGGTGATCAGGGCGACGGTGCCGTCGGTGTAGCCGTAGAGGGCGCCGAGGTCGTCGCGGCCGTCTCCGTCGTAGTCACCGGTGGCGAACTTCATCCGGTCCGCGGCCCAGCCGTCCGCACGGTAGAAAGAGCTGAAAGGAGAGTTGAAGCCGCCCTTGGTGTTCGCGGTGAAGGTGAAGAGTCTGTCGCTGCCGTCGCCGTACGCGTACCAGGCTGCGATGTCGTCCCGGCCGTCTGCGTTGAAGTCTCCGGCTTGGGCGTAGATGTGCGCGAACGTCCAGTTGCCGGGTTCGGTGCTCCACGAGGTGAACGGAGCGGCGAAGCTGCCGTCTCCGTTGCCCAGCCAGGTGCGCAGGGCGACTTTGCCGTCGTCGTAGCCGTAGAACGCGGCGACGTCACTGGTGCCGTCGCCGTTGAAGTCGCCGGTGACGCGTTTCATATGGTCGGCCCAGTAGTTGCCGGCGGCGGTCTGCCAGGCGTGGTTGGGGGCGTCGAAGGCGCCGTTGGACAGGGCGGGAAAGACGTGCAGTTCGTCGTGGCCGTCGGCGTAGTCGTACCAGTCGGCCATGTCGCTGCGGCCGTCGTTGGTGTAGTCGTGTCGGATCGCGGTGCCGCTGGACCATACGGACTGGCCTTTGGCGTTGTAGAGCACCAGGTTGCCGCGGTCCTGCAGGATGGCGTAGCCGTTGTCGGTGAGTTCCGGTGTGACGGTTCCGGGGCCTTGTGCTGGTGACTTGACCATGTTGGTGCTCCAGAGTTTGGCGCCGGAGCCGCTGATGACGGTGAGGTTGCCGTCGGTCTGCATGACGGCCTTCGCCCCGGCGTTGCCTGCGGTCCCTGTCTGCCAGACGACCGTGTTGCTGCTGGAGGTGATGACGAGGTTGCCGTCATCGCGCATGGTGAGTTTCATCGAGCGGGAGCCGTAGGTTTGACCGGCGTTGAGGGTGGTGCCGGGGGGAATGTGTGAGCCGCCGGTGATGCCGTCGATGAGGTAGGACGCTCCGAAGGCGGTGCCGTCGGAGCCGGGGGCCTTGCCGGGCCAGCCACGCATGGTGTTGTCGGCCGTGCGTGCCCACAGGTCGGCGTAGCCGTCCCCGTCGATGTCGCCGATGGAGCCGATGGTGGGGTAGGCGGTGGCTTTGAATCCTGTGCCGATCTTGACGCGCTTGTCTGCAGCGCCCCAGGTGGTGGGGTCGAGGTAGCCGTTCGGGCCTTTGGCACCGTAGGCGCGGTAGAGGTCGCCGGTGGTGTTGTGGCGAAGCCATAGATCGGGGATGAGGTCGTTGTTGAGGTCGCCAGGGGCGATAACGGTGAACTGGTCCCAGTCGCCGTTGCCGACGAGGACGGGCTCGCGGCTGCTGTCGAGCATGAGGGTGTTGCGGTTGCCGTAGTAGGCCCACAGTTGATTGTCCTGCTTGACCAACAGATCGGGCTGGCTGTCGCCGTTGAGGTCTCCGGCGGAGATGACCTGTTCGGCGTCATGCCAGTGGTCGTCCCCGTTCCAGTCGTCACCGTAGTCGCAGCCGATGTCCGGGTCTTTCACCGGGCAGGCGACGGTCAGCTCAACCGAGGCATCGTCGATCGTGCCGGTTCCGTTGTTGGGATACGTCCGCAGTTTCTTCCGCTGATCGTTTTGGTCGTACTCCAGGGCGACGAGGTCGTTGTATCCGTCCTGGCCCCAGTCGCCGCGGGAGTCGACGCTGGCGTCGGCGAAGGACCGGTCGCCGCCGTTGGTGGCCGCCGCGAAGTCCCTGTTGCCCTGGCCCGCATAGGTCAGCAAGGTGCCGTTGGAGTCGATGCTCCAGATGTCGAGCTGCCCGTCGCCGTTCAGATCACCCTCTTTGTCGCGTGTGGTCGAACGGGTGGCGTAATACAGATAGGTCGCCGTGTCGGAGCGATTGCCGGCCTTGTCCATGCTGTAGGCGTATACGAAGTGCGGTCCGTAGCCGGGCGGAATGACGGTGGCTGGGATGCCGGGAGCCGCGTCGCGGAGGGTCGGATCCTGGTCGGTGTACCAGACATAGTGATCGACGTCGGCAACTCCGTTGGCGGCGAAGAGGAACCGTCCGGCCTCGCGGGCCTTGCCGGTGACCGGTGGCCAGCCGGCGTCACCCGGCGGGAACTGATTGTTGTCGGATGTGATGATGGGCGGCTTTGATGGTCGGGTGCGGTCCACAGAGAACTTGCAGGTTGGTGACCACCCGGACTCCGCGCCCTCCTTGTCCTTGGCCGAAACCTGCCAGGTGTAGTCGCCGGTGGGCAGATCGGCGTCCTGAACGGAAAGAGTGGCAACCTTGCCGTTGGCAGCTGGGATGGACTGGTCGACCACGGCTGTAGTGCTGCCGGACCTGAACACCCTGAACCGGGCCGTCAGGTTGCCTGCGTCCTTGTCCTTGATGGTCGCATAGAGGCTGACCTTTGTGTTGCCGATGAGGCCGCCACTGGTGCATGACGTCCTGGGATTCGTACCGAGCTTCCCAGGCGCCTTGGGCGGGAAGTTGTAGACGGTCTCCAAAGTGGCTGTCTTCGCGTCGAACTTCTTCCAGCCGTAGGTGTCCGTCTCATCAGAGGCATACAGCCCCAGCGTTACGCTGGACCATCCCTCCGAGGCAGCCTCGGATACCTTGGGGGTCGCATCGAACTCCAGGTTGCCAGCGGCGCAGTCCTTGCTCCACCCCTTGGAGTCGTCGACCGTGTCCAGTCGGGTGTATTTGGCAGGTTGCCTGTTCCAGGTGGTCTTCTTCGAGATCGCTCCCACAGACCACAGCTCGACCGGTCGATCCTGGCACGACCACGACCAGGTGTTGCGGATGCGGAAGGTGGACGACTTGACGATGGCACCCTTCAGATTGGACGTGTCCAGCTGGAAGAAGGACCTGGACACACGGTCGGATCCGCCCGTCTCGGCCTCGTATCCGACACGTACGACCTCCTTGGTGTTCCAAAAGGAGGTGTTGGGGTACGCCCTGTACACCCGCGTCCAGTTCTGCCGCTCACCCCACGCCCAGGAAGGGTCGATGTAGACCGGATACTGGGTACCCGTACCGCTCAGCAGCTCCTGGTCCGTTTTTATCTCCAAGGTGTCACCGGACACGGTGGTTGCCATCTGGGCGTCCTGTGCACCGGGTGGGGGCACGAACGGGTCGGCGGGCGCCTCCTCGCCGACGGCTGCGGCAGCGGTCTTCAGTGTGCCACCGGCCGAAGTGATGGTCGTCGAGTCCCACATCAGGGGCGAGGGACTGGTGAAGACCGTCTGCCCAGCCGGATCTACAGCCGTGAGACTGCCTGTTTCCGCGTCCTTGGACACCGTCACACCCACCGTGTCCAACTGATAGGTGAGCGAAGCCAGCTCAGGATTTCGCGCTGCCTCCGCGGTCTTGACCACCAGCAGTTGCGAGAAGCCCTCCACCTCGGCCTTGAGCTGCAGATCCACGCCGGGCAGAACCTCGGCATAGGTGGCCACGTTCCCTGACAGCGTCGGCTCGGGAAGCGGTTTGGGCCACGTCAGAGACAAAGTCCGCCCGTCCTTCACACCCCGCAGGAGAGCACCGGAGCCACCACCGGAGAAGGACACCGCTACAGTCGACGCCTTCGGCGACACCCGGCCGTCCGCGGTGAACTCAAGTGTCGGATCGGTCGGAATCCAGACACCTTCGCGCAGCATCCGCACCGGGGTGCCGTACCTCTCCACCGACCACGAGCCATCCGGCAGAGCCCATGTGTCCGACGACTCCGTCCGCGCCGATACCAACTCGTAAGGCTGCCCGGTGGATGCCGCCTGCTCGAGCGCATAGTCCTCCTCGCTCTTCGACCCGTCAGCGACCGGATCCGAAGATGCCGCAGAGGCAGCGGGCGAGGACACAACCGCCGAGGCGGCAGGCGCACTCAGCGCCGAGGGAACCACTATTGCGGCCGCAAGGAAAATGGCCAGAAAAAGCCTACGCCGGCAAGCACGTGACGCATGTCTATCGCCTGGCGAATACACCACATCACCCTTTCAAACGTGAAGAACGTGAGCGTGACTCTATATCCACCCGCAGGGACATCTCCGAGAGACGAGCTCCCAACGCTGCTGCACCACTAGCAGACATTGGCTTCAAATGTGCTGGTCAAACGGTCACGCGAGCTCGTAAGACTGACAGACACTGACCTTTTGGGGAAGTTTCGACCAGAAATGCCACCGTGATCATTCTTGTGCGCGTAATCCCGATTAGGCGCGGCCGCAAAAAGACAAGGTCTGGTGCGTCAGGTGGAGTTCCTGTTAACGTCTGGCGGAATTCTCGGTGAGGGCTAGGGGTGGGGTGTGAGCCGTTCCAGCATGAGGCGAATCGTGCTGTCCGTTGCTGCAGCTTTGGTCGCTGGTGTATTGCCGCCGGCTTCCGCGGCTGTCGCCGCGGCGGGATCAGGCTTCGAGCTCCCAAGGCTGAAACAGCCACCAGCAGTTCCCGTCGAGCCGGTCGCCATCGGCGGCAAAAAGCGCCCGGATGAGGCCAAGCAACACGCCTGGAAGTCGGCGACGGTGTCATGGCCAGCGGCAGGCTCCGCCCATATCACCTTGAGCGAGAATTCCGTCCGCCGCGCGGGCAGGCTCCCGGTACTCATCGGCGACGTACGGGGCAAGAAGCACGCCAAGGCACGGCTGCCCGCCAAGGTGAGAGTGTCGGTGGCCGGGCGGGACGCGACCCGCGCGGCGGGCGTCGACGGCCTGCTGGTGTCCGCCAAACCTATCGACAGCGGCACCACGCCGGGCACGGCGGACGTGAAGGTGGACTACTCATCATTTCGAGGCGCCTACGGCGGCGACTGGGCGGCACGCCTGAGACTTGTCCAAATGCCGGCCTGTGTGCTGACCACGCCGGAGAAACCCCAGTGCCGAACGCACACCGATCTGCCCACCACCAACGACACCGCCGCAGGCGTACTCTCCGCACCCGTCACCTTCAAGTCAGCAGACAGCCAGTCAGCGCAACCGACCGTTCTCGCGGCCACGGCAGGAGCCGTCGGCCCCACGGGCAACTACAAGGCCACGTCGCTGAAGCCTTCGGGATCCTGGTCGGCGGGGGGTGCGACCGGCTCATTCGACTGGTCGTACCCGATCAGCGTTCCGTCCGTTCCCGGCGGTTTGCAGCCCTCCATCAATCTCGCCTACAGCTCCCAGTCCGTGGACGGTCAGACGGCCGCATCCAACAACCAGCCGTCATGGCTGGGTGATGGCTGGTCCTGGGAGCCCGGATACATCGAACGGCGCTACAAGCCCTGCGACGACGACAAGACGGACGCCACCAACACAACCAAAGTCGGCGACCTGTGCTGGTACAACGACAACGCCACCTTGTCGTTGGGGGGCAAAAGCACCGAACTGGTCTACGAGGACGGCAAGGGCTGGCACCCAGAGGCCGACGCGGGCGAGAAAGTGGAGAAACTCACCGACGCGGTCAACGGTGACACCGGCACCGCCGGCAAGGACGGGATCGGTGAACACTGGCGCGTCACGACGACCGACGGAACCCAGTACTACTTCGGAATGAACCGCCTGCCGGGCTGGAGCGATCACGGCAGCGACGCGGACGACCCGGAAACCAACTCCACCCTGACCGTCCCCGTCTTCGGCAACCACTCGGGGGAACCCTGCTACCAGCCGGCCTTCGCGGACGCCTGGTGTCAGCAGGCATGGCGCTGGCAACTCGACTACGTCGTCGACGCCCGCGGCAACGCGATGGCCTATTACTGGAACAACGAGACCAACAACTACGGCCGCAACGTCTCCGAGACCACCGGCAAGGCCACCGTCACCCCCTACGACCGTGCCGCCTACCTGGACCATATCGACTACGGCTTGCGTGACGACGCCGTCTACTCCGGCAAGGCCATGGGGCAGGTCCACTTCGATGTGGACGAACGATGCCTGTCCTCATGCTCGACCTTTGACGAAACAAACGCCAAGAACTGGCCGGACGTCCCATACGACCTGTACTGCAAGACGGACGCGACCGAGTGCAAGGACCAGTACTCGCCCAGCTTCTGGTCCCGCAAACGACTGACCTCCATCACCACCAAGATCCTCACCGGCGGCACCTACGACGACGTCGACTCCTGGACGCTCAAACAAAGCTTCCCCGCCTCCGGAGACGGTATCTCCACCCCGATGTGGCTGGAGTCCATCACTCACACGGGCAAAGCAGGCAGTCCCGTCACCCTGCCTCCGGTCACCTTCGCCGGCGAGCAGATGGCCAACCGGGTCGACCAGCTCGGCGACGGCCTGGCCCCCTTCGTCCGCCTGCGGCTCTACCAGATCACCACCGAAGCCGGCGGCACCGTCGCAGTCGACTACTCCCAGCCCGACTGCACCGCCACCACCCTGCCTCCCACAGACGACACCAACACCACGCGCTGCTTTCATTACAAATGGGCCTTCGAAGGCGATAAGGCCAAGGACGACTGGTTCAACTCCTACGTCGTCACCCAGGTCAGTGAGGGCGACAACATCGCCTCCACACCGGACACGGTGACGTCCTACTCCTATCTGGGAGGGGCGAGCTGGACCAAGAGCACCGACGAGTTCGCCAAGGCAGAGGACCGCACCTACTCCGTCTCTCGAGGCTACGGGCGGGTTCAGGTCCGCACCGGAGCGGGGGGCGACGCCAAGACCCTCTCCGAGACCCGCTACTTCCGTGGCATCGACGGTCAGGATGTCGAGGATTCCACCGGTGCCACGATCGCCGACCGCCAACAATTCGGCGGCATGGTCCGTGAGAAGGCCACCTACAACGGCGACGACACCACCAAGCTCGTCTCCGCCGCCTCGTACACACCTTGGCGTTCCGATCCCACCGCCACCCGTACAAGAACAGGCCTCCCCGCCCTCGAGTCCCGCATGACGGGCACGCAAAAGACCGAAGTCCGCACCGCCGTCTCCACCGGCATCCGCACCACCGAGTCGACCACCGAGTTCGACCAGTACGGCATGGTCAATTCGGTCTCCGAGACCGGAGACACAGCCAAAACCGGCGACGAACGTTGCACCTTCACCACCTACGCTCGCAATACGGGCAAGCATGTGCTGGACGCGGTCTCACGGGTGGAGACAGTGGCCAAGGAGTGCACCGGCACCACCATCACCCGCCCAGACGACGTCATCGACGACACCCGCACGTACTACGACAACGGCACCTTCGGTGCCGCGCCGACCAAGGGCCTTGTCACCAAGTCCGACCGCATCAACGGCAAGGGCGACGGCTACGACACCGTCTCCTCCATACCCAGCACCTGCGGTTCGGCCAAGACTGATCTCTGCTACGACATCTACGGCCGGCCCCTCGCCGCATCCGACGCCTACGGCGAGACAACTACCACCGTCTACACACCTACGACCGGTGAAGTGCCCACGCAGTCTCTGGTGACGCAGCCTCTCGGCCTTGTGACCACCGCCACCCTCGACCCCTTGCGCGGTCAACCCACACAGGTCAAGGACGCCAACAACAAGATCACGACCACCGCGTACGACGCCCTCGGCCGCATCACCAAGGTATGGCTGGCGACCCGGTCGGCAGCCACCTACCCCGACTCCCCCAACTACGCTTTCGACTACCAGGTCCGCACCGACGGCCCGACCATCACCACCACCAAGGCCCTCACGCACGACTCGCAATACCAGACGACCTACGCCTTCTCCGATGGGCTCCTGCGGGACATACAGACCCAAGCGCCCTCACCCGACCGCACCGGTCGCTTGGTGTCGGAGACCTTCTATGACACACGCGGCCTCGCTTGGCGTACGTCCGGCGCCTACTACACCGAAGGGGCTGCAGAACCGCTCCTGGTGACGGGGCAGGAACTGAAATATCCCGCCTCGCTTGACACCGAATACGACGGCGCCGGTCGTGTCACCGCCGCGATCTCCCGCAAGTTCGGTGACGAGACCAAGCGCACGGTTACCACGTACACGGGTGACACCACCACCATCGTCCCGCCCCAGGGTGGCGTCGCCACCACAACCGTCATGGACGCACTGGGGCGTACCACGGAACTCAGGGAGTACACCAACACCGACCGATCCGCATCCCAGGCCACCAGGTACGCCTACGACAATCGCGGCCTGCTCAAGCAGATCATCGACCCCTCGGGCGCCACCTGGACCTACGGCTACGACGTGCGGGGGCGGCAGACCACCGTCGACGACCCCGACAAGGGCCGCTCGGTGACCACGTACGACAAGGGCAACCGCATCACCGACGTCAAAGACGCCCGACAGATCACTCTGCACACCGACTACGACGCCCTCGGCCGTAAGACCGCCGCGAAAAACGGCAACACCACACTGGCGACCTGGTCTTACGACACCGTCGCCAAGGGTCAACTGTCAAAGGCAACCCGCTACGTCAACGGCAAGGCCTACGAAACGTCCATCACCTCCTACAACAGCCTCTATCAGCCTGTCGGCACTCAAGTCACCGTTCCGGACAGCGAAGGCAACCTCGCCGGCACCTATAAGTGGACCACTTCATACAACCTCAACACCGGCCAGGTGATGTGGACGCAGCAGCCCGCCATGGGCGGCCTGCCGCAAGAAAGGGTCAGCAACACCTACACCGCCGTCACCGGCCTGCTCAACACCGTCGGCGTGCCCGACGCCGCCCTGGTCTCCGCGAATACCTATGACCACTACGGACGCAACACCCGCCAGGAATACGGCGAGTTCGCGCAGCACCTCTGGGTCTCGAGTGAATACGACGACCACACCGGGAATATCACCCGCGCTTACGCCGACCGCGAGGTAGCACCCCAGCGCATCGAGGACACGAAGTACGGCTACGACCCAGCAGGCAACAACATCACGTCCATCGTCACCGCCTACGGCCAGGACGACAACCGCACCACCGACACGCAGTGCTTCACCCTCGACGTCCTGAACCGCGTCACCGAAGCCTGGACCAACACCGGCGAACAGTGTGCGAGCACGCCTTCGAACACAGTGGTCGGCGGACAGGACGCCTACTGGACCAGCTACACCTACGACGCAGTCGGCAACCGCACCACCGAAACCCAGCACAAGACCCCCTCCGAGCCCGCCGCCGACACTGTGCGCACTTACACAGCACCTGACGCCGGCAAACACAACCTGCCCAAAGTCACCCAGACAGGCACCAACGCACACGAGGAGACCTACTCCTACGACGCTGCAGGCAACACCAAGACGCGCCAGATCGGCACGAACGCGCTCCAGAGCCTGCAATGGGACGACGAAGGCCACCTCGCAAGCGTCACCCAGGACACCGCCGTCAGTAGTTACCTCTACGACGCCGACGGCCAGCGGGTGATCCGCCGTGACTCCACCGGCACCACCCTGTACCTGCCCGCGGGCAACGAACTCCACCTCGACAAGAGCGGTACTGTCACAGGAACCCGCTACTACACAGCGGAAGGAAGGACAGTTGCCGTACGCACCGGCGGCAAGCTGACCTTCATCCTCAGCGACCACCACGGCACGGGTACAACCCAGATCACCGCTGACGCGAGCCAGGCGATAACACGGCGAAAGAGCACTATCTTCGGAGCCCCCCGTGCGACTGACACCGGTCCATGGATCGGAGACAAGAGCTTCGTCGGTGGCATCAAGGACACCGACAGCGGCCTAACGCACCTCGGCGCCCGGGAGTACGACCCCTCCACCGGACGCTTCATCAGCGTCGACCCATTGCTCATGGTGGACGTCCCGCAGTCGCTCAACGGCTACGCCTACGCGGACAATAACCCGGTCACCAGCGCGGACTCCACGGGGATGTGCGCGGACATCGACTGCCCGACCCGTCCGGGTCCGGGTTACGAGAACACGACACCGGGTCACCTTCCCGGAAAAGCGAAGAAGAGTCAGAACGAGCAGGCGGCGGAATCTGGTGGTATAGCCTCCACCAACAGCACCGGCAAGACCAGCAGCGGCACCAAGAAGACCGGCGGCTCCTCGTGGAGCTGGCTGTCGACCATTGTCGACTACGGCTCCGCGGTCTTCTCCCAGCCCGAGATCTGGTGGGGCTCCGCGGAAACCGCAGGCAGCATAGTCCTCACGGGCATCGGCGGAGAAACCACGGTCGCCGGTCTCGGCCTGTGCCTCACCGGCGTCGGCTGCCTCGCCGGCGCCCCTGTCGCCGCAACCGGCGTAACCCTGGTCGGAGTCGGCGCCACCGGCACCGCGGACGGCATCGGACGCATCAACAACGGATTGGGCAAGGCATTCTCGGAGGCGAGCAGTGAATCCTCTGGCTCCTCCGCCGGGTCGAGAACCTTTACCTCCGACGATCCGCTCGTAGGCGATGTGGCTAACGAGATTGAGGCGAAGTACCCTGGCTTGGTAGAGGACGTCAATGTCCCAGTCAATCGCTCTGACGGATCCACTCTGACCGACTTCGACATCGAGCTCAAGAACGCTGTTATTCAAGTCAAGGCGGGTCCCGGGAAGGGCGCCGGGGCCCAGGTGACACGGACTCAGGAGGGGACGGGTAAGCCAGTGATCGTCTACGGTCCGAAACTGCGGCCGAGTGTGATCAAGGAAGTAAACAGCCGCGGTGGAATCGGTGTGACGTCGATGGATGACCTCCTGACGGTGGTGGCGCCGTGAATTCACTGATCGTATGTCTGCCGCGAAGCGTGACTTCTGAGGACGTCCGCGACCAACTGCTCGGCTCCCGAATGAGTGTGGAGTTTCGGGACAATCGGATTGCCGTGTCTGATGAAGGGGCACTTGCGTGGATCGAAAGAGACTCGGATGGCGAGCTTGAGAGGCAGTATGAGCCGCATGAGATTTCTCTCGTAAATGGACTCCTCGGACATTGGGTGGGCTTCATCATCGACTACCGATCAATAGAGGTAGCAGATATGGCCGTGGCGGCGATATGTGAGCGGTGGCCCTGCGTAGTGGACGATGAAGATGGATTTCTCGGGTGGGGGCGAGAGTACCTTGAACGCCGTGCCGAGGGTAGTTCCGCTCAATGAGAAGAGCGTCGGCTCCTCGTGGGGCCGGCTGTTCGCATAGGAAAGTGTTACCTGTCATTTGCGGAGTTTGCGGCAAGCGTCGGGACGGCTTGGCGCCTGCAGATGATGACACGTCCGCCCTGGGCACAGAAGTATTTCAGCGAATTGTTGAGGAGAGGCTTGAATGCTAAGGGCTTGCAGATCATCAAGGTGTTGCTTCCCGTCCCGTGGCTCGTTGATGTGGTATGCGCATCCCGGACGAGATCTGTGCCCAACTCGCCATGAAGTTCGCGGTGTTGTTCCCGCATCTGGATGAGCGGCAGCGACGGCTGCTGATGGCCGCAGAGGCCCGTGTGCTGGCACACGGCGGTGTTCGGGCCGTCGCGCGGGCGGCCTCGGTGAGTGAGACCACTGTCCGCAAGGGGGTGTCCGAGTTGGAAGCCGGCGAGGAGCCTCTGGGACGGGTGCGGCGGCCGGGCGGAGGCCGCAAGAGGGTCGCAGATCTCGATCCGGGGCTGCGGCCGGCGCTGCTGGCGCTGGTCGAGCCGGACGAGCGGGGCGATCCCATGTCACCGCTGCGGTGGACGGTGAAGTCGACCCGCACCCTGGCGCGAGAGCTTGCCCGGACGGGGCACAAAGTCAGTGCGGACACCGTCGCGGACCTGCTGCGAGAGGAAGACTTCAGTCTGCAGGCCAACGCCAAGGCCATCGAGGGAAGCCAGCATCCCGACCGGGACGCCCAGTTTTGCTATCTCAACGAGCAGGCCCGCGATCACCGGAATGCCGACCAGCCGGTGATCAGCGTGGACACCAAGAAGAAGGAACTCGTCGGCGAGTTCAAGAACAACGGCCGCCAGTGGCGTCCTGCGGCTGATCCGGTGCCGGTGAACGTCCATGACTTCGCCGACCCCCAGCTGGGCAAGGCCGTCCCGTACGGGATCTACGATCTCGCGGCGAACACCGGCTGGGTCAACGTGGGCACCGATCACGACACCGCCGCGTTTGCAGTGGAATCGATCCGCCGCTGGTGGTCCGGCCAGGGCCGGGCCGCCTACCCGCAGGCGACACGACTGCTCATCACCGCCGACGCGGGCGGCTCGAACGGCTACCGCACCCGGGCCTGGAAGCTCGAACTCGCCCGGCTCTCGGCCGAATCAGGACTGACGATCACCGTATGCCACCTGCCGCCGGGCACATCGAAGTGGAACAAGATCGAGCACCGGCTCTTCTCCCATATCACCATGAACTGGCGTGGCCGCCCGCTGACCAGCCACGAAGTCATCGTCCAGTCCATCGCCGCGACCACCACCCGCACCGGACTGCGCGTCATGGCCGAGCTGGACACCAACCTCTACCCCACCGGAGTCCAGATCGGTGACGCGGAGATGGCGGCCCTGCCGCTGACCCGACACGCCTTCCACGGCGACTGGAACTATGCCCTGCACCCCCAGCCCTGCCCGGCCGTCCCAGCACCCCGGGCTCCGCAGAAGCCGGCCCCGGAATGGGACGACGCTCTACTGTCCGACCCCGCCCTGATCGGCATGTCCCGGCAGCAACTGAGCGATCTCATCGACACTTTGGTCGTCGACGGCGACGTCAAGCGCGGCCGCCCGCCCCGGCTCGCCTTCCCTGACCAGGTCCTGGCAGCCGTCCTTAACCTGCGGGTCGCCCTGGCCGCGGAACCCCTCGCCGTGCTGTTCGACAGCAGCCGGACCGCCATGCACCGCACCCTGCTGAAGATCAGGACACTGCTCAAGGCGCACAGCATCATCATCCCGCCGGCAGCCACTCCACCTTCCGCCCTCACGACCTTCCAGGCTCGCGTTCGAGCCCTGAGCGGCACCCCCAGCGTGATCAAGACGACGCGTTAATGATCTGCAAGCCCTTAGCCTTGATCGGCTACACCACCAAACGGCAACACCGTTGCGTTAAGGCGGTGGATGGGTCTGTCAAGTGGGCGAACAGCAGGGCGGGACCTCGGGTAGGTCCCTTGGTGTCGAGCCAGGGGCGAACAACCCGGAGGTCCCGTTGTTATCGAAGTCTGCCAGCGTGCGGTGCACAGCGACAGGTCCGGACGTGTACGCGCCCGGCCATGTCGGCGAGTTGACTCAGATCATCGATCCCGACCTCGTTGATGCGGTCATCGAGGAAACCGCCGCGCGGGAACAACGGCTGCGTCTGCTGCCGGCGCGGGTCGTGGTGTACTTCGTCCTCGCCCTAGCCTTCTTCGAGCGGTCTTCCTACCAGGCGGTCTGGGGCAAGCTCACCGCGGGCCTCGGCCACACCGCCGTGGCCCAGCCGTGCGCCTCGTCCCTGTCGCGTGCCCGTCGCAGGCTGGGCGTCGCGCCGCTGCGTGCCTTGTTCGCAGTCCTGGCGGGGCCGGTGGCCACCCCCGTCCAGACCTGCGCCTTCTACCGCGGGCGTCGCGTGGTCGCCATCGACCGCACCACCCTGAACGCTCCCGACGAGACGGCGGTGACCTGGCACTATCCCAAGCACATCGGCCGCGTGCGTGAATTCGGCTATCCGCTTGTGCGTCTGGTGGCCCTGGTCGAGTGCGGCACCCGCGCCCTCCTCGACGCGGTCTTCGGCCCCGACCGGACCGGGGAGATCTCCTACGCCCACCGCCTGCTGGGCCGTCTGGACGCGTCGATGCTGCTGGCCGACGCCTACTACGACGCGGTCGGGTTCCTGACCGCGGTCTCCGACACCGGGGCGGCCTTCCTGCTGCGTTCCACCCGCAAGCGGCGCCCGACCATCCGGCACCCCCTGCCCGACGGCTCTTACAGGACCTTCATCCACTCCAGCAACTACCGGGCAGGCCACGGCTACGGACAGCGCCTGGAGGTCAGGGTGATCGAAGCATGGGTGACCGTCACGCTCGCCGACGGCAGCAGGCGCACCGAGTTGTGGCGCCTGCTCACCACGCTCCTGGATGCCGAACGCCACCCGGCCACGGAACTGATCGAGCTCTACCACCGGCGCTGGCAGGCGGAGACCTGCTACTTCTCGCTGAAGTCCACGATCCTCGACCAACGGGTGCTGCGCTCGCGGACCGTCCCCGGCCTCGAGCAGGAGATCTACGCCCTGCTGGCCGTCTACCAGGCATTGATCAGGACGGCTGACGACCTCACCTCCGTGCACCCGCAGCTGTCCGCGCAGCGCGTGAGCTTCACCGTCCTGCTGCAGGCCGCTGCCGACCAGATCGTGGCCGCAGCAGGCATCGCCCCGACCGAACCGGTAACGCTGGTGGGCGCGATCGGCCGCGCCGCCCTGGCGAACCTGATCCCTCAGCAACGCCGATGGCGCGTGAAGTCACGGATGCTGAAGAGGTACAGCAAGTACCCCTTCAACCGGAACCGCCACCCGCGAACGGCCCAGAAATACACCCATTCATACCGAAGTGATCCCTGACGGATGGGCCCCTTGACAACAACGCCGCCGACCAAAAGCAACGGTGTTGCACCAAACGGGACGCCATCCCGGAGCCTGGCAGCGGTTGTGGACTGGACACGGCACCAAGGGCGACCGACACTACGACTGGGCGGTGATCGGCGTCACCGGCGATGCCCCCGGCCACAGTGCAGGGGACAGCCTCCTGCTGGTCCGCCGGTATCGCTGCACCTGCGAACTGTTTTTCTGCCGTTGCTACTCCACCACCCCGGTCACCCTGGCCGAGCTGGCGGCGGCGGTTCACACCATGTGGCGGGTCGAGGAAGACTTCGCGACCGCGAAATCCCTGACCGGGCCTCGACCAGGGACAGGTGACTTGCTGAAACTTGTGGATGCGCTGGAGCTTGATCAGCCAGGTCGCGGCCGCCCTGTTGCCGCCCATGCCCTCACTCGACCCACCGGCCCGAAAGCCGAGCCGGGGAGGCAGACGCCGGAGATCGTCGCAGGCGCGCAGGGTCGTCCCTTCGCGTGGGTCGACGACCAGATCGCGGACGCGGATCGCACCTGGGTGAGGGATCAGCACGGTGGTCCGGCCCAGCTGCACCGGGTGGATCCCCAGACAGGGCTGGCCGCCGATGACTTCGCCCTCCTGGCGCGCTGGGCTGGGGACTTGGGCTGACGCCGGAGATGAAAAAGGCAAGGAGGGCGATACCCACTCCTTGCCACTCTCAACGTATAGCGCACCGGGGGGCTTGCGGCAAGACCCGGGTCGTGCCGCAGAATCGCCGCCCTGGACCAGAACCGGGGGAACGGGAGTTTCGCGACGTGCGTGTGGTGGTGTCGGTCTATGGGTCGCGCGGGGGCGGCGAACCGCCAGCGGAACTCTCGGTGCGGTCCCGGTCCCGGTCCCGGTTGCGATCGTGGGTTCTCGACGCGGGGGTGCAGGTGTGCGTGCAGCCGTACGGGGGCGTCGCGCAGCGGCCCGCCGGTGCCAGCGTTCGGCTGGTGCCGGTCCGCGCGTCGGCGTGCGCGCTGACGACGGCGGCCCAACTGCCGCCTCGCGCGGCCGGATCGGTCACTGGTCGGTTCGGCGCGGTCACCGCGGCGGCCGGCGGATGCGACGTACCGGCCGCGACCGGCGTGATACGGGCCGCGGCCGGTGCGCGGCCGGCGGCCGGGAAACCGGGCACACGCTCCGGGTGCGTGGCCGTCCGGCAGCTCACCCTGCCGTCAGCGCCGCACCACCCGCGGCCGGCGTGGCCGGACCGGCCGTTCCGGCACCGCGGACCCACCCACGAGCGAGGGTCGTGGCCCGCACGATCCGCACCGACGGGGCGACGGCGGCCGCCAGGCCGCTGATCGACACGCTCGGCCGGAAGAGGCCGCCGACGTTCGCGTGAACCGCGCCGGATCGTCGAGCCACGACCCCCATCACCCCCCAGATCCCTCCCACCCGGCGGCCCGGACCGACGGTGGCCACCGTGCCCATGGCGGGCGCAGCCTCGCGCGCCTCGCCCGCCGTGGACGCCGTGGCCCCAGGCCCGGCTCGCCGGGCCGGACACCTTGCCGCGCGCCACGGTCGCGAGCGGCCACAGATCGGAGCCGATGACGTGAACTCGCTGACCAGGAGCGTGTTCGACCTTCCCGACCACCTCTCGGGCAAGGCCGACCCCACGCTGATCGCCGACGACGAGCAGCACTTCGCGGCCCTCGCGGCGAGCCTCGAGCAGGCGATCGCCGAACTGACCGACCGCCTCGCCGCCGAGCGCAGGGCTCCCGGCGGCGTGGGCCGGCAGGCGATGGACCGGGACGCGGAGATCCACCGGCTTTCCGCTCGTCTGCGCGCACTGCGCCGCTTCGGTCTCGACCTGTGCCTCGGACGCATGGTGGGCGCGGACGATCCCGAACCGGTGTACATCGGACGTCTCGGTCTGACGGACAGCGGGGGCCGCCGGCTGCTGATCGACTGGCGCTCCCCCGCGGCCGAGCCCTTCTTCGGAGCCACCCACGGCAACCCGATGGGTCTGGCAAGCCGCCGCAGGTACCGCTGGACCCGGGGCCGGATCGGCGACTACTGGGACGAGGTGTTCACCCCGGACGGGTTCGCCGGGCACGCCGCGCTCGACGACCAGTCCGCCTTCATCGCCGGTCTGGGTGGCAGCAGGTCGGCACGGATGCGTGACGTACTCGGCACCATCCAGGCCGACCAGGACGCCGTCATCCGCGCGGGGTCCCGCGGCGCTCTGGTCGTCGACGGCGGCCCGGGCACGGGGAAGACCGTCGTCGCGCTGCACCGCTCGGCCTACCTCCTCCACTCCGACCCCCGCCTCGGTCACCGCCGGGGCAGCGTGCTGTTCGTCGGTCCGCACCGGCCCTACCTGGCCTACGTCTCCGACGTCCTCCCCAGCCTCGGGGAGGAGGGCGTGCAGACCTGCATCCTGCGGGACCTCGTCCCCGAAGGAGCCGGGGCGGCGGTGGAAGCCGACCCGGAAGCGGCCCGCCTGAAGTCGTCCGCGTCGATGGTGAAGGCGATCGAGACGGCCGTCAGGTTCTACGAGGAGCCGCCCACCGAGGGAATGACGGTCACGACCCCCTGGTGCGACATCCGGCTGCGCGCCGACGACTGGGCCGTGGCGTTCGAAGCGGCGGAACCCGGTGCTCCGCACAATGAGGCGCGCGACCAGGTCCGGGAGGAACTGCTCACGATCCTGGTGGACCGGTACGAGGGCGCTGTACCGGCCGGCGCGCTCCGCACGTCGCTGCGGCAGAACCGGGAGCTGATCACGGCCCTCAACCGCGCGTGGCCGCTGCTCGAAGCGGCCGACCTGGTGGGAGACCTGTGGTCGGTACCCGCCTACCTGCGGATGTGCGCTCCCTGGCTCGGCCCGGATGACGTCCGGAAGCTGCAGCGCGAAGACGCCCAGGCGTGGACGGTGTCCGACCTGCCCCTCCTGGACGCGGCACGGCAGCGGCTCGGCGACCCGGAAGCCTCGCGGCGCAGACGGCGGCAGGAGGCGTCCGTCGCCGCACAGCGCGAGCGCATGGCCGGCGTCATCGACAGCCTGCTCGACGCCGATGACGACGGTGAAGGCGCGGTCACGATGCTGCGCGGACAGGACCTGAAGGACAGCCTGGTCGACGAGACCGCGCTGCCGAGCGCCGAACCCGACCTGCTGGCCGGTCCGTTCGCGCACGTCGTCGTGGACGAGGCCCAGGAACTGACCGACGCGGAGTGGCAGATGCTGCTGCTCAGGTGCCCGTCCCGGAGCTTCACCGTCGTCGGGGACCGCGCCCAGGCCAGGCACGGGTTCACGGAGTCGTGGCGGGAACGGCTCGAGCGGATCGGGCTCGACCGGATCAGCGTGGCCTCCCTGAGCATCAACTACCGGACGCCGGAAGAGGTCATGGCGGAAGCCGCACCGGTCATCCGGGCCGTGCTCCCGGACGCCAACGTGCCGACCTCCGTCCGCAGCAGCGGCGTCCCCGTCGTCCACGGGGCCGCGTCGGATCTGGACTCGGTCCTCGGCACCTGGCTCGCCGCCCATGCCGACGGGATCGCCTGCGTCATCGGCGATCCCACGTTCCGGCCGACGTCCCGCGTCCGGTCGCTGACCCCGGAGCTGTCGAAGGGGCTCGAGTTCGACCTGGTCGTCCTCGTGGACCCGGGGGAGTTCGGCAAGGGCGTGGAAGGGGCGGTCGACCGCTATGTCGCGATGACCCGGGCGACCGGGCGCCTCGTGATCCTCACGAGCCCCTGACGCCCGGTGCCCTTGCGGTCAGGCCTTCCTGACCACACTGGACTTGAGCTGCATGGCACCGAACCCGTCGATCTTGCAGTCGATGTCATGGCCGTCCACGCCGTCGACGAGACGGATGTTGCGCACCTTGGTGCCCGCCTTGATCCCGCTGGGGCTGCCCTTGACCTTGAGGGTCTTGATCACTGTGACCGTGTCGCCGTCGGCGAGCACATTGCCCACCGCGTCCTTGATCACCCCGCCCTCGGCCGCGCTCTCGGTCGAGGCGGACGCGGGGGTCCACTCGTGGGCGCACTCCGGGCAGACCAGGAGGGGACTCATCTCGTAGGTGTACTCGCTGGAGCACTCGGGGCACGGGGGCAGGGTTTCGGTCACCTGGCAATTTTAGTCGAAGCCCTGAGCGACCGAGAACGCCCTCCCCATGATCCCGGAACCATGGGGAGGGCGCTCGCCGCGGCGTGCTGCCGGCGCTGATCAGTTGTGGCTGTGCAGGGCCTCGTTCAGACCGCCCCAGACCGCGTTGTTCGGGCGGGCCTCGACCGCGCCCGTGACCGAGTTGCGGCGGAACAGGATGTGGGAGGCTCCGGAGAGCTCGCGGGCCTTGACGATCTGGCCGTCGGGCAGGGTGACCCGGGTGCCGGCGGTCACGTACAGGCCGGCCTCGACGACGCACTCGTCGCCCAGGGCGATGCCGACGCCCGCCTCCGCACCGATGAGGCAGCGCTCACCGATGGAGATGATCACGTTGCCGCCGCCGGAGAGGGTGCCCATGGTGGAGGCGCCGCCGCCGATGTCCGAACCGTCGCCGACCACGACGCCCGCGGAGATGCGGCCCTCGACCATGGAGGTGCCGAGCGTGCCGGCGTTGAAGTTCACGAAGCCCTCGTGCATGACCGTGGTGCCCTCGGCGAGGTGCGCCCCGAGCCGCACCCGGTCGGCGTCGGCGATGCGGACGCCCTTGGGCACGACGTAGTCCGTCATGCGCGGGAACTTGTCGATCGAGGTCACCTGGAGGTGCAGGCCCTCGGCGCGGGCGTTCAGCCGCACCTTCTCGATGTCGTCGACGGCGACCGGGCCGAGCGAGGTCCAGGCCACGTTGGCGAGGAAGCCGAACATGCCGTCCAGGCTCTGGCCGTGCGGCTTGACCAGGCGGTGCGAGAGCAGATGGAGGCGCAGGTAGACGTCGTGCGCGTCGATCGGCTTGTCGTCCAGCGAGCCGATGACCGTGCGGACCGCCACCACCTCGACGCCCCGTCGGGCGTCCGGGCCGATCGCCTTCGCGGCACCCTCACCGAGCAGCTCCACGGCCCGCTCGGCGGACAGCCGCTCGGTGCCGGACGGTCCGGGTTCGGCGGCCGGCTCGGGCGCGGGGAACCAGGTGTCGAGGACGGTGCCGTCGGTGGTGATCGTGGCGAGGCCGGCGGCCACCGCACCGGTGGTACGAGGAGCAGTCGTGTCGGTCATAGGGGAAACCTAACGTGGCCGGGCGCGCGCGGGCGAACCCGTACCGGGGCGTCTCACGTACCGGGCCACGGCACCCCGGGCCGGCGGGGCGGAGAGGTGACCGGGCCGCCCATCACCCGCGCGAACATCTCCCGTGCGTACTCCTCCTCGTAGCGCGCGCCGGTGAGCAGCACCTGCAGACAGATCCCGTCCATCAGGGCGAGCAGGGCACGCGCGGTGACCGGGTCGGTGCGCTCGGCCAGCCGCGTCGCGGTCTCCTCGGTCCACTCGGCGGCGACGGGGCGCAGGGCCGGCCGGCGCAGAGCCGCGAGGTAGAGCTCGTACTCGAGCTCGACGCTCGCGCGGTCGCCGCCCAGCCACTCCCCCAGAGCCCGGGCGAGCTCCGCGGCGAGGTCGCCCTCCGCGTCCCGTGACGGGTCGCTCGCGGTCAGTACCTCGGCGAAGCCCTCGTTCACCTGGCGCAGCGCAGCGACCATCAACTCGTCGAGGGTCGCGAAGTGGTAGGTGGTGGAGCCGAGCGGCACATCGGCCTCGGCGGCGACGGAGCGGTGGCTCAGCCCGGCGATGCCCTTCGTCCTCACGACCCGGATCGCCGCGTCGATGATCCGCTGCCGTCGAGCGGGGTCGTAGCGCCGGGGCATCAGTGCACGCCTCCGAGGTTCAGGACCACCACCCCGCCGATGATCAGCCCTATCCCGGCGATCTTCACGAGGTCCAGCCCCTCCCCGAAGAGCACCAGGCCGATCCCGGCGACGGCCGCGGTGCCGACGCCGGACCAGATCGCGTAGGCCGTGCCGATCGACAGGGTCTTCAGGGCCTGCGCGAGCAGCACGAAGGAGATGACGTAGCCGAGGAGGGTCACCAGCGAGGGCCACAGCCTGCTGAAGCCTTCGCTGTACTTCATGGCGGATGTCGCGACGACCTCTGAGGCGATGGCTCCGGCGAGGAAGGCGTACTGCATGTGTACGAGTGTACGCATGGATGTGTACAGCCGTACACAAACGGGCCCTGGAGCCATGGGGCCGCAGCGGGAAACCGCTCTCCGAAACGGGTTCTGGAAGCCCGCCATGTCCACTACTGTTTCACCGGCCGCTCACCCGGCGGACGACCGCCGCCGTTCCACGTGTCCGTGGCCCGGCTGCCCCTTGCTCTCGCTTGCCCTTGCTTCCCCTTGTGCCAGCACCACTTGACGATTCCGCGTACGCCGTGCGGCGACGCCGAGGGAACCGCGCATGCCAGAAACGAACCCCCCACCCGTTCCGGACCACCCCGCCCCCTCCCCGGTGTGGGAGACCGGTGAGGCTCCGGGCGAGGGCCGTACGCCCGGGACACGCAGACTGTGGGCGGCCGGCCTGCTCGCCGTGGCCGTCTTCTCCACCAGCGCGATAGCGATCTCCTTGGTGGACCGTGCGTCTGACAGGGCATCGCCCCAGCGTGCGCGGGACACCGCGGTCGCGCTGGGTGTCCCGGACCTGCCCGATGTCCCGGTGCCCGCCTCCTCCGTCGCGGCACCCAGTGGGAAGAGCGGCATGGCCTCCACCGACCCCTCCCGGACGGCCGGATCGCCCTCCCCCGAGTCCGGGACGCCCACGCCCCGTTCCGGGCCGGCCGCCCGCTCCTCGGCCTCGGCCGCCGCCGAGCCCACCGCGCCCGCACCCCCGCCCGCCGTGACATCGACGACGTCGGTCCGGTCGGTCAACTACCCCGACCGCTACTGGCAGGTGAGCGGCGACCACGTCGAGCTCGACCCGGTCGGCTCCGCCCGCGACCGGCGCAACGCCACCTTCACCCGGGTCGAGGGCCTGGCGGACGCCTCCTGTTACTCGTTCGCCACGGCCGACGGCGGCTATCTGCGCCACCGGAACTTCGTGTTGCGCGCCGAACGGAACGACGGCTCCGCGCTGTTCGGGCGGGACGCCACCTTCTGTCCCCGCCCGTCGTCGTACTCCGGCGCGGTCATGCTGGAGTCGGTCAACTACCCGGGCCGCTTCCTGCGCCACCAGAACTTCCGGCTGCGGCTGGACCCGTTCCAGCAGACCTCCCTCTACCGCGCGGACTCGGCGTTCCGGCTGGTGGACGGGCTGGCCTGAGCACGCGAAACGGCGGCGTCCGCCGGACGCCGCCGCTGTCCCGGGCCGATGAAGGCCGGCGGGTGCTCAGACGTTGAACCCGAGGGCCCGCAGCTGCTCGCGACCGTCGTCCGTGATCTTGTCCGGGCCCCACGGCGGCATCCAGACCCAGTTGATGCGCAACTCGTCGACAAGGCCCTCGGTGGCGGACTTGGCCTGGTCCTCGATGACGTCCGTCAGCGGGCAGGCCGCGGACGTCAGGGTCATGTCGACGGTGGCGATGTTCGCCGCCTGGTCGATGTGGATGCCGTAGATGAGGCCGAGGTTGACGACGTCGATGCCCAGCTCGGGGTCGACGACGTCCATCAGGGCCTCACGGATTTCCTCCTCCGAGACCGGCTTCATCTCCACGGTGTCGGTGTCGCTCATGCCGTCTTCCTTTCGGCGTCGGCTCCGCCCAGCGCCTGGGCCGTCGCGTCCTTCCACGCCATCCAGCTCAGGAGGGCGCACTTCACCCGCGCCGGGTACTTGGAGACGCCCGCGAACGCGACCGCGTCCTCCAGGACCTCCTCCATCGCGTCGTCGGGCTCGATCCGGCCCTTGGACTGCATCAGCTCCAGGAAGGTCTCCTGGATCTTCTGCGCCTCTGCCAGCTCCTTGCCGACGAGCAGTTCGTTCAGTACGGAGGCCGATGCCTGGCTGATGGAACAGCCCTGGCCCTCGTACGAGACGTCCTTGATCGTCGTACCGTCGTACCTCACACGCAGCGTGATCTCGTCACCACAGGTCGGATTGACGTGGTGCACCTCGGCGTCGCCGTCCCTGAGACCACGCCCGTGCGGGTTCTTGTAGTGGTCCAGGATGACGTCCTGGTACATCGAATCAAGCTTCACAGCGCCTGCCCTCGCGTCCCTGTCAGCCGAAGAAGTTCCGTACGTGCTCCAGCCCCTCGACCAGTGCGTCGATCTCGGCCGGCGTGGAGTACAGATAGAACGACGCTCGCGTGGTCGCCGGAATTCCGTAGCGGAGGCAGACCGGACGGGCGCAGTGGTGGCCGACCCGGACCGCGATGCCCTGTTCGTCGAGGACCTGGCCCACGTCGTGGGGGTGTATGTCGCCGAGGGTGAAGGAGATCGCCGCGCCCCGGTCCTCGGCCGTGGCCGGTCCGATGATCTTCAGGTCGGGGACCTCGGCCAGTCGCTGCACCGCGTACTCGGTGATCGCGTGCTCGTGGGCGAGGATCTTGTCCATGCCGATCGAGCCGAGATAGTCGATCGCCGCGCCCAGGCCGACCGCCTGCGCGATCGGCGGCGTGCCCGCCTCGAACTTGTGCGGGGCCGGCGCGTACGTCGACGAGTGCATCGAGACCGTCTCGATCATCTCGCCGCCGCCCAGGAACGGGGGCAGGTCCTCCAGCAGCTCCTGCCTGCCCCAGAGGACGCCGATGCCCGTCGGGCCGCACATCTTGTGGCCGGTGAAGGCCACGAAGTCGGCCTGGAGGGCCTGCACGTCCAGCGGCATGTGCGGCGCGGCCTGCGAGGCGTCGACGCAGACCAGCGCGCCGACCTCCTGCGCGCGGCGCACGATCGCCTCGACCGGGTTGACCGTGCCCAGGATGTTGGAGACCAGAACGAAGGACACGATCTTCGTCTTCTCCGTGATGACCTCGTCGATGTTCGACAGGTCGAGGCGGCCGTCGTCGGTCAGCCCGAACCACTTCAGCTTCGCGCCCGTGCGCTGCGCCAGCAGCTGCCACGGCACGATGTTGGAGTGGTGCTCCATCTCCGTGATGACGATCTCGGTGTCGTGGTCCACCCGGTAGGGCTCGTCGGCCCAGCCCAGCATGTTCGCCACGAGGTTGAGCGACTCGGAGGCGTTCTTGGTGAAGATCACCTCGTCGCGGCTCGGCGCGTTGACGAACGCGGCGACCTTGTCGCGCGCGCCCTCGTACAGCGCCGTGGCCTCCTCGGCGAGCACATGCACACCGCGATGGACGTTGGCGTTGTAGCGCTCGTAGTACTCGTTCAGGGCGTCGAGCACCTGGCGCGGCTTCTGCGAGGTCGCCGCGTTGTCCAGGTACACGAGCTTCCGGCCGTCGTGGACCTGGCGGTCCAGGATGGGGAAGTCCTTGCGGATCGCCTCTGTGTCGAGGAGGCCCGGCAGCTGTGTCACGCGGCTGCCCCACCCTTCGTGTATGCCTCGTAGCCCTCGTCCTCCAGCTTGTCGGCGAGTTCGGCGCCGCCGGACTCGACGATGCGGCCCGCGGAGAAGACGTGGACGTAGTCGGGCTTGATGTAGCGCAGGATGCGCGTGTAGTGCGTGATCAGCAGGGTGCCGACCTCGCCGGTCTCGCGGACGCGGTTGACGCCCTCGGAGACGATGCGGAGCGCGTCGACGTCCAGGCCGGAGTCGGTCTCGTCGAGGATCGCGATCTTCGGCTTGAGCAGCTCCAGCTGGAGGATCTCGTGGCGCTTCTTCTCACCGCCGGAGAAGCCCTCGTTGACGTTGCGCTCGGCGAAGGACGGGTCCATGTGCAGGCGCTCCATGGCCTCCTTGACCTCCTTCACCCACATGCGCAGCTTGGGGGCCTCGCCGCGGACGGCGGTGGCAGAGGTGCGCAGGAAGTTGGAGACCGAGACGCCGGGGACCTCGACCGGGTACTGCATCGCCAGGAACAGGCCGGCCCGGGCGCGCTCGTCCACGGACATCTCCAGGACGTCCTCGCCGTCGAGCAGCACGGTGCCCTCGGTGATCGTGTACTTCGGGTGACCCGCGAGGGAGTAGGCGAGGGTCGACTTGCCGGAGCCGTTGGGGCCCATGATGGCGTGCGTCTCGCCCTGCTTCACGGTGAGGTCGACGCCCTTGAGGATCTCCTTCGTGGCGTTGTCGGCCTCGACGGTGACGTGCAGGTCTCGGATTTCAAGCGTTGCCATGGGTGCCTCAGGACTCCTGGGTGAGGGAGACGAGCACGTCGTCCCCTTCGATCTTGACGGGGTATACGGGGACGGGGCGCGTCGCGGGTAGGCCGGACGGCTTGCCGGTGCGGAGGTCGAAGCTGGAGCCGTGCAGCCAGCACTCGATCTGGCAGTCCTCCACCTCGCCCTCGGAGAGCGAGACGTTGGCGTGCGAGCAGATGTCGTACACCGCGAAGACCTCGCCCTCGGTCCGCACGACGGACATCGGCGTGCCGTCGATCTCCACCCGCTTGGGGGTGCCCTCCGCCAGCTCGCTCAGCGCACAGGCGCGTACGAAGGTGGTCATCAGACCGACGCCTCCAGCTCTTCGCCGATCTTCGCGAGCAGCCGCTCCTCGATGTCGTCGACACCGATCTGCTGGACCAGTTCCGCGAAGAAGCCGCGGACCACCAGCCGGCGGGCCTCTTCGGCCGGGATGCCACGGGCCATCAGGTAGAAGAGCTGCTCGTCGTCGAAGCGGCCGGTGGCGGAGGCGTGGCCGGCGCCGACGATCTCGCCGGTCTCGATCTCGAGGTTCGGCACGGAGTCGACCCGGGCGCCGTCCGTGAGGACGAGGTTGCGGTTCATCTCGTACGTGTCGGTGCCCTCGGCGGCCGCCTCGATCAGCACGTCGCCGATCCACACCGCGTGCGCGTCGTCGCCCTGGAGCGCGCCCTTGTAGGCGACGTTCGACGTGCAGTGCGGGGTGTTGTGGTCGACCAGGAGGCGGTGCTCCTGGTGCTGGCCGGCGTCGGTGAAGTACAGGCCGAACAGCTCGGCCTCGCCGCCGGGGCCGGCGTAGGAGACGCGCGGGTGGAGGCGGACGAGGTCGCCGCCGAAGGTGACCACGAAGGACTTGAAGCCGGCGTCGCGGCCCACCAGCGCGTTGTGCTGGCCCACGTGCACGGCCTTGTCGTCCCAGTCCTGGACGGAGACGACGGTGAGCTTGGCTCCGTCGCCCAGGACGTAGTCGACGTTGGCGGCGAGCACCGCGTCGCCGGTGTGGTCGATGACGACGACGGCCTCGGCGAAGGCTTCCAGTTCGATGACCTGGTGGCCGTAGGCGACCCCGCCCTCGCCGTGCACGGCGATGCGGATGGGTTCGGTGAGGACCGTCTCCTTGGGGACGGTGACGACACCGGCCTTCTCGAACGCCGAGTAGGCCTGGGCGGCGACGCGGTCCACCGGGGTGCCCGCCCTGCCGAGGCGGGCGTCGTCACGGCCGACGGTCTCGACGATGACACCCTCGGGGGCCTCGATGTCCACCTTCACGCCGTCGCCGGTCGCCACGGCGGTGCCGTCGTGCAGTCCGCGCAGCCGCTCCAGCGGTGTGAACCGCCATTCCTCCTCGCGGCCGTGCGGGACCGGGAAGTCCGTCACGTCGAAGGACGGGGGCGCGCTCATGCGCGTGGCGACGGTCGACTCGGCGGCCACCGCGATCTGGCCCGCGGTGGTGGACCCCGCGGGTGGGGGTCCCCCCGCCCGAACGGAGTTGAGGGTGGGGGAGTTCTGAGCCTCAGCCATGGCTGTCGGTCTGCTCGCTTTCTTGCGTGAGTGGCTTGGTGGGACGGCGGCGGGCGTCAGCCGACCGCACCCTCCATCTGGAGCTCGATCAGCCGGTTGAGTTCCAGCGCGTACTCCATGGGCAGCTCCTTCGCGATCGGCTCGACGAAGCCGCGCACGATCATGGCCATCGCCTCGAACTCGCTCAGACCGCGGCTCATCAGGTAGAACAGCTGGTCCTCGGAGACCTTGGAGACGGTCGCCTCGTGGCCCATGGACACGTCGTCCTCGCGGACGTCCACGTAGGGGTACGTGTCGGAGCGGGAGACGGTGTCGACGAGCAGCGCGTCGCACAGCACGTTGGACTTGGAGCCGTGGGCGCCCTCGCCGATCTCGACCAGACCGCGGTAGGAGGTGCGGCCGCCACCGCGCGCCACGGACTTGGAGACGATGTTGGACGAGGTGTTCGGCGCCATGTGGACCATCTTGGAGCCGGCGTCCTGGTGCTGGCCCTCGCCCGCGAAGGCGATGGAGAGGGTCTCGCCCTTGGCGTGCTCGCCCATCAGGTAGACGGCCGGGTACTTCATCGTCACCTTGGAGCCGATGTTGCCGTCGATCCACTCCATGGTCGCGCCCTCGTAGGCCACGGCGCGCTTGGTGACCAGGTTGTAGACGTTGTTCGACCAGTTCTGGATGGTCGTGTAGCGGCAGCGGGCGTTCTTCTTGACGATGATCTCGACGACCGCGCTGTGCAGGGAGTCCGACTTGTAGATCGGCGCCGTACAGCCCTCGACGTAGTGCACGTAGGCGCCCTCGTCGACGATGATCAGGGTCCGCTCGAACTGGCCCATGTTCTCCGTGTTGATGCGGAAGTAGGCCTGGAGCGGGATCTCGACGTGCACGCCCGGCGGGACGTAGATGAAGGAGCCGCCGGACCACACGGCGGTGTTCAGCGACGCGAACTTGTTGTCACCGGCCGGGATCACGGTGCCGAAGTACTCCTTGAAGAGCTCCGGGTGCTCCTTCAGGGCGGTGTCGGTGTCCAGGAAGATGACGCCCTGCTCCTCCAGGTCCTCGCGGATCTGGTGGTAGACGACCTCCGACTCGTACTGGGCGGCGACCCCGGCGACGAGGCGCTGCTTCTCCGCCTCCGGGATGCCGAGCCGGTCGTAGGTGTTCTTGATGTCCTCGGGCAGGTCCTCCCAGGACTCCGCCTGCTTCTCGGTGGAGCGCACGAAGTACTTGATGTTGTCGAAGTCGATGCCCGACAGGTCCGAGCCCCAGTTCGGCATGGGCTTCTTCTCGAAGAGCTTCAGGCCCTTCAGCCGCAGCTTCGTCATCCACTCCGGCTCGGACTTCTTCGAGGAGATGTCACGCACGACCTCCTCGCTCAGGCCGCGCCTGGCGGAGGCACCGGCCGTGTCGGAGTCGGCCCAGCCGTACTCGTACGTGCCCAGGCCCTCCAGTTCGGGGTGGGCAGTCTCCGTGGGGAGAGTCATGCGGGGTTCCTCCCGGCCGTGCTGGCAGATGCGTTGTGGGTGGTCTCGGACATCTTCGAGGCGTGTCCCGCCTTGGGAATGAACGTCGTGCAGACGCCGTCGCCGTGCGCGATCGTCGCCAGTCGCTGGACGTGCGTGCCGAGCAGCTCGGAGAAGATCTCCGTCTCGGCCTCGCACAGCTGCGGGAACTGCTCCGCGACATGGGCGACCGGGCAGTGGTGCTGGCACAGCTGTTCGCCGGTGTGCGGAAGGGGCGCGCTGCGCGCCGTAGCAGCGTACCCGTCCGCGCTCAGGGCCTTGGCCAGCGCTTCCGTCCGCTGGTCGGGGTCGGCGGACTCGACCGCCTCGCGGTACGCGCCGGCCTGGGCGGCGACCCGGGCGCGGGCGAAGGCGGCGACGGCCGCTTCCCCGCCCTCCCGCGCGGCGATCCAGCGCAGGGCGTCCGCGGCGAGCTTGTCGTACGACTGGTCGAAGGCGTCGCGGCCGCAGTCGGTGAGCGCGAAGACCTTGGCGGGACGGCCGCGCGTGCGCGCCCCGTAGACGCGCCGCTCACGCGCCTCCACGACCTCGTCGGCGAGCAGTGCGTCCAGGTGCCGCCGTACGGCCGCCTGGGTGAGACCCAGCCGCCCGGCGAGCTCGGCGACGGTCGACGGGCCGTGGTCCAGGACGGACCGCGCGACCCGGTTGCGCGTCGAGCGGTCCGAGCGCAATCCAGCCGCGAACTCCTCCTGAGGGCCCCCCACGGGGGTCTCCCGAGCGTCGCCGACGTTTTTCACAACGCCATTGTTGCGTAATTCCTCAGAGCCTGACAAGCGCCGTCCGGACGGGCCCGCGGTGCACTGCGTCACTTAGGTATGCCTAAGCCGACCTGCGAAAACGATCTTTGATCGATCATCCGGGAGCCCCTGCGGGCCGTCCCCAGGTCCGCGGGGCCGCTCCCCTCCCCTCTCCGACCGGCCCTGTTGCAGCCCGGGACGCCTTCCGGAGGCGCGGGGGCGCACGCCGCGCCCTCGGCGGCGTGCGCGGGGCGTGCGGGGGCCGGCGGCCCGTGCCGTACCGGCCGGACGACGGGTGGTTTCCGGACCCCCGCGTCCGGCACCCCGTCGGCGTACCTAGACTCTGGACCCATGCGAAGTGAGCCGGTCGTCCAGGTGCAGGCCCTGGTGAAGCGGTACGGCACGAAGACCGCGGTGGACGGCCTCGACCTGGTGGCCGCCACGGGTGTCACAGCCGTGCTCGGGCCCAACGGCGCGGGCAAGACCACCACGGTCGAGACCTGCGAGGGATACCGGAAGCCCGACGCCGGCACGGTTCGCGTCCTGGGCCTCGACCCCGTACGGGAGGCCTCCGCGCTGCGCCCCCGGATCGGCGTCATGCTCCAGTCCGGCGGCGTCTACTCCGGCGCCCGCGCCGAGGAGATGCTGCGCCACATCGCCAAGCTGCACGCCGACCCGCTCGACGTGGACGCGCTCGTCGAGCGGATGGGGCTGGGCAGCTGCGGGCGCACCCCGTACCGGCGGCTGTCGGGCGGGCAGCAGCAGCGGCTCGCGCTCGCCATGGCGGTCGTCGGCCGCCCGGAGCTGGTCTTCCTGGACGAACCGACCGCCGGTCTCGACCCCCAGGCCCGCAGGGCCACCTGGGACCTGGTGCGCGACCTGCGCGACGACGGCGTGTCCGTGATCCTGACCACCCACTACATGGACGAGGCCGAGCAGCTCGCCGACGACGTGGCGATCATCGACGCGGGCCGGGTCATCGCGCAGGGCTCCCCCGAGGAGCTGTGCCGCGGCGGCGCCGAGAACACGCTGCGTTTCACGGGCCGGCCGGGCCTGGACGTGGCGTCCCTGCTGAAGGCGCTCCCGGCGGACTGCACCGCGGGGGAGCTGACGCCGGGCGCGTACCGAGTCGCCGGCAAGGTCGACCCGCAACTGCTGGCGACGGTCACCTCCTGGTGCGCCCAGCACGGGGTGATGCCGGACCGGATCTCCGTCGAACGGCACACCCTCGAAGACGTGTTCCTGGAACTCACGGGCAAGGAGCTGCGTTCGTGACCACCACCGGTACGTACACGCCGAAGCCAGGTGCCGCGCCGCTCCCGCGCATGATCGCCGCACAGGCCGCGCTCGAGACGAAGATGCTGCTCCGCAACGGCGAGCAGTTGCTGCTCACGGTCGTCATCCCGACCCTGCTGCTGGTCCTCTTCAGTTCCGTCGACATCGTCGACACCGGGGCCGGCGAGGCCGTCGACTTCCTCACCCCGGGTGTCCTCGCGCTCGCGGTGATGTCGACCGCGTTCACCGGCCAGGCCATCGCGACCGGCTTCGAGCGCCGGTACGGAGTGCTGAAGCGGCTCGCCTCCTCTCCGCTCCCCCGCTGGGGCCTGATGGCCGCCAAGACGGTCTCCGTCCTCGTGACCGAGGTCTTCCAGGTGGTCCTGCTGACGGTGATCGCCTTCGCGCTGGGCTGGTCGCCGCACGGCGACCCGTTCTCCGTCCTCCTGCTGCTGATCCTGGGCACGGCGGCCTTCTCCGGGCTGGGGCTGCTGATGGCGGGCACCCTGAAGGCGGAGGCCACGCTGGCGGCTGGCAACCTGGTCTTCCTGCTGCTGCTCGTGGGCGGCGGCGTGATCGTCCCGCTGGACAGGTTCCCCTCCGGAGCCCAGCACCTCCTCGGCCTGCTGCCGATCTCCGCGCTCTCCGACGGCCTGCGGGACGTCCTGCAGCACGGGGCCGGGACGCCCTGGGGAGATCTGGGCATCCTCGCGGTGTGGGCCGTCGTGGGGCTGGCCGCGGCCGGGAAGTTCTTCCGCTGGGAGTGAGACATTTCCCTCGATCCGACCCCCTCGTGAAACCGCGCACAAGCGGCCCCCTACCATGAGAGGCGTGTCAAACGAGACCCGCGACGGCGCCCCGGCGGCCGTGCGCACCCCACTCGCCTTCATCGCCGCACGCTGGACCCCGCAGCCCCGGACGGTCCGGCGGGCGGCACTCGCCGCGCTTGTCATGGCGGTGGTCATCGTCGTCACCGGCGGCGCCGTCCGCCTCACCGGCTCCGGGCTCGGCTGTACGACCTGGCCGCGGTGCACGGAGGACTCCCTGGCCACGACCAGCGCCAGGGGCGTGCACGGTGTCATCGAGTTCGGCAACCGCCTGCTGACGTACGCGGTGTGCGCCGCGATCGGCTGGGCGATCGTCGCCGCGCGATCGCAGAAACCGTCGCGGCGCAGCCTCACCCGGCTCGGCTGGGCGCAGTTCTGGCTCGTCATGGGCAACGCGGTCCTCGGCGGCATCGTGGTCCTCGTCGGCCTCAACCCGTACACCGTCGCCGCTCACTTCCTGCTCACCTCCGCGCTCATCGCGGTCGCCACCCTCATGTGGCAGCGCACGCAGGAGGGCGACGGGGCACCGCGTCCGCTGGTCGGCAAGGCCGTGCAGCAACTGGTGTGGTTCCTGGTCGTCGCCTCGACGCTGCTGCTCGTCGTCGGCACCGTGGTCACCGGCGCGGGCCCGCACGCAGGCGACTCCAGCAAGGTCGAGCGCATGCCGGTCGACTGGGAGACCGTCGCCAAACTGCACGCCGTGCTCGCCTGGATCGTGGTGACGCTGACCTTCGCCCTGTGGTTCGTGCTCAAGGCGGTCGACGCGCCCCCCGGCCCGCTGCACCGCACCCGCGAGCTGTTCGTGATCCTCCTGGGCCAGGGCGTCATCGGCTACGTCCAGTACTTCACGCACCTGCCCGAGGTCCTGGTCGGCCTCCACATGTTGGGCACCGGTCTCATGTGGATCTGGGTGGTCCGGGTGCTGCTGTCGCTGCGCGAGCGCCCCGAGGCGACACCGGGCACTCCGGACGGCCCGGGCCCCGCGGCGGAGTCGGTCCTCTCCGCCGCGTGAGGTCCGCCCCGCGGCACCGTACGGCTTGCTGACGGGCAGCGGCTCGCCCGAAGCCGCGCCCGGGGACGGTCAGTCCAGCCCGTACACCCGCCGCGCGTTCCCCGCGGCGATCATGCCCGCCACGCGCTGCGCGTCCTCCAGGGACCAGGAACCCTCCGCGACCCAGGACCCCGTCACCCGCGAGAGCGCCTCGCGGAAGAGGCGGGCGCCGATCACATGGAGCTCGGGCAGGCCGTGGGCGCCGCTGGAGAAGAGGACCTTGCCGAAGGGGGCCAGCTCCAGGATCTCGGCGACGACGGCCGCGGCCCGGGCCCCCGTCCGGGCGAGCGCCGCGCCGAGGTCCGCGTACACGTGCGGGAACACCCCGGCCAGATGCGCGGCGTGCCGGTGGTACGGATAACCGTGCAGCAGGACCAGGTCGGTGCCGAGCCCGGCCGTGGCGCGCACGAAGTCGGTGAGCAGGACCGGGTCGGTGCGGTCGATGCGCAGACCCGGCTCGCCGAGCCCGGCGTGGAGCTGGATGGGCCGCCCCGAGGCCACCGCACTCCACAGCAGGTGGCGCAGCAGCACCGGGTCCGACAGCGGGCCTCCCACCGGGCGGTCCGCGAGCCAGCGGCCGGCCGCGCCCCGCACCTCCCCCGGTCCCGGCGGCTCCGGCGCGAGGGCCAGACCGTGCCGCACGCCGGCGAGCGAGGTGAACGCCACCGCGTGCGCCGCCGCTCCGTGCACCGACTCGGCGAGGTTGGCGAGGAACGACTCCACCGTCCCGGAGGTGTCGGCCACCTGTTCGGCGAGCAGCTCCAGACGGACGACCTCGTGGGCCTCGGCATCCCCGGCCGAGGCCATCTCCCGGGGTCCGGTGAGGTCGCCGGGCAGCCCGGTGTCGACGAGGTACGTGGTGATGCCGCTGCCGCGCAGGAGCCTGCGCCCGGCCTCCAGGACGCCGAGTTCGCGGCGCCGGGCGAGATAGCGGGCGGGCGGGCAGTGCGGCTCCAGACCGAGCAGCGGCGGGCACCAGCGGCGCACGGCGAAACCCGTCTGGGTGTCGAAGAGGGTGGTGCCGGCGGCCGGCGGACCCTCGGTACGGGCAAGGTGGGCCTCGAAGGTGCCGAGTCCCAGCTCGGTGCGCAGCACGCCGTGGCAGTACTGGTCCACCAGGGACGGCGTTTCGATCATCCGGACTCCCCGCGACTGGACCGTGTCTCCTCAGTCCTAACGGGTGAACCGGGCGTGAGGTGTTGCTCCGGTCGCACGGTGCCCGCCGGGCGGGGCGGGACCGCCCCCGCCCCACCGCGGGCTCAGGCGCCCGGCGGCCGTCCGGCTCAGGCGCCCCGGCGGCCGCCGACCTGGATCCCCGCCATGCGCGTCCACTCGTACGGGCCGGTCGTCACCTTGGCCGCGAACTCACCGTCGAACGCCTCGTGGACGGTGATGCCCGCCTTCTGCACCGCCTTCTCGGCGACGGCGTACGTCGGTGCGACGAGGTCGCCCCAGCCGCCGTCCGCGCCGACGAGCACGATCCGGGCGCCCCGCTGGCCGATGTACGCCACCTGGCCCTCGGCGCCGCCGTGCGCCGCTGCGAAGGCGTTGATCTCCTTGGCGAGCTTGGCGGCCCTGCGCTCGGCCCCCGCGCCCTGCTGGGCGTCCGTGCCCTCGTCAACCTGCTTGGTGTCTGCCATGGTCAGGATGCTACCGACGGGTAGACGCCACGGCGACGGGCGGGGTGCGTGGCCTTGACCACGCTCCACGGCTCAGCGCAGGAAGCGGCTCAGCGCAGGAAGCGGCTCAGCGCAGGAAGGGGTCCACCGCCACCGCGACGAACAGCAGCGAGACATAGGTGATGCTCCAGTGGAACAGCCGCATCTCCTTCAGCTTCGCGCCCGTCACCCCGGACCTCGCCCGGTGCTGCAGCGCGTGCGCCTCCCACAGCCACCAGCCGCCGACCGCCAGCGCGACCGCCGTGTAGAACCAGCCCGTGTAGCCGAGCGGGGTGAGCAGCAGCGAGACCGCGACCATGACCCAGCTGTAGAGGACGATCTGGCGGGCCACCACCTTGTTCGAGGCGACGACGGGCAGCATCGGCACACCCGCGCGCGCGTAGTCGTCCTTGACCTTCATGGACAGCGGCCAGTAGTGCGGCGGCGTCCAGAAGAAGATGACGAGGAAGAGGACGACCGGCGCCCACGACAGGGAGTTCGTCACGGCGGACCAGCCGATGAGGACCGGCATGCAGCCGGCGATGCCGCCCCACACGATGTTCTGCGCCGTACGCCGTTTGAGCATCATCGTGTAGACGACGACGTAGAAGAGGAACGCCCCGAGCGACAGCCAGGCGGACAGCCAGTTGACGGTGAGACCGAACAGCAGCGTCGAGACGACCGCCAGCGAGATGCCGAAGACGAGGCACTCGCCGGGGCTGACCATTCCGGTGACCAGCGGACGCTGCGAGGTGCGCTCCATGACGGCGTCGATGTCGCGGTCGATGTACATGTTCAGCGCGTTGGCGCCGCCCGCGGAGAGGTAGCCGCCGAGACAGGTGAGCAGCACCAGCCGGAGGCTCGGCACGCCCTGCTGGGCGAGGAACATCACCGGGACGGTGGTGATCAGCAGCAGTTCGATGATCCGCGGCTTGGTCAGCGCAACGAACGCCTTGGCCCGGGCCCCAAACGGCCGCTGGCCCCGGCTGCTGCTCGTCGCGAGCACTCCCGGCGGACGGGATTCGACGGCCGTCACGTACACCCCTGACAGAGACATCCCAGCGAGCCCCCCGTCTGTGGACTCGGGGTAAAGGCTCGCGCGTACCCAGGCAACTCTAGACGTTGCCCCCAGCCCGCCCCTCCTGGGGGTCGGTCGTGTTGGCGGCCCTCGTCGGCGGGGGTGCGGTCCACCGGTCCGCGGAGGGGCGGAGTGTCGGCCCCAGGGCGCGACGCACGGTCACGGCTCCCGAGGGCGGCGCGTGGGCGCGTACGGCGTCACCCGGTGGCGCGCCACCCATGGGGGCGTGCGCGCAGAGACGTGGGGCGCTCGGTTGAGCAGTCGGACGACCGGCTGCGTATTCAGGTGGCGAACGGCGATCAGGCCGGTCGGGAAGCGGATCCGACGGCTCCCGGCAGTCCGGCGTGACTCGAAAAAACGCACGTACCTACAAGGGTAGGCTCGTCAACGGCCGGTGGGCGCCCAGTGCACCGGCAGACGACATGTGGAGAGGAGCCCTGACCCAGGGTGAGCACCAAGCCGACCACCACAGACCTCGAGTGGACCGAGGTGGACCAGCGGGCCGTCGACACCGCCCGCGTCCTGGCCGCCGATGCCGTACAGAAGGTCGGCAACGGCCATCCGGGTACGGCGATGAGCCTGGCTCCGGCCGCCTACACCCTCTTCCAGAAGGTGATGCGCCACGACCCGGCCGACGCCGACTGGGTGGGCCGTGACCGCTTCGTGCTGTCCGCGGGCCACTCGTCCCTGACTCTCTACACACAGCTCTACCTGGCCGGCTTCGGCCTGGAGCTCGACGACCTGAAGGCCTTCAGGACCTGGGGCTCCAAGACGCCGGGTCACCCGGAGTACGGCCACACGGCGGGCGTGGAGACGACGACCGGCCCGCTGGGCCAGGGCGTCGCCAACGCGGTGGGCATGGCCATGGCCGCCCGCTACGAGCGCGGTCTGTTCGACCCGGAGGCCCCGCAGGGCGAGTCCCCCTTCGACCACTTCGTCTACTGCATCGCCGGTGACGGCTGCCTGCAGGAGGGCATCTCCGCCGAGGCGTCCTCGCTCGCCGGTCACCAGAAGCTCGGCAACCTGATCCTGCTGTGGGACGACAACCACATCTCGATCGAGGGCGACACGGAGACCGCGGTCTCCGAGGACACGGCTCTGCGGTACGAGGCGTACGGCTGGCATGTGCAGCGCGTGGCGCCGAAGCCGGACGGCGACCTGGACCCGCACGCCCTGTACGACGCGATCCAGCAGGCCAAGAGGGTCACGGACCGTCCGTCGTTCATCGCGATGCGCTCGATCATCGCCTGGCCCGCCCCGAACGCGCAGAACACCGAGGCCGCGCACGGCTCGGCCCTGGGCGAGGAGGAGGTCGCGGCCACCAAGCGCGTCCTCGGCTTCGACCCGGACAAGACGTTCGAGGTCTCCGACGAGGTCATCGGCCACACCCGCAAGGCGCTGGAGCGCGGCCGTCAGGTCAGGGCCGAGTGGGAGAAGTCGCTCCAGGAGTGGCGGAGCAGCCATCCGGAGCGCGCCGCCGAGTTCGACCGCATCGGCAAGGGCGAGCTGCCCACCGGCTGGGAGGAGAAGCTCCCGGTCTTCGAGGTGGGCAAGAGCGTCGCCACGCGTGCCGCGTCGGGCAAGGTGCTGCAGGCGCTGGGGGCGGTCGTCCCCGAGCTGTGGGGCGGCTCCGCGGACCTGGCCGGCTCGAACAACACCACCATCGACAAGACCAGCTCCTTCCTGCCCGCGGACAACCCGCTGCCGGAGGCCGACCCCTACGGCCGCACCCTCCACTTCGGCATCCGCGAGCACGCCATGGCCGCCGAGATGAACGGCATCGCCCTGCACGGCAACACCCGCGTCTTCGGCGGCACGTTCCTGGTGTTCTCCGACTACATGCGCAACGCCGTCCGCCTGTCCGCACTGATGCACCTGCCGGTGACGTACGTGTGGACCCACGACTCCATCGGCCTGGGCGAGGACGGCCCCACCCACCAGCCCGTCGAACACCTCGCCTCGCTGCGCGCCGTCCCCGGCCTGAACATCGTCCGCCCCGCCGACGCCAACGAGACCGCCATCGCCTGGCGCGAGATCCTCAAGCGGCACACCAAGGAGTGGGGCAAGGGCGCTCCGCACGGTCTCGCGCTGACCCGTCAGGGCGTGCCGACGTACGAGCCCAACGAGGACACCGTGCGCGGCGGTTATGTGATGGTCGAGGCCGAGGGGGCCGACGGACAGGGCGCCGAGCCGCAGGTGATCCTGATCGCCACCGGTTCCGAGGTGCACATCGCGGTCGAGGCGCGCGAGCGGCTCCAGGCCGAGGGGGTGGCGACACGGGTCGTGTCGATGCCGTCCGTGGAGTGGTTCGAGGAGCAGGACCAGGGGTACCGGGACAGCGTCCTGCCGCCGTCGGTGAAGGCGCGGGTCGCGGTGGAGGCCGGGATCGGTCTCACCTGGCACAAGTACGTCGGGGACGCCGGCCGCATCGTGTCCCTGGAGCACTTCGGGGCCTCGGCGGACGGCAAGGTCCTCTTCCGCGAGTTCGGTTTCACCGCCGAGAACGTCGCGGCCGCCGCCCGGGAATCCATCGCCGCGGCCCAGCGCTGACGCTGATACACGAGACGTAGGAGATGCATTTTCCATGACAGACGCACTGAAGCGCCTCTCCGAAGCGGGCGTCGCGATCTGGCTGGACGACCTTTCGCGCAAGCGGATCACGTCCGGGAACCTCGCCGAGCTGATCGACCAGCAGCACGTCGTGGGCGTCACCACCAACCCGACGATCTTCCAGAAGGCGATCTCGGCGGGATGGGGGTCCCCCCGCTCGAGCGAAGCCGAGAGTGGGGGAGGCTACGAGCAGCAGCTCGCCGACCTGGCCGCCCGCAAGGTCACCGTCGAAGAGGCGGTCCGCATGATCACGACGGCGGACGTCCGGGACGCCGCGGACATCCTGCGACCGGTGTTCGACGCCACCCAGGGCCAGGACGGCCGGGTGTCGATCGAGGTCGACCCGCGTCTGGCACACAACACCCGGGCCACCGTCGCCGAGGCCAGGCAGCTGGCCTGGCTGGTCGACCGCCCGAACACCCTCATCAAGATCCCGGCCACGAAGGCCGGCCTCCCGGCGATCACCGAGACGATCGCCAACGGCATCAGCGTCAACGTCACCCTGATCTTCTCGCTGGAGCGCTACCGCGAGGTCATGGACGCGTACATGACCGGCTTGGAGAAGGCGCGGGAGCGCGGCCTGGATCTGTCCGCGATCCACTCGGTGGCGTCGTTCTTCGTGTCCCGGGTGGACACCGAGATCGACAAGCGCATCGACGCACTGGGCACGCCGGAGGCCGAGGTGCTGCGCGGCAGGGCGGCCGTCGCCAACGCGCGGCTCGCCTACCAGGCGTACGAGGAGGTGTTCGGCAGCGACCGCTGGCTCGCCCTGGAGAGGGCTCAGGCCAACAGGCAGCGTCCGCTGTGGGCCTCCACCGGCGTCAAGGACAAGGCGTACAAGGACACCCTGTACGTGGACGACCTGGTGGCGCCGAACACGGTGAACACCATGCCGGAAGCCACCCTGGCGGCCACCGAGGACCACGGCGAGATCACCGGCGACACCATCACCGGCACCTACGGGCAGGCGCGCGCCGACCTGGACGCCGTCGAGAAGCTCGGGATCTCGTACGACGAGGTGGTCCGGCTCCTGGAGGCCGAGGGCGTCGAGAAGTTCGAGGCGTCCTGGAACGACCTGCTCAAGTCGACCGAGGCGGTACTCGAGCGCCTCGCCCCCTCGGAGGGCTGACATCTTGACTTCCGCACACGAAGCGAATCCGCTTCGTGACGCCGCGGACCGGCGGCTCCCGCGCATCGCGGGGCCGTCGGGCCTGGTCATCTTCGGCGTCACGGGCGATTTGTCGCGTAAAAAGCTGATGCCTGCCGTGTACGACCTGGCCAACCGCGGTCTGCTGCCCCCGGGCTTCTCGCTCGTCGGCTTCGCCCGGCGCGAGTGGCAGGACGAGGACTTCGCCCAGGAGGTCCACGACGCCGTCAAGCAGCACGCCCGCACGCCGTTCCGCGAGGAGGTCTGGCAGCAGCTCATCCAGGGCATGCGCTTCGTCCAGGGCACCTTCGACGACGACGACGCGTTCGAGCGGCTGCGCGCCACCATCGAGGAGCTGGACAAGGCACAGGGCACCGGAGGCAACTTCGCCTTCTACCTCTCCGTGCCGCCCAGGTCCTTCCCGGTGGTCATCCAGCAGCTCAAGAAGCACGGCCTGGCCGACCAGACCGGCGGGTCCTGGCGGCGCGCGGTCATCGAGAAGCCGTTCGGCCACGACCTGAAGTCGGCCGAGGAGCTCAACGCGATCGTGCACGAGGTCTTCGCTCCCGACCAGGTCTTCCGCATCGACCACTACCTCGGCAAGGAGACCGTCCAGAACATCCTGGCGCTCCGCTTCGCGAACACGATGTTCGAGCCGATCTGGAACCGCTCGTTCGTCGACCATGTGCAGATCACCATGGCCGAGGACATCGGCATCGGCGGCCGCGCCGGCTACTACGACGGCATCGGCGCCGCCCGTGACGTCATCCAGAACCACCTCCTTCAGCTGCTCGCCCTCACCGCCATGGAGGAGCCCGCCTCCTTCGACGCGGACGCCCTCGCCGCCGAGAAGACCAAGGTGCTCGGGGCCGTCCGGCTGCCCAGGGACCTCGGGCGGGACACCGTGTTCGCGCAGTACACGGCCGGCTGGCAGGGCGGCGAGAAGGCGGTCGGCTACCTCCAGGAGGAGGGCATCGACCCCGCGTCGAAGACCGACACCTACGCCGCGATCAGACTCGGGATCGACAACCGCCGCTGGGCGGGCGTGCCGTTCTACCTGCGCACCGGCAAGCGGCTCGGCCGGCGGGTGACGGAGATCGCGGTCGTCTTCCAGCGCGCCCCGCACTCCCCCTTCGACACCACCGCCACCGAGGAGCTGGGCCAGAACGCGGTCGTCATCCGCGTCCAGCCCGACGAGGGCGTCACCGTCCGCTTCGGCTCCAAGGTGCCGGGCACCTCCATGGAGATCCGGGACGTGTCCATGGACTTCGCCTACGGCGAGTCCTTCACGGAGTCGAGCCCGGAGGCGTACGAGCGCCTGATCCTGGACGTGCTGCTGGGCGACGCGAACCTCTTCCCGCGCACGGAGGAGGTCGAGCTGTCCTGGAAGATCCTCGACCCGATCGAGGAGTACTGGGACACGCACGGCAGGCCCGCCCGGTACCCGGCCGGGACCTGGGGGCCCGTCGAGGCGGACGAGATGCTCGGACGAGACGGACGGAGCTGGCGCCGGCCATGAAGATCGACCTCACGGACACCACGGCCAGCAAGATCAACAAGGCGCTGGTCCAGGGACGCCGTGCCATCGGCACGCCCGCCGTCGGCATGGTGCTCACCCTCGTCATCGTCACCGACGAGGAGAACGCCTACGACGCCCTGAAGGCCGCCAACGACGCCTCGCGCGAGCACCCCTCGCGCACCCTGGTGGTCATCAAGCGCGTCTCGCGCTCCCCGCGCGACCGCACGTCCTCGCGGCTGGACGCCGAGGTGCGGCTGGGCGCGGACGCGGGCACCGGCGAGACGGTGGTGCTGCGGCTGTACGGCGAGGTCGTGGACCACGCCCAGTCGGTGGTGCTGCCGCTGCTGCTGCCGGACGCCCCGGTGGTCGCCTGGTGGCCGGTGAACGCGCCGCTCGATCCGGCCAACGACCCGCTCGGGGCCCTCGCGCAGCGCCGGGTCACCGACACCTACGCCGCCGAGTCGCCGGTGCGGGAGCTCAGCGCCCGCGCCGACGCCTACACGCCGGGCGACACGGACCTGTCGTGGACCCGCATCACGCCCTGGCGCTCGATGCTGGCCGCGGCGCTCGACCAGGTCATCTGCCAGGTCGAGGAGGTCGAGGTGGAGGGCGAGGAGTTCAATCCGAGCTGTGAGCTGCTGGCGATGTGGCTCGCGGACCGGCTGCACGTCCCCGTCAGGCGTGCCCTCTCCGCCGGCCCCGGCCTCACCGCCGTCCGGCTGGGCACCAGCTGCGGCCCGATCGTCCTGGACCGGGCCGACGGGTCGCTCGCCACGCTCTCCATCCAGGGGCAGCCCGACCGGGCGGTGGCGCTCAAGCGCCGCGACACCGCCGAGCTGATGGCGGAGGAGCTGCGCCGGCTCGACCCGGACGACACGTACGCGTCGGCGCTGCGGTACGGCGTGGAGCGGCTGCGCACGGGCGCGGAACCTGCCGCGGCGACCGGGGAGGCGGTGCCGGCCGAGACGCCCCCCGCGGCCGCGGCCGACGCGCGCACCCCCGCGGCGGCCGAGGGTCCCACCGCGGCGGGGGCCCAGGCACCGGCGCGGGAGCCCGCGCCCGAGGAGAGGGCGGCCGCACAGTGAGCACGCCTCAGCTGGTGGTGCACCGCGACAAGGATCTGATGGCCCAGGCCGCGGCGGCCCGTCTGATCACCAAGGTCGTGGACGCTCAGGCGTCGCGCGGCTGCGCCTCGGTCGTGCTCACCGGCGGCCGCAACGGCAACGGCCTGCTCGCCGCGCTCGCCGCCGCACCCGCGCGGGACGCGGTCGACTGGGGCCGGCTCGACCTGTGGTGGGGCGACGAGCGCTTCCTGCCGGAGGACGACCCGGAACGCAATGTCACCCAGGCCCGCGAGGCGCTGCTCGACTCGGTCCCGCTGGACCCGAAGCGCGTGCACGCCATGCCCGCGTCGGACGGTCCGTACGGCGCCGACGTGGAGGCGGCTGCGGAGGCGTACGCGGCGGAGCTGGCCCGGGCCGCCGGGCCCGAGAACCACGGCGCCGCGCCGACCTTCGACGTCCTGATGCTGGGCGTCGGCCCCGACACGCACGTGGCCTCGCTCTTCCCGGAGCTGCCGGCGGTGCGGGAGACCGAGCGGACGGTGGTGGGCGTGCACGGCGCGCCGAAGCCGCCGCCGACCCGGATCACCCTGACCCTGCCGGCGATCCGGTCGGCCCGGGAGGTGTGGCTGCTGGCGGCGGGCGAGGACAAGGCGCAGGCCGTGGCGATCGCGCTGTCCGGCGCGGGCGAGATCCAGGCTCCGGCGGCGGGGGCGTACGGCCGCTCGCGCACCCTGTGGCTCCTGGACGCGGCGGCGGCCTCCCGGCTGCCGCGCTCGCTGTACCCACCGGCGTCGGCCTGAGTCCCCGGCGCGGACGACCTCGTCGCGGGGGGGGGGGGGGGGGGGGGGGGGGGGGGGGGGGGGGGGGCGGGGGGGGGGGGGCGCCGGGCCGCCCCCCCGGGGCGCCGCCGGCGCCGCG
>NZ_JBIAFD010000006.1:192120-448278 GCF_042869095.1 Streptomyces sp. NPDC007264
CGGCACAGTGGTCGGCTCCCTCGCCGGCCTGCTGATCTACACCCTGTCGCGGGCGCTCGGAGCGTAGTGGGGTGGGGGGGGGGGGGGGGGGGGGCGGCGCGCGCCCCCCCCCCCCCCCCCCCCCCCCCCCCCCCACGACGGGGTCACTTCACCGATCCGGCCATGACCCCCTGGACGAAGTGCCGCTGGAACGCGAAGAACACCACCACCGGCACGATCAGCGACAGGAACGCCCCGGGCGCCAGCACATCGATGTTGCTGCCGAACTGCCTGATCTGGGACTGCAGCTCCACGGTCAGCGGCTGCGAGGAACTGTCGGCGAACAGCAGCGCCACCAGCATGTCGTTCCACACCCACAGGAACTGGAAGATGGCGAGGCTGGCGATGGCGGGCCGTCCCACGGGCAGCACCAGCTGGACGAAGATGCGCCACTCGCTCCCGCCGTCCATCCGCGCCGCCTCCAGCATCTCCCGCGGCATCTCCGCGAAGTAGTTGCGCAGCAGGAAGACGGCGAAGGGCAGACCGTACGCCACGTGGAAGAGCACGACACCGGGGATCGTGCCGAACAGCCCGAGCTGCCCGAAGAGTTTGGCGACCGGCAGCAGCCCGATCTGCACGGGTACCACCAGCAGGGCCACCACCAGCAGGAAGATCGGCTCGCGCGCCGGGAAGTCCAGCCACGCGAAGGCGTATCCGGCGAGGGCCGCGATGACGACGACGAGCACCGTCGCCGGCACCGAGATCAGCACGGTGTTCCAGAACGCCTGGGTGATCCCCGCGTTCTTCAGTAGCGCCGAGTAGTTGTCGAAGGACAGCTGCCCGGGACTGGCCAGCGCCGTCCACCAGCCGCCCTTGGCGGTGTCCTGGGTGGAGCGCAGCGAGGACAGGAACAGCCCCGCCAGCGGCGTGAGCCAGACCAGGCCGATCACCACGAGGAAGGCCTGTACCACCCCGTTGCCCAGACCGCGCCTGACCGCGTTCATCGCTGACTCCTTCGGAAACGGCGGACGTTGAAGGCCATCGCGGGGATCACCAGCAGCAGGAGCAGCACGCCGAGGGCGCTGCCGAGCCCCTGGTTGTTCCCACCGCCGAAGGACACCAGCCACATCTGCGTGGCGAGCACGGTGGCGTCCTCCTGCACCGGCCCGGGCGCGATGATGTAGACGAGGTCGAAGACCTTCATCACGTTGATCACCAGCGTCACGAACACCACGGTCAGCACGGGTGCCAGCAGCGGCACGGTGATCCGCCGGAAGATCTGCCACTCGTTGGCGCCGTCCATCCGTGCCGCCTCCAGGGCGTCCCGCGGCAGGGTGGACAGCCCGGCGCCGATGAGCACCATCGCGAAGCCGGTCCAGATCCACAGGTACGCCCCGATGACGGCCGGGGTGACCAGTGTCGGCCCGAGCCAGGAGATGCCCTGGTAGGGCGGCGCGAAGTTCGACGCCGGGAGCTGCACCGTGTACGCCCCGGAGCCGAGTTGCCCGAAGCGGAAGGAGCCGTCGGACGCGGTCGCCGTGCGCGCGACGGTGCGCCCGTCGCGGACCGCCTCGACCTTCATCCCCGGCAGCCCGCTCTCCCGCCGGTCGACCTTCCCCTGCCGCCCTCCACCGCCGGGCGCGAAGTCCAGGTAGACCACACCGCGCAGTTCACCGGCGGCGGCGTGGCGTCCGGCCGCCGCGTAGGCGGGCTCGGCGCCCGCGGGCAGGTCCTTGGGCAGGACGCCGACGAGCCCGAGGGTCACGGTGTCGCCCGGCGACACGGTGGCGCTCGTCCGGTACGAGCCGTCCCCGGCCCGGGTGAGGCCCTGGCCGTCACGGGCCCGTGCGGCCGGGTACGACGACGTGCCGGTGAAGGCGTCGTGGACGGAGACCGCGGCGGCGTTGAGCACGCCCTTGTCCGGGTCCTCGTCGTAGGCGAGCCGGAAGATGATGCCGGCGGCGAGGAAGGACACCGCCATCGGCATGAACAGCAGCAGTTTGAACGCCGTGGCCCAGCGGACCTTCTCCACCAGGACGGCCAGGACCAGGCCCAGGCCGGTCAGCAGCGTCGGAGCGACGACCACCCAGATGGTGGTGTTGCGGATGGCCTTGAGCGTCGTGGGGTCACGGAACATCTCCGTGTAGTTGTCGCCCCCCACGAAGCGGGTGCCGGACGCGTCGAAGAAGCTGCGGCCGATCGAGAACAGCACCGGGTAGACGACGAGGGCGCCGAGCAGGAGCAGCGCGGGGAAGACGAACAGCAGGGCGATCAACCGCCCGCGCCGCCGCAGGCGCCGCGAGCGGGCGGCGAGTGCGACGGGCGGTGGACTCGCCTCTTTCACGAGCGTGGTGGCGGTCACGGCAGGTCAGCCCTGGTACGCCTTGGCCGCCGCGGCCTCGAGCTTCGCCGCGGTCGCCTGCGGGTCGGACGGGTCGCGCAGGAAGTCCTGCAGCAGCTTCCACTCGCCCGCGCCCTTGGTGCCGCCGAAGGCCGCCGGCGCCTGGTCGGACATGTCGAAGCGGACCGAGTCGCCCGCCGTGACGAGGGACTTGGCGGTCGCACGGGTGACGTCGTCGCCGTAGGAGGAGAGGTCGAGGTGCTTGTTCGGGGACAGGAAGCCGCCCGCCTTCGCCCACACGGCCGCGGCCTCGGGGGTCGCGAGGTACTCCAGGAGCTTCATGCCGGCCTTGGCGTTCTTGCCGTCCTTGAGGACGACCGCCGCGTCGCCGCCGCTGACCACGGGTGCGGTGCCGCCGTCGACCGCGGGGAACGGGAAGAAGTTCGCGTCCTTCCCGATGCTCTTGGCGAACTGGTCATGGGCGACCCCGGCGACGAAGTCGCCCTCGTAGACCATGCCGGCCTCCGGCTTGGGCCCGAAGACCTTCTCGACGGAGCCGGGGAAGTCGGTGTTGAGGGCCTCCTTCTGGCCACCCGCGATCAGCTGCTTGTCCTTGAAGAGCTTGCCGAGCGTGCCGAGCGCCTTGACCACGCTCGCGTCGGTCCACTTCAGCTTGTGCGTGGCGAGGGCGTCGTACTTCTCGGGTCCGGCCTGGGAGAGGTAGACGTTCTCGAACCAGTCGGTGAGCGTCCAGCCGTCCTGCCCGGCGACGGAGAAGGCGGCGAGGCCCGAGTCGGAGACCGTGTGCCCGGCCTTCAGCATGTCGTCGTACGTCGTCGGAGGCTTGACGCCGGCCTGCGTGAGGGCGTCGGGGCTGTACCAGACGGTCGACTTGTGGGCGGCCTTGAAGTACAGGCCGTAGAGGGTGCCGTCGACGCTGCCGTACGTCTTCCACACGCTCGCGTAGTCGGCGTCCACGGTCTTCCGGGCGGTCGGGGACAGCGGGGTGAGCCAGCCCTTCTTCGCGAACTGCTGGAGCACGCCGACCTGCGGAACCATCACGACGTCGGGGGCGTTGCCGCCCTCGATCTTGCTGCCGACGACGGTGGAGACGTTGTCGCCGGTGGAGACGAACTGGGTCTTGGCGCCGGTCTTCTCGGCGAAGGCGTCCAGCACCTTCTGGAAGTTCTTCTGCTCACTGCCGGACCAGACACCGGCCACGGTGACCGTCTGGCCGCTGAGCGCCTTGTCCCCGCCGCCGGCGGAGACCGGGCCGCTGCCGCCGCAGGCGGTCGCCCCGAGTGCCAGGGCGAGGGTGGTGCAGCCGGTGAGCAGGGTGGTACGTCGTCTCATCATCGTTGATGTCCCTTCGGGTTGGGGAGGTGACGGGGAGGGAGGTGACGGGATCAGAGGCCGGTGCCGTCGCTGATCCACCAGGCGGCCGTGGAGCCTGGGAGCACTCCGGCCGGGCAGGGTCCGCTGGACAGCAGGGGCGTGCCGGCGACCGGCGCGGGCGTGGGCGCGGTGGTGAAGTTGACGGCGCAGACGAGGTCGTCGCCGCGGACGAAGGCGAGGACACCGGGCGGGGTGTCCAGCCAGCGCAGCGTGCCTTCTCCCAACTGATCCAGCGCGGCACGCAGTTGGAGGCCGTCGCGGTAGAGATGCCAGAAGGAGCGGGTGTCGGCCAGGGCGCGGTCGGTGGCGTGCTCGGCGAACCACTCCGGCTGCGGCAGCCACGGCTTGGCGCCCTCGGCACCGGAGGTGAAGCCGAACGGGGAGGCCGTGCCCGACCACGGCAGCGGCACCCGGCAGCCGTCGCGGATGCGGGCGCGGCTGCCGGTGCGGCGGAAGATCGGGTCGGTGAGCACGTCGTCGGGCAGGTCGACGACCTCGGGCAGGCCCAGTTCCTCGCCCTGGTAGATGTAGGCGGCCCCGGGCAGCGCCAGCATCAGCAGCGCGGCGGCGCGGGCGCGGGCGGCGCCGAGGCCGCTGCCGCCGGTCGTGGGCTCGCCGTAGCGGGTGACGGTGCGGACCTGGTCGTGGTTGTTGAGGACCCAGGTGACCGTGGAGCCGGTGCCGGCTATGTCCTGCATCGCCTCGGAGATGACCTTGCGGAAGGCGTCGGCGTTCCAGGGGGCGCTGAGCAGGTCGAAGAAGAACGCCTGGTGCAGTTCGTCGGGCCGGACGTACCGCGCGTGTTCCCGGGCGGTCGGCACGGAGACCTCGCCGACCAGGAGGCGCTCGCGGCCGTCGCCCGCCGAGTACTCCTCGCACACCGCCCGCCAGTGCCGCCACACCTCGTGCACCTCGGGCTGGTTCCAGGCGAGCGGGTTGACGGAGTCGCGGGTGCGGGCGTCGGCCTCGGGGTCCGGGGAGTCGGGCAGCGCGGGGTGCTTGAAGAGGCCGGCGGCGACATCGATGCGGAAGCCGTCCACGCCCCGCTCGAGCCAGAAGCGGAGCACATGGTCGAAGTGGTCGGCGACGTCGGGGGTGCGCCAGTTCCAGTCGGGCTGCTCGGGCGTGAACATGTGCAGGTACCACTGGCCGGGGCGGCCGTCCGCCTCGGTGACGCGGCTCCAGGCCGGTCCGCCGAACATGGCGTGCCAGTTGTTGGGCGGCTCGGAGCCGTCCGGGCCGCGGCCGTCGGCGAAGTGGAAGCGGGCCCGGGCGGGGCTGCCGGGGGCGGCGGCGAGGGCTTCGCGGAACCACGGGTGCTCGTGGGAGCAGTGGTTGGGGACGATGTCGAGCAGCACCCTGACGCCGAGCCGCCGGGCGGCCGCCACGAGCAGGTCGAACTCGGCGAGGTCGCCGAAGACGGGGTCGACGCCGCAGTAGTCGGCCACGTCGTAGCCGTGGTCGTGCTGCGGCGAGGGGTAGAAGGGGCTCAGCCAGATCCCGTCGACGCCGAGCTTCTTGAGATACGGGAGTCCGGCCCGGACTCCGGCCAGATCACCGATGCCGTCGCCGGTGCTGTCCAGGAAGCTGCGGACGTACACCTGGTAGATCACTGCGTCGCGCCACCAGCGGTGGGTGCGGATGCGCTTGAGACTCACCCCGTCGACCTGTCTGTGCGTGCTTACGGTTATGCATGCATGTTAAGTAGGCGTGACATTGGAGTGTCAATGAAAAGCGGTAAACTACTGGACAGTTGACCTTACAAATGCGGACGTATCGGCTTACTTCGAAGCGAAGAGAGACGTCCGCGTTACCTAACAAGTAACTAGGAGAGGGGTGACGGTCAGCGGTGGGAGATCGACGCGAGCTCGCGCGCCAGCCGGCGCACCGCCGACTCGGGCGTCTCGTGCCCGGTCAGCGCGTCGTGCATGACCGCCTGCACCGCCAGGCTGACCTGGTCGTAGCGCGGGCTCTTCGGACGCGGGGCGGCCGCGCGGACGCTCGCCCGCAGCGTCGGCAGATACGGGAACTCCCGCACCAGCTCGGGGTCGTCGTACAGCGCGGCCCGTACGGGCGGCAGCGCGCCGCGGGTGAGCACCTGGCGCTGGACGCGCTCGCTGGTGAGGTACGCGATCAGCCGCGCGGCCGAATCGGGGTGCCGCGCGTGGGTGTTGACGGCCAGATTGGAGCCGCCCAGGACACTGGTCCCCGGCCCGCTGGGGCCCGGCAGCGGCACGGCGCCGACCTTGCCGGCGACCGCGGATCCCCTGGCGGAGGCGACGACGTACGCATAGGGCCAGTTGCGCAGGAAGAGCAGATGGCCGTCCTGGAACGCCTGCTTGGACTCCTCCTCCTTGTACGTCAGCGCCGCCTTGGGTATCCAGCCCTCGCGCACACCCCGGGCGAGGAACCCGATGCCCTCGCGGGCCGCCGCCGAGTTCACCGTGACGCGTTCGCCCTCGTCGCCGAGGATCGTGCCGCCCGCCGAGTACACCGCCTCCGCCGCGTTGACGGTGAGGCCCTCGTACGGCAGGAACTGGCCCGCGTAGCCGTCGAGTCCGTACTTCGGGGCGATGGTTCTCGCGTCCCGCTCCAGTTCGGCCCAGGTGCGCGGTGGCCGCACGCCCTCCTCGGCGAGGATGTCCTTGCGGTAGAGCAGCAGACCGGCGTTGGTCACGTACGGCACGGCGTACAGCCGGCCGTCGTAGGTCGCCGTGCCCACGACCGGCGGCAGGAAGCTCGCCAGCGGGAAGCGGTCGCGCGGCAGCGGCCGGATCCAGCCCGCCGCCGCGAACTCGGAGGTCCACGCGACGTCGATGTTGAGGACGTCGAAGCGGCCGCGGTCCCCGCCCCGGAGATCGGTGGTCATCTGCGCGTGGGTCTCGTCGGCCGAGTCCGGGAGCTCGACGAGGGTGACGCGCTCGCCGGGATGGGTGCGGTTCCAGCCTTCCAGCAGCGGGCCGAGGTAGCCGGTGAGGTCGCCCGCGGTCGCCAGGGTGAGCGGGCCACGGCCGTGCGCGGCCCCCTCGTCGGCCCGGGCGCCCGGGGTGATGTAACCGGTCATGACCACAGCAAGGACAAGAAGGCCCCTACCGGCGGCGCGCATCCACCGCATAGGTTCCTCCCTGTACACCGGCACCGGGCACCCTCGCCCGAGTCAGGGCCATGTATACCTGTTAGGTATGGGCGATACTAGGGCCTGGAGCACATGACGAGCACGCGAGGAGGACAGCACGAGTGCGCCTGGCTCTCCTGGCTCTCCTCTCGCGCGGCCCGGCCCACGGCTACGAGCTCAAGCAGGACCTTGAGCAACTGCTGGGCTCCGCGTACCCTCAGCCCAACGTCGGCCAGATCTACGTCACCCTCGGCCGTCTGGAGAAGTCCGGACTGATCGAGGGCGAGGAGATCGAGCAGTCCAGCCGACCCAACAAGAAGATCTACCACCTCACCGACGCCGGGCGGGAGGCGCTGCGCGCCTGGTTCGAGGAGACGGCGGACGAGCCCCGGGTGCGCGACGAGTTCTTCATGAAGCTGGCCCTCGCCCCGCAGACCGGTCTCGCCGACCAGATCGCCCTGATCAACAAGCAGCGGCGCCAATACCTCACCACCATGCGCAACCTGTCGAGACTGGCCGCCGCCGAAGACCGCGACAACCGGATCGCCCACCTGCTGATCGAGGGCGCGATGCTGCATCTGCAGGCCGACCTCGACTGGCTGGAGCGGTGCCAGGAGGAACTGGAGGAGCTGGAGTGAGCGACAGCCCCGCTCCTCTGCTGCGGGCCGAGGGCCTCGTCAAGACCCACTACGGCGAGGGCGCGCCGGCGCACGCCGTGCGCGGCGTCGATCTGCGCGTGCGGCAGGGCGAGTTCGTGGCCGTCACCGGCCCGTCGGGGGCCGGAAAGTCGACGCTGCTGCACCTGCTGGGCGGGCTGCAGCGGCCGGACCGCGGCAGCATCTGGCTCGACGGCGAGTGCACCGACTCCTACACCGAGGCGCGCTGGGCCGTGGAGCGCAGGAAGCGCATCGGGATCGTCTTCCAGTTCTTCAACCTGGTGTCCAACCTGTCGGTCGCGGACAACGTCGAACTGCCGGCACTGCTCGCCGGCCGGTCGCCCAGGCAGGCGCGGTCCGAGCGGCAGGAGCTGCTGGCCGAGCTGGGCCTCGAGGGCAAACAGCGCGGCATGCCGGGCGAGCTGTCCGGCGGCGAGCAGCAGCGGGTGGCGCTGGCCCGGGCCCTGGTGAACCATCCGCCGCTGCTGCTCGCCGACGAGCCCGCGGGCAGCCTCGACAGCAAGGGCACCCGCGAGGTGATGCGGCTGCTCTCGCGCTTCCACCAGCGCGGCCAGACCATCCTGCTGGTCACCCACGACGCCCGGCTGGCGAGCGCCGCGGACCGGGTGATCAGCTTCTTCGACGGCCGCATCGCCGACGACGCGGAGCTGGACGGCACGCCGTCGCGGCGTCCGGGGATCTCGGGTGTGCTGGAGCTGAAGGACTGACTGCGGTGGACGACCAGCTGCCGAGGGACGGCCGTGCGGGGCGGCCGGCACACGCGCCGGGCCCCCGCCGCGCCCCGCACGGGCCCAGGCCCTGTCGTCACATTCCCGTCTGCCGTGCGACGCCATGCACGCTCCCCCAAGCTCTTCGAGCAGGGGGCACCCCCACTCGCCGCCCCTGGCCCGGACCCAAGTACATCCAGTACGTGGGTCAGAGCCCGGCACGCCGAGAGCACGCTCCCCCACTCTCGGCTCCGCTCGAGCGGGGGGACCCCCACGACGCCGCGCGGCCCGCCCTTCGGGCGGACGACGCGAATGTGACGACAGGGCCGAGGGGCTGAGGCCGGTGCGAGCCACCCTGCGCTGGGCGCACTCCGATCTGCGGACGCACCGCGGCGAGGCGCTGTTCCTCGTGCTCGCCACCGCCGGCGTCGTCGCCTCGCTCCTGCTGGCCACGGCCCTGTTCGGCTATGCGACCAACCCCTGGCAGCGGATCTTCACGCAGGCACACGGCGCCCATGTCTGGATCCACACCGCCCCCTCGGCCGACGCCCGCCGGCTCACAGTCCTGGACGGCGTCGAGGCCGTCACCGGCCCGTACCCCACCGAGTCCACCACGGTCGTCTCACGGGGCACCCGCGCCTCCGTCGAACTGCGCGGCACCCCCCGGCTGCCCTCCGTGGGCCGCCCGCTGCTCACCTCCGGCCGCTGGCTCGACCCCGCCCACCCCGACGGCGTGGTGCTGGAGAGCCGCCTCGCCCGGGCGCTGCTGGCCGAGCCCGGTGACACGCTCACCCTGCCCGGCACGACCCGGACCCTGACCGTCCTCGGCATCGCCGACAGCGCCGAACCCCGCTACAGCCCCGGGGAGGAGCCGGGGCTCGTCTGGGCGCCGCCGTCCGCCGTGCGCAACCCCGGCGGCCAGGTGACCGGGCTGCGCCTGACCGACCCCGGTGACACGGACTACGCCGTCCAGCGGGCCGTCACCGTGCTGGGCGCCGGCGCGGTCGACGAGGTCTCCACCTGGCGGCAGGCCCGGTCCGAGGCGCAGGGCGACAACCGGCTGCTGGGCCAGGTACTGGGCCTGTTCGGCCTGGGCTCGCTGATCGCCGCCGGGTTCGCGGTGCACGGGGCGATCGGCACCCGCATCCGCGGCCATCTGCGGGACATCTCGGTGCTGAAGGCGATCGGCTTCACACCCGGCCAGGTCGTACGGATCTTCCTGCTCCAGCACGTGGCCTACGCGCTGCTGGGCGCGCTGGCCGCCGCGGCCCTGACCCAGGGCCTGGGCCGGAGGATCCCGGGCCGGCTCGGCGACGCGATCGGTGTGTGGCAGGGGCTGCCCGACCACACGGTGGCGCTGTTCACGGTGCCGGTGGGAGCCGTGCTGTTCATCGCCGCGACCACGGGGCTGGCGGCCTGGCGGGCGGGGCGGGTGCCTCCGGTGCCGGTGCCGCGGCCCGCGGCACCGGCCGGCGGGCGGCTGTCGGGCGTGGCGCGCAGGGCCCTCGGACTGCGGCTGCCGCCCGCGCTGGTCCTGGGCTGGCACCAGGCGTTCACGCGTCGTCCCCGGTCGCTGGCCACGATCGCCCGGCTGGCGCTGCCGCTGCTGCTGATGGTGGTGGCGATGAGCGCGTGGACCACCATCGACCGCTTCCACAGCAGCCCCGAGCAGGTCGGTCTCCCGGCCGCCCTCACCGTGCGCCCCGACGGCGGTCTCGGGGACACGGCGGCCCGTTCCCTGCTGAACGGCAGCTCGCAGGTCGCCACGGCCTACCCGGGGGTGGAGGTCGCGGCCCTCGTGCCGGGCCAGACGGCCACCATCGCCCTGCGCGGCCTGGGCACCCGGCAGGACCCCTACCCCTACGCCCTGGCCGACGGGCGCCCCCCGCGGGGTCCCGACGAGGCGGTGGCCGGCCAGGGTCTGCTCGACCTGCTGCAGGTGCGCGTCGGCGACTGGGTGCGGATGACGGTGGGCGACCAGCCGCAGATCCTGCACATCGTGGGCCGCAGCATCGAGCCGGAGAACGCCGGGCGGGTCATCTCCACCTCGCTCGACACCCTCCGCGACAACGACCCGCGGCTGCGTCCCACCCTCTACCAGCTCCGGCTCCGACCGGGCGCCGATCCGCACGAGGTCGCCGGCCGGCTGGCCGCGGCCGCCCACGGGCGCCTGGACGTGCATCCGGTGGTGAATCCGGCGGACGGGCTGTCGCCGCTGCGAGGAGTCGTCGCCGGGCTGATCGCCGTCCTCGCGCTCATCGGGCTGATCGAGCTGCTGACCGCGATCGGCGGCACCGTCCGCGAGGGCGAGCGGGACCTGCTCGCCCTGAAGGCGATCGGCCTCTCCCCGCGGCAGATCACCGCGATCACCGTCACGTCCACCGCCTGCACCGCGCTGGCCTCGGTCGCCGTCGGCACGGCGCTCGGGATCCCGCTCGCCCACTGGCTGATCGACGCCCAGGGCCGCTCCAGCGGGATCGGTGCGGGGCTGGCCCAGGGGCCGTCCCCGGTGCTGCTCCTGTTGTTCGGTGCGGCCGCCGTGCTGGGCGCGGCCGCCCTGGCCGCCCTGCCCGCGGCCCGCGCGGCACGACGGCGGCTCGCGGACACCCTGAGCGCGGTGGCCTGAGCGCGGTGGCCCGAGCGCGGGGGCCCGACCCCGATGGCCCGAGCCCGGTGGCCCGAGCCCGGTGGCCCGAGCCCGGTGGCCCGAGCGGTGATCCGGCGGCCTTGGACCGCCGTCCGCCCGCGTCGAGGCGGACGGCCCCGCGCCGCCCGCCCCCCGTGCCGCGTGACCGCTAACGACCGCGCAGGGCGCGGTACTTGGCGACGAGCGCCTTGGTGGATTCGTCGAGGCCCGGGATGTCGGCGCCGTCGGTCAGCGCGGGCTCGACCCGCTTGGCGAGGACCTTGCCGAGCTCCACGCCCCACTGGTCGAAGGAGTCGATGTGCCAGATCGCGCCCTGGACGAACACCTTGTGCTCGTACAGGGCGATGAGCTGGCCGAGGACCGACGGGGTCAGCTCGGTGGCCAGGATCGTCGTCGTCGGGTGGTCGCCCTTGAACGTCTTGTGCGCCACCAGTTCCTCAGGCACCCCCTCGGCACGCACCTCGTCCGGGGTCCTGCCGAAGGCCAGCGCCTGGGTCTGGGCGAAGAAGTTGGCCATCAGCAGGTCGTGCTGGGCGACCAGTCCGGGGGCGAGGCCGGCGACCGGTTCCGCGAAGCCGATGAAGTCGGCCGGGATCAGCTTGGTGCCCTGGTGGAGCAACTGGTAGTAGGCGTGCTGCCCGTTGGTGCCGGGCGTGCCCCACACCACCGGGCCCGTCTGCCAGTCCACCGGCTGCCCGTCGCGGTCCACGGACTTGCCGTTGGACTCCATGTCCAACTGCTGGAGATAGGCGGTGAACTTGGACAGGTAGTGCGAGTACGGCAGCACCGCGTGCGACTGGGCGCCGAGGAAATTGCCGTACCAGACACCCAGCAGGCCCAGCAGCAGCGGCACATTGGACCCGGCGGGCGCGGTACGGAAGTGCTCGTCGACGATGCGGAAGCCCTCGAGCATCTCCCGGAAACGCTCCGGCCCGACGGCGATCATCAGGGACAGGCCGATCGCCGAGTCGTAGGAGTAGCGGCCGCCGACCCAGTCCCAGAACTCGAACATGTTGTCCGGGTCGATGCCGAACTCGGCGACCTTCCCGGCGTTCGTCGACAGCGCCACGAAGTGCCGGGCGACCGCCTTCTCCTCGCCGAGCCCCTCCACCAGCCAGGAACGGGCCGAGGCCGCGTTCGTGATCGTCTCGACGGTGGTGAAGGTCTTGGACGCCACGACGAACAACGTCTGCGCCGGGTCCAGGTCCCGGATCGCCTCGTGCAGGTCCGCGCCGTCCACGTTGGAGACGAACCGGACGTCCAGCGAGCGGTCGGTCCAGGCGCGCAGCGCCTCGTAGGCCATCGCCGGGCCCAGGTCCGAGCCGCCGATGCCGATGTTGACCACCGTGCGGATCCGCCTGCCGGTGTGCCCCGTCCACCCGCCCGAGCGGACCTTGTCCGCGAAGGCGGCCATCTTGTCGAGCACCGCGTGCACCCGCGGCACCACGTTCTCACCGTCCACCTCCACCACCGCCCCCCGCGGGGCGCGCAGCGCGGTGTGCAGGACCGCACGGCCCTCGGTCGTATTGATCCTCTCGCCGCGGAACATGGCATCGCGCAACCCGAACACATCCGCTGCGGTGGCCAGCTCGCGCAGCAGCCGCAGCGTCTCGTCGGTGACCAGGTGCTTGGAGTAGTCGACGTGGAGGTCCCCGACCTGGAGGACGTACCCGCTGCCGCGCCCGGGGTCAGCCGCGAACAGGTCGCGCAGGTGCACCTCGCCGAGTTCCTCGCGGTGCTCGGCCAGAGCGATCCACTCGGGCGTCCGGTCGAGCCTGGTACGGCTGTCTGCGTTCATCTCGGACTTCAGCCTTCTTCCTCGCTGTACTGCTGCGTACCTCGCCCCGCTGCCGACTCAACCTAGTTGATCAGGGCGTGGGGCGACCCGTCGTCGCGCCGTCCCGCGGCGCACCCACAGGTACGTACGTCAGGTGGACGGTGGTCAACGAGGTGGACGGCGAGTACGAAGAGGACGGCCGTCAGCAGCGTGGGCACCTTCAGCCCGTACGTCCGCGCACGCGGGCGCGCGCACGCCCACAGCCTCGATCGTCGCCACGGCTCCCCCCTCACGATGCGCGATGCGCACACCGTGAGAGGCAGCACCGACCAGCGGCGCGAAGGCGACCGCCACCGGGCCCAGGAAGCAGCTCCGGCCGGCCACCCTTCGGTGCCCGGCCGGACCACGATGTCTAGTGCTGTGGCCGGGAAGGTTTGCCGGAAGCTCGCGGCGTCCGGTGCGGTGCATCGCAAGGCGGAGTGTCGCCCGCGTACTGGATGTACGCGGGCGATGCGACAACGCGGCGAGGTGCCGTGCCGGGCGTCGCGAGCCGGTGAACCTTCCCGGTCACAGCACTAGATCTCGCCCCGCAGCTTGGCGAGCGCCTCGGCGAGGATCGCCTCGCCGTCCGCGTCGCTGCGCCGCTCCCGCACATAGGCGAGGTGCGTCTTGTAGGGCTCGGTGCGCGGCGGGTCGGGCGGGTTGTCTTGGTCCTGTCCGGCCGGAAAGCCGCAGCGCGGGCAGTCCCAGGTGTCGGGAACCTGCGCGTCGCTGGCGAAGCTCGGCTGCGTCTCGTGCCCGTTGGAGCACCAGAAGGAGACGCGCAGACGCGGCGCGGACTCGCCGCGCTCGGCCTCGCCCATCGGCCCCGCCCCGACCCGGCTTCCTCGGATCGCGTTGCCACTTGCCACGGTCGTAACTCCCTGCGTGATGGTGCCGCGAAGCGAGTCGGCGTTTCGCTTCGCTGCGAGCGCCTCAGTCTACGTAAGGCCCAACGCGCGTCCAGTGATGGGAGTTACCCCCGCCCCAGGACGCACGCCCCATGATAGGCCGCGTCCGAAGACCCGCACCGAACATGGGGCGTTACGTACTCAATGTGACGTTTGCCGGATGAACGGCAGACGCTAATTGTTGATCTTCATCAGGATGCCGAGCACCACGATGCACGCGAACCAGAGCAGAGCGATCACGATGGTGATCCGGTCGAGGTTGCGCTCGGCGACTGAGGAGCCGCCGACGGAGGACTGCATGCCGCCACCGAACATGTCGGAGAGGCCGCCGCCCTTCCCCTTGTGCATCAGCACCAGCAGCATCAGCAGCAGGCTGAAGACGATCAGGGCGATCGAGAACCCCAAAACCACGGCTGGACCAACTTCCTCGGAGTCGGATGGACGACGGGGCCGGACCTCTTGTTGAAACCTCACGTTCCACGGCTGAGTCCCGGCCCCGCAAGAGTACGACGGATCGCGCCTACGGCACACTCACTGATCGCGGAAGCGGACGATCCTGACGAACTCGTCCGCATCCAGCGAGGCGCCGCCGACCAGGGCACCGTCGATGTCCGGCTTCGCCATGATCTCGGCGACGTTGCCGCCCTTCACCGAGCCGCCGTACTGGATCCGGACCTTGTCGGCCACGTCCTGCGTGTACAGCTCGGCGATCTTGCCGCGGACGGCCGCGCAGACCTCCTGCGCGTCGTCGGCGCCGCAGACCTTGCCGGTACCGATGGCCCAGACGGGCTCGTACGCGATCACGATCGACTCGACCTGCTCGGCCGGCAGGTCCTTCAGACCGCCCTCGACCTGGGCGAGCGTGTGCGTGACGTGGTTGCCCGCGTCGCGGACCTCCAGCTCCTCGCCCACGCACATGATCGGGGTCAGACCGTGCTTGAAGGCGGCCTTGACCTTGGCGTTCACCAGGTCGTCGGTCTCCTGGTGGTACTGCCGTCGCTCGGAGTGGCCGATCACCACGTAGGTGCACTTCAGCTTGGCCAGCATCGGGCCGGAGACCTCGCCGGTGTAGGCGCCGGAGTCGTGCGCCGAGATGTCCTGGGCGCCGTACTTGATCCTCAGCTTGTCGCCCTCGACCACGGTCTGCACGGAGCGCAGGTCGGTGAACGGCGGCAGGACGGCGACCTCGACGGCCTCGTAGTCCTTGTCCGCCAGGGCGAAGGCGAGCTTCTGGACGTGTGCGATGGCCTCGAGGTGGTTGAGGTTCATCTTCCAGTTGCCCGCCATCAGCGGCATGCGGGTGCTCATCGAGCTTCAGTCCTCCAGTGCGGCGAGGCCGGGGAGCGTCTTGCCCTCGAGGTACTCGAGGGAGGCGCCGCCGCCGGTCGAGATGTGGCCGAATGCCGACTCGTCGAAGCCCAGGATGCGGACGGCAGCGGCGGAGTCGCCGCCACCGACCACGGTGTAGCCCGGGGATTCGACGAGCGCCTGGGCGACGGCCTTGGTGCCCTCGGCGTAGTCGGGGTGCTCAAAGACGCCCATGGGGCCGTTCCAGAAGACGGTGGCCGCGTCGGCGAGCTTCGAGGCGTACAGCTTGCGGGTCTCCGGACCGATGTCCAGGCCCTCCTGGTCGGCAGGAATGGAGTCCGCGGCCACCACCGTCGGGTGGGCCGGGGCCTTCGTCTTCAGGTCCGGGAAGTCGGTCGCGACCAGCGCGTCGACGGGCAGCACCAGCTCGACGCCGGTCTTCTCGGCCCGCGCGATGTACTCGGTGACGGCCGGGAGCTGGTCCTCCTGGAGGAGGGACTTGCCGACCTCGTAGCCCTTGGCCTTCAGGAAGGTGTAGGCCATGCCGCCGCCGATGAGCAGCCGGTCCGCCTTGCCGAGCAGCTCGTCGATGACGGCCAGCTTGTCGGAGACCTTGGCGCCGCCCAGCGCGACGACATACGGCCGCCGGACGTCGTCGGTGAGCTTCTTCAGGACGCCGACCTCGGTGGCGATGAGGTAGCCGGCGTAGTGCGGCAGACGGGCCGGGAGGTCGTACACAGAAGCGTGCTTGCGGTGCACGGCGCCGAAGCCGTCGCCCACGTACACGTCGGCGAGGCCGGCGAGCCGGTCGGCGAACTCACCGCGCTCGGCGTCGTCCTTGGCGGTCTCGCCGGGGTTGAAGCGCAGGTTCTCGATGACCGCGACCTGGCCGGGCCGCAGGCCGTCCACGGCGTCGTGGGCGGCGGGGCCGACGGTGTCCTGGGCGAACGCCACGGGCGCGCCCAGCAGTTCGCCGAGGCGCTCGGCGGCGGGCCGCAGCGAGAAGGCCGGGTCCGGGGCGCCCTTGGGGCGGCCCAGGTGCGAGGCGACGACCACCCTGGCGCCCGCGTCGCAGAGGGCCTTCACCGTGGGCAGGACGGCGCGGATGCGGCCGTCGTCGGTGATGGCGCCCTCGGCCAGCGGGACGTTCAGGTCGGCGCGGACGAAGACCCGCTTGGTGTCCACTCCTTCGGAGAGGAGTTCGTCGATCGTCTTCATAAGGGGTTACTCCTGGGGAAGGGCTCTTGATCGTACGAGGGCCGATCGATCGGCACGCGAGCCGGGGGCTCGCCGTACGCGAGTCAGGGCCCGGGCGGCGCGACGCTGCGCTGCCCGAGCCCTGTTCTCACATCGATGTGCCTGTTGCGGTGATCAGAGCTGGTTGCCGACGAAGACCGTCAGGTCGACGAGGCGGTTGGAGTAGCCCCACTCGTTGTCGTACCAGCCGATGACCTTCACGTTCTTGCCCTCCTGGACCATGGTCAGGGAGGAGTCGAAGGTGCAGGACGCGGGGGCGTTCACGATGTCCGAGGACACGATCGGGTCCTCGGTGTAGTCCAGGAGGCCCTTGAGCTCGCCCTCGGCGGCCTTCTGGAAGGCGGCGTTGACCTCTTCCTTGGTGACCTCACGGCCGAGCTCGACGACCAGGTCGGTGACCGAGCCGGTCGGGACCGGCACGCGCATGGCGATGCCGTCCAACTTGCCCTTGAGCTGCGGCAGCACCAGCGCGGTGGCCTTCGCGGCGCCGGTCGTGGTCGGGATGATGTTCTCGGCGGCGGCACGCGCCCGGCGCAGGTCCTTGTGCGGGAAGTCCAGGATGCGCTGGTCGTTCGTGTACGCGTGCACCGTGGTCATCAGGCCCTTGACGATGCCGAAGTTCTCGTCGAGCACCTTCGCCATCGGCGCCACGCAGTTGGTGGTGCAGGAGGCGTTGGAGATGACGTGGTGGTTCGCCGGGTCGTACTGGTCCTGGTTGACGCCCATGACGATGGTGACGTCCTCGTCCTTGGCCGGAGCCGAGATGATGACCTTCTTCGCACCGCCGGCGAGGTGCTTGGCGGCGTCGGCCTTCTTCGTGAAGATGCCCGTCGACTCGATGACGATGTCGACGCCCAGCTCACCCCAGGGGATGTCGGAGGGGTTGCGCTCGGAGAGGACCTTGATGGTCTTGCCGTCGACGGTGATCGTGTCGGCGGTGTGGGAGACCTCCTGCTTGAGGCGGCCAAGGATCGTGTCGTACTTCAGCAGGTGAGCGGTGGTCGCGGTGTCACCGAGGTCGTTGACAGCCACGATCTCGATGTCTGCACCCTGTTCCAGCAGCGCGCGGAAGTAGTTACGCCCGATACGGCCGAAGCCGTTGATGCCTACGCGGATCGTCACGAACCGATCTCCTCGTTGGTACGCCGGCTGTCGACGCCGGCGAGCTGGATGTGATGTCCCCGACCGCCTACGACCCTACCCCGCTGAGGCCCGCGAAGTGACATCCGTACGGCCCGTACCCGGCAGGGCGGCCCGTACCCGTCGGTAGAGGTACGGACCGCCCGGGTCCAACGGCCCCATCACTCCTTCCGGCGACAGGGGACCATCTGCGGTTGACCACCCACGGTCAGCCGCCGAGTGCGGCGAGCGCCTTCCGGACCAGCGTCGACCGGTCGGCCGCCGAGGCGACCTGCTCCAGGCCGAAGCCCAGCAGCACGGTGCGTTTCGTGGTGACCGCCCCGTACGTCGTGAACAACTCGCTTGTGCGTGCCCAGTCCTTGAGGACGGCCGGGCTGCCCGCGGGCGGTCCGGCCACGCTCCAGGCACCCAGGGACGCCTCGAAGCCCTCGGTCTCGGTGGCCGTGCCGCCGACGACGAGCGAGGCGTCGTCGACCAGCAGGCCATGGCCTCCGGTACTCGGGTCGGTGATGTAGCTCAGCGAGACCTCGACCGTCCTGCCCGCGTAGGCGCTCAGATCGAAGTTCACCTGCTGCCAGCCGTCCGAGGCGCCGGTGAGGCTGTGCCACGCGCCGGTGGTGCCGGTCGCGGCGCAGCCGCTCGCCGCCACGGTCAGATAGTGCTTGAGCCAGGGGTGTTCGCCCACGAGGAACCCGGCCTCGCAGTCCGTCGGCACGGCGTCCCGGGTGGCGCCGCCGGCCTCCGGCAGCGTCGTCCAGTCGTCGCCCCCGGCCGTGTGGGCCTCCACCAGGGCGTGGTCGTAGCCCGGCTCGGTGTCCCACAGCAGCTGCGTGCGCAGCATGGGCTTGTCCGCCGCGCTCACCCGGGTGAGGTCGATGGTGCGGGTGAGCCGTTTGTAGGCGTTGTCGGTGTGCGAGGCCGCGGCCATGTACGAGCCCGCGTAGGGTTCGTACGGGTTGGCCGTCCCGGTGAACCGTCCCGCCCCCGCGCTCGCGAACTGGGGGTACGTGCCGACGGCCAGCTCGTCCGAGGTGACCCCGTACGAGCCCGCCCTGTCCAGCGGATCGCCGGGCGCGTCGGTCAGCGCCGCGCTCACGCCGTCGAGCCGGCCCGAGCCGCTGAAGCCGGTGGCCCCCGGGGTCGACGTGCGCGAGTAGGCGCCCAGGTAGTACTGGCTGAAGTCGTCCGAGGGGGTGCCGTCGCCGAGGTCGACGCTGCCGCCTGCCTGCTCACCCGCCTCGATCAACCTGCCGCCCTCGTTGAGGAAGGCGCGCAACTGGAGCTGGGTGGCGTTGCCGGGACCGTTCGCGCCCGAGTAGTGGACGACGGTCCTGAAGTGGTCGAGCACGCCGAGCGCGTCGGGCGCGCCCCGGGTGGCGACGTCCCAGACGACGGGCCTGCGGCCGGCCGCCTTCAGCGCGTCGGCGTAGGTCTGCGCCCGGGTGGCCTCGGCGCCCTCCTCGGCGACCACCAGGGTGTCGGCCGCGGGCCGCTCGGCGACGGTGTAGGTGAAGTGCCCGCTGGAGGTCCGCCCGCCGCTGCGGGTGCGGCCCGTGAACCACACCTCCACCCTGTCACCCGGACGGGCTCCCTCGACCGCGGCCCGGTACTCGTCGAAGTAGAGGTTGTCGCCGCCGCCGTAGGTCGTGCCGCCCTTCCAGGGCCTGAGCGTCCGCTCCTCGACGCGGCCGCCGTTGACCCGGTACCGGAGCCTCTTGTGGCGCACCGACCTGCGCGCGACGGCCGAGACCTCCTGGTCCGCGCCGCGCGCCCACGACGTCGGGAACGCGGCAGGGGTGAAGTCCGGCGCGTCGATGCCGACCGAGGAGGACGGCCGGTCGGGGTGGGAGGCCGTCTCGGCGACGGACAGGGCGAACGGAATGTTCTTCTCGAACTCCCGCTTGATCAGCTGCTCGTCGTCGGGGAAGTTGAAGATCGACCGGCAGTCGTCCGCGTTCCAGGCGTCGTCGGGGTCACTGTCCGAGGCGGTCTCGCAGGTCGACATCTCGGGCGTGAACATCGCCATGCCGTTGACGTTCGAGGCGTGGCCGTCGGCCTCGCCGTTGGTGGTGTACAGCTCCGAGGAGACCTGGGAGTGGTAACCCGGAACGGCCGGACGGTCGGGGGTGCCGGCGAGCGCCTTGTAGAGCACGTCGTCCGGGGTCGGCGTGGCGACCTGCCAGCCGACGCCGTAGAGGAGGAGTTCGGCGGCGGAGTGGTAGTTGATGCCGTAGGCGAACCCGATGCGTTTCTCGAAGCCGTCGAGCGCCCGGGTCTCCGGCTCGGACTCCGGGCTCGGCCCCCGATACGTCTCGCTGGTGGGGAGGGGGGACGAACCCTCGTCGTCGTAGCCCCACTTGTAGGCGAAGTTGCGGTTGAGGTCGACGCCGTCGCCGACGGTGATGGCGCCGTCGCCGTCGACGTCGCGCAGGTTCTTGCGCCACAGACGCGTGTCGGAGTCCTTGAAGGTGTAGTCGTAGCCGTCGGGGTTCGCGGAGAGGACGAACCACAGCTCGGTCGAGTCGACGATCTTCCTGATGCGCTTGTCGGTGGCGTAGTGGTCCAGGTAGTGGTGCATCAGCCGGCGGGTCATCTCCGGCGTGATCCATTCGCGCGCGTGCTGGTTGGACACGTACAGCACGGAGGGCTTGGAGCCGTCCCCGGACGTCCGCGCGTTCCTGGTCAGTTTGAGCGCGAGGATGTCCTGGCCGTCGACGGTCCTGCCGATGGAGACGACCTTGGTGAGGCCCGGGTGGGCCCTGCCGGTCCGGACGATCTCCTCCTTCAGGCCGCCCTTTCCGCCGTACGGACGGAACACTCCCTCGGCGGCGTTCGTGACCCGTGCCGCGGCCCTGTCCGACAGGGTGTGCTCGGTGAGGGTGACGCCCTGCTTCCGGAGCCTCTTGGCCTGCGCTCCGGTCAGATAGACCTCGACGGCGGTCCGGCCGCGCCCGGCGACCTGCGCGCCGAGTTCGGCGGCGTCCTGTCCGGCCTCCCACAGCAGGGGTAACTGCTTGCGGGTGACCTCGGCACGGAAGACCTTGACCTCCGTGTCCCTGTCCGCGGCAGGCCGGGTGCCACCACCCGTCTGCGCCTGGGCGGCGGGCAGCGAGCCCGCCCCGCCGAGCAGGAGCGCGCCGACAGCGAGGACCGATCTCACTCTGTGTCTCATGAACCCCCCTAGCGGAGATTCGCCACGACGGCGAACAAATGCCAGGTTCATGACGGTTCATGATCGAGTCAAGGTGGCCCGACGGGCGGCACAACGCCGGTGCGATGCTCCATATGGGCGCCGGCACCGGCGTATTGAGTGGTCGTCATCACCCCGCCAGGTTGTCGGCCATCTCCTCCGTGAGGTTGGACTCCGTGCCCGGGATGCCGAGGTCCGCGGCGCGCTTGTCCGCCATCGCCAGCAGGCGGCGGATGCGGCCCGCGACCGCGTCCTTGGTCAGCGGCGGGTCGGCGAGGGCGCCCAGCTCCTCCAGGGATGCCTGCTTGTGCTCCATCCGCAGGCGCCCCGCCGCCGCGAGGTGCTCGGGCACCTCGTCGCCGAGAATCTCCAGGGCGCGGGCCACCCGCGCGCCGGCGGCGACGGCCGCCCGCGCGGAGCGGCGCAGGTTGGCGTCGTCGAAATTGGCGAGGCGGTTGGCCGTGGCGCGGACCTCGCGGCGCATCCGCCGCTCCTCCCAGGCCAGCACGGACTCGTGCGCGCCGAGACGGGTGAGCAGGGCACCGATCGCGTCCCCGTCCCGTACCACCACCCGGTCCACACCCCGCACCTCGCGCGCCTTCGCCGCGATCGACAGGCGGCGGGCGGCCCCGACGAGGGCGAGCGCCGCCTCCGGGCCCGGGCAGGTCACCTCCAGGGAGGAGGAGCGGCCCGGCTCCGTCAGCGAGCCGTGCGCGAGGAACGCGCCGCGCCAGGCCGCCTCGGCGTCGCAGGTGGCCCCCGAGACCACCTGCGGCGGCAGGCCGCGGATCGGGCGGCCCCGCCCGTCGACGAGGCCCGTCTGGCGGGCCAGCTGGTCACCGCCCGCGACCACGCGCACCACATAGCGCGAGCCGCGGCGCAGACCGCCGGGCGCCATCACGATCAGCTCGGACCCGTGCCCGAAGATCTCCAGGATGTCCCGCTTGAGACGCCGCGCCGCCATCGCCGTGTCCAGTTCCGCCTCGATCACGATGCGGCCGCTCACCAGGTGCAGCCCGCCCGCGAACCGCAGGATCGCCGAGACCTCCGACTTTCTGCAGCAGGTCCGGGTGACGGGTAGCCGGGAGATCTCGTCCTTCACCGCTGCCGTCATCGCCATGGGCCGATCCTTCCATGCATCCGAAAAATACGGTCGTACGCGGCGGCCAACAGCTCCGGGTCGTGCCGCGGGGTTCCGTCGGTGCGGGCCACCGGCGCCAGCTCGACCGCGGCGCCGAACCGCTGGGCGGCCTCCTTGAGCAAGGCGCGATCGGGCACGGCGGCCTCGTCGGCCAGCACCACGTCCAGGGCGAGTTTAGGGGCGTGTCGCCCCAAAACCTCCAAATGACGCTGCGGGGAGAAGCCGTCGGTCTCTCCGGGCTGCGGGGCGAGGTTCAGGGAGAGTACCCGGCGTGCCTTCGTCTCCGTGAGCGCGTCCAGCAGTTCGGGCACGAGCAGGTGCGGAATGACCGAGGAGAACCAGGACCCCGGGCCGAGCACCACCCAGTCGGCGTCCAGGACCGCGGCGACGGCCTCGGGGACGGCGGGCGGGTCGCTGGGCACCAGGTGGACCGACTGCACCTCGCCGGGGGTGAGGGCGACCGTCGCCTGCCCCCGTACCGTGCCGATCTCGTCCGGGTGCTCCGGGTCATGGCCCTTGACGAGGGCCTGGAGCTCCAGGGGGACGGCGGACATGGGCAGGACGCGGCCGTGGGCGCCCAGGAGCCTGCCGACCAGATCGAGGGCCTGCACATGGTCGCCGAGCTGCTCCCACAGGGCCACGATCAGCAGATTGCCGACCGCATGGTCGTGCAGGTCGCCCTGGGACTGGAAGCGGTGCTGGATGACCCGGGACCAGGTCTGGCCCCAGTCGTCGTCCCCGCACAGCGCGGCCAGCGCCTTGCGCAGGTCGCCGGGCGGGAGCACGCCCAGTTCGTCGCGCAGCCGGCCGCTGGAGCCTCCGTCGTCGGCGACGGTGACGACCGCGGTGAGGTCGCCGGTGATCCGGCGCAGCGCGGCGAGCGAGGCGGACAGGCCCATCCCGCCCCCGAGGGCGACCACCTTCGGCTGGGCTCCGCGGCGCCGCGCCCGGCCGCCGCGTCCGTCGGACACCGCCCGGCGCAGCCTGCTCAGCCGCAGAGTACGTCCGGTCACTCGCGCCCCATGTCCCGGTGCACGACCACGGTCTCCACACCCTCGGCGGCCAGGCGGGCGGCGAGCTTCTCGGACATGGCGACGGAGCGGTGCTTGCCGCCGGTGCAGCCCACCGCGATGGTCACATAGCGCTTGCCCTCGCGGCGGTAGCCCGCGGCGACGAGCTGGAGCAGTTCGGCGTAGCGGTCGAGGAACTCCTTGGCGCCCGGCTGGTTGAAGACGTACGCCGCGACCTCGTCGTTGAGCCCGGTGTAGGGGCGCAGCTCCGGGACCCAGTGCGGGTTCGGCAGGAAGCGCATGTCCACGACGAGGTCGGCGTCGACGGGGAGGCCGTACTTGAAGCCGAAGGACATGACGGTGGCCCTCAGCTCCGGCTCCTCCTCGCCGGCGAACTGGGCGTCCATCTTGGCGCGCAGCTCGTGCACGTTGAGGCTGGAGGTGTCGATGACGAGGTCGGCGTCGCCGCGCAGCTCGCGCAGCAGTTCGCGCTCGGCGGCGATGCCGTCGACGATGCGGCCGTCGCCCTGGAGCGGGTGCGGCCGGCGGACGGACTCGAAACGGCGCACCAGGGCCTCGTCGGAGGACTCCAGGAAGACGATCCGCCGGGTGACGTTCTTCGCCTCCAGATCGGCCAGGGACTCCCGGAGGTTGTCGAAGAAGCGCCGGCCGCGGACGTCGACGACGACCGCGATCCGGGCGACGTTGCCCTGGGAGCGCGCGCCCAGCTCCACCATGGTGGGGATCAGGGCGGGCGGCAGGTTGTCGACGACGAACCAGCCGAGGTCCTCCAGGCACTTCGCGGCCGTCGAACGGCCGGCACCGGACATGCCGGAGATGATCACCAGCTCGGGGATGGCCGCCTCGGGGACCCCGGCTGTTTCGATACCCGTACTCACCTGTGCTCCGTCTTCCCGGACCGCCTCCCGGTGCGCCCGGTCCTGGCCCGTCTCCGCGCCGGAGGGCCCCTCCTGCGCCGGGCGTTCTTCCGCGTGCTGGTCGTGCTCTGTCATGGCTCCTGCCCCCGTCGTTCGTCCGGGGCCCCCGCGGACACGGACTCCCCGGGGAAACCCGCCGTCGTCACGGGTTCCTCTTCTTCCATGATCTCTCCAGTCGCCGTGTTCACGGCGGGGGCGGCCGGGGCCGCCCGGGCGAGGGCCACGGCAATCGTCTCGGCCGTCTTGCGGCCGATGCCGGGCACCTCCTGAATCTGGTCGACGGTCGCGGACCGCAGCTTCCTCACCGAGCCGAAGTGCTTGATCAACGCCTGTTTGCGGGTGTCACCGAGTCCCGGCACCTCGTCCAGCGGGCTGGACCTCAGGCGCCTGGCCCGCTTGGTGCGCTGATAGGTGATCGCGAAGCGGTGGGCCTCGTCCCGGACGCGCTGCAGCAGGTAGAGGCCCTCGCTGGTGCGGGGCAGCACCACCGGGTCGTCCTCGCCCGGCAGCCAGACCTCCTCCAGGCGCTTGGCGAGGCCGCAGACGGCGATGTCGTCGATGCCGAGCTCGTCCAGGGCCCGTCGGGCGGCCGTGACCTGCGGCTGCCCGCCGTCGACGACGACGAGCTGCGGCGGGTAGGCGAACCGCTTCGGCCGTCCGTCGTCCTCCGCGGGCTGCTCGCCGTCGGCCCACTCCCCCGTCCTCTCCTTCTCGGCGAGGTAGCGCCTGAAGCGGCGGGTGATCACCTCGTGCATGGACCGGACGTCGTCCTGGCCCTCGAAGCCCTTGATCTGGAAGCGGCGGTACTCGCTCTTGCGCTGCAGCCCGTCCTCGAAGACGACCATGGAGGCCACGACGTCCTCACCCTGGAGGTGTGAGATGTCGTAGCACTCGATCCTGAGCGGGGCGCTGTCCAGGTCGAGGGCCTCCGCGATCTCCTCCAGGGCACGCGAGCGGGTGGTCAGGTCGGAGGCGCGCTTGGTCTTGTGGAGCGCGAGCGCCTGCTGGGCGTTGCGCTGCACCGTCTCCATCAGGGCCTTCTTGTCGCCGCGCTGCGGGATGCGCAGCGACACGTTCGCCCCGCGGCGGCCGGTGAGCCAGTCCTGGACGGGTTCTATGGGGTCGGGCAGCGCCGGTACGAGGACCTCCTTGGGCACGGAGTCGCCCGTCTCCTCGCCGTACAGCTGCTGGAGGGCGTGCTCGACGAGGGCGGCGGTGGTGACGTCCTCCACCTTGTCCGTGACCCAGCCGCGCTGGCCGCGCACGCGTCCGCCCCGCACGTGGAAGATCTGCACGGCCGCCTCCAGCTCGTCCTCGGCGACGGCGACGAGGTCGGCGTCCGTCGCGTCGGTGAGGACGACCGCGTTCTTCTCCATGGCCTTCTTCAGCGCCTCGATGTCGTCGCGCAGGCGGGCGGCCCGCTCGTACTCCATCTCCTCGGCCGCCTCCATCATCCGCCGCTCGAGACGGCGGAGGTAGGTGCCGGTGCGGCCCGCCATGAAGTCGCAGAACTCCTCGGCCAGTTCGCGGTGGTCCTCGGGCGGGATCCGGCCGACACAGGGCGCGGAGCACTTGTCGATGTAACCGAGCAGGCAGGGGCGGCCGGTACGCGCGGCGTTCTTGAAGACGCCGGCCGAGCAGGTGCGCACCGGGAAGACCCGCAGCAGCAGGTCGACCGTGTCGCGGATGGCCCAGGCGTGCCCGTACGGCCCGAAGTAGCGCACGCCCTTGCGCTTCTGGCCGCGCATCACCTGGACGCGCGGGAACTCCTCGTTCATCGTCACCGCGAGGTACGGGTAGCTCTTGTCGTCGCGGTACTTGACGTTGAACCGGGGGTCGAACTCCTTGATCCAGGTGTACTCCAGCTGCAGGGCCTCGACCTCCGTGGACACGACCGTCCACTCCACGGACGCGGCGGTGGTGACCATGGTGCGGGTGCGCGGGTGGAGGTTCGCCAGGTCCTGGAAGTAGTTCGCCAGGCGCTGGCGCAGGCTCTTCGCCTTTCCGACGTAGATCACCCGACGGTGCTCGTCCCGGAACCTGTAGACCCCGGGCGAGTCCGGGATCTCTCCCGGCCTGGGGCGGTAGCTGGAGGGGTCGGCCATGTCTCACACCCTACTGTCGGGAACCGACAGCGCGGCGCGTGCGCGGACACGGCCCGGCGGGGTCCACGGGAGAGGACGAAGGCGGCGTGGGCCGCGGGCCGCGGGCCGACCGGGCCGGGCGGACAGGCGGACAGGCCGGGCAGGGCGGGGCGGGGCGGGCAGGCCGGGCGATCGGGCAGGGCAGGGTGGACGGGGCCGGCAGGGCGGACGGGCCCGGCAGGCCGGCGCCCGACGAGCGGCGTTCGGCGGCGTTCGGCGGCGGGCGTCGCGCACGACCGTGCCCGTACGGCTCCGCGCGCGGTCGTGGGCCGGTGGCCCGCGGCGGCGATCACCGGGCGTGAAGTCAGGAGGTTGGGCACCAGGTGTTGTCCGGGCTTGGTCAACACGCTTCAATGCGGTGGAACTTCGGGCCGTGACCGGCGAGGTTCGTTTGTGAACGACCCCGTACCCCCCTCGACCGAACCGGAGACACCCTGTACCAACGGTCTGACCAGCCGTCGCGAAGATCACAGAAAGGCCCCTGTATGCGGCACGGCACACAGCATGCGGACGTCGTCCCCGCGGAACTGGAGGAGGCGCTGCGCGGCGGCCCCTTCCATGTCGCGCTGCGCGCCGCCATCGCCGCCCGCGGTCTGCCGCTGCAGCGTGTGCAGCACCATCTGTCGCGGTACGGGGTGAGGGTCGGTGTGACGAGCCTGAGCTACTGGCAGCAGGGTGCGCGCCGCCCGCAGCGGCCGGAGTCCCTGCGCGCCGTACGCGCCCTGGAGGAGATCCTCCAGCTTCCGGACGAATCCCTCATCCGGCTGCTCGCCAGGGCCGACGAGCATCCTGGATCCGACCGTCCCCCGGGCCGCTCGTACCGCTCCCTGGTGGAGGCGTCGGGGGTGCTGGAACAGCTCCTCGCCGAGTTGGGGGCCGGGCTCGACGGTGGACTGCACACGATCGGCCACCACGAGCAGGTCCGTATCGGGGCGCGCCGCGAGCTGCTGGCTCACGAGTCGCACCACATTGTGCGCGCGCACAGGGACGGCGTGGACCGCTATGTGGCCGTCCACCACGGTGATCCGGGGTGCGTCCCGGAGCGGATCACCGTGCACGCGACGGAGAACTGCCGCACGGGGCGCGTGCGGTGGCACCACGAGACCGGCATCCTGGTCGCCGAACTCCTCTTCGACACATGGTTGCGCACCGGAGACACCTTCCTCTTCCGCTACGGCTTCGAGGACGGCACCGCGGGCGCGTCGTGCGAGTACGTCCGCGGGTTCGGCTTCGCGGGCGGCCAGTACGCGCTCCAGGTGCGCTTCGACGCGAACGCGCTGCCGATGCGCTGCCACCGGTTCACCCAGCACTCCGCGGCCGCCCCGCGCAGTGGCCGGCAGGAGCTGGCGCTGAGCGGGCAGCACCGCTCGGTGCACCTGGTGGAGCCGCGCGTGCGGTCGGGGATCGTCGGGATCGGCTGGGAGTGGGAGTGAGAGGACCCCGCGGAACCGTCAGACCGCCGGAGGGCCCGCCACGATCCTGCCGTCCTTCACCTCGACGGACAGCTCCTGCAGCGGCGCGACGGCCGGAGACTGCGTGACCTTGCCCGTGGCGGCGTCGAACCGGCTGCCGTGACAGGGGCAGACGAGTGTCGTGCCCGAGAGCTTGTTGATGGCGCACCCGGCGTGCGTGCAGAGCGAGCTGTACGCCTTCAGGGAACCGTCCTCGGCGCGGCTGACCACGATGTTCTGGTCCTGGTACAGCTTCGCGCCGCCCTTGGGGACCTCGCTCTCCGTCCCCAGCGTGACCGGCGCGGTGGGCGTGGCGGGCCTCGTGCCGCCTCCCGGCGAACAGGCCGCGACGCCCAGCGCGGCGACCGGGGTGACAGCCGCCCCGCGAAGGATGGTACGACGGGTCGCTGAGGGGCGGGTGGACATGAGATCTCCACAGGTCAGAGCCGTGCTCGCCGCCACGGCGGGCACGTAGCACGATACCGGCGCCGGTCGTTGGCCCTTCGGCCGGGGTGGGGACGGGGAGCTCGCGCAGGCGCGTAAACGCTTGCGCAAGCGTTTACGCGCCGCCCCGGCATGAGATACGGTCCCGGCCGGGAGACCCCAGGGGGAGACGCGATGGCAACCATGGCCGATGTCGCACGGAGCGCCGGTGTGTCCGTCGCGACCGTCTCGCACGTGCTGAACGACACCCGCCCGGTGCTGCCCCGCACCCGGCAGGCGGTGCTCGACGCCGTCGACGCACTGGGCTACACACCGAACACCCTCGCCCGTTCCCTGGTGACCTCCCGCACCCGGTCCATCGGGCTCGCGGTGTCGGCGATCAGCAATCCGTACTTCACGGAGATCCTCCAGGGTGTCGAGGCCGGCGCCCTGGAACACGGCTACGGCCTGCTCATCGCCGATCCGCACGACGACCCGGAGCACGAGCGCAAGGTGGCCCGGCTGCTGCACGAGCGCCGCGTCGACGGCATGATCGTCGCCCCCTCCGCGGATCCGCGCGGACTCCTCGCCCAGCTCGGGCGGCACGGCGTACCGACCGTGTTCCTCGACCGCCTGGTGGACGGCGCGGTCACCGGCGCGGCGACCGGCGCGCCCCCACGGCGGACGCCGCCGCACGACGGGGCCGAGCGGGACGCCGGCCCCGGCGCCGGCTTCCGCTTCGACCAGGTCTGCGCGGAGAACGCCGAGCCCATGGCCGGCCTGGTCACACATCTCGCCGGTCTGGGGCACGGGCGCATCGGCCTTGTCGCGGGTCTGCCCGGGCTCAGCACCACCACCGAGCGGATCAGCGGCTACCGGCGCGGCCTGGCGGCCGCCGGTCTCCCCTACGACGAGCGGCTGGTGTCCCGTGGGGACTCCGCGACGCCGGGCGCCGAACGCGCCACCGCCGCCCTGCTGGATCTCGCGGCACCGCCCACGGCCCTGGTCACCGCCAACAACGCGATGACCATCGGCGCGCTGCGCGCCCTGCGCGACCGCGGGCTGTCCGTGCCGGACGACCTGGCGCTGTGCTGCTTCGACGACTTCGCGTGGGCAGATCTCTTCTCGCCCCGGCTCACCGCGATCTCCCAGCCGAGCAGGGAGATCGGTGCCCGGGCCGTGCGGCTCCTCCTGGAGCGGCTGGAGGCACCGGACCGTCCCTCCCGCACCGTGCGGCTCCCCTGCGCCTTCGTCCACCGCACCTCCTGCGGTTGTCCCGACACCCCCTCCCGGAAGGGAACCGCCTCGTGATCGTCGTCGCCGGTGAGGCCCTGATCGACCTGGTGCCGCAGGGCACGGGTGCCCTCGCACCGTTGAGGCCGGCGCTCGGCGGCGGCCCGTACAACACCGCCGTCGCGCTGGGCCGTCTCGGCTCCCCGACGGCGTTCTGCTCCCGCGCCTCCCACGACGCCTTCGGAGAGGCCCTGCTCGACGGCCTGCGCGAGGCCGGGGTGGACGTCTCGACCGTGCAGCGCGGCACCGAGCCCACCACGCTGGCGGTCGCGACGATCGACGAGAACGGCTCGGCCGCGTACTCCTTCTACGTCCAGGGCACCGCCGACCGGTTGTTCACGGCACCGGAGCGCCTGCCGCGGGGCACCCGCGCGGTGTCCTTCGGCACCTGCTCGCTCGTCCTCGAACCGGGGGCGAGCGCCTACGAGAAGCTGATGCGCGACGCCGCCGCACAGGGCGTGTTCACCGCGCTCGACCCGAACGTCCGCCCGGGGCTGATCCCGGACGCCGACGCCTACCGGGCCCGTTTCAAGAGCTGGCTGCCGTCGGTGTCGCTGCTCAAGCTCTCCGCGGAGGACGCGGAGTGGCTGGGCGGCACGCCGCGTGAGTGGCTGGCTTCCGGTCCCTCGGCCGTCGTGATCACCCATGGCGGCGACGGACTCACGGCCGTCACCCGCGACGGAGCGGAGTACTCGGTGCCGGGGGTGCGGGTCGACGTCGTGGACACCATCGGCGCGGGCGACACCGTCAACGCGGCCCTGCTGCACGGCCTGGCCTCCCGCGACGCGCTCTCCCCGGCGGCGCTGGCCGGCCTGGGCGCCGACGGCTGGGAGGAACTGCTGCACTTCGCGGCCCGGGCCGCGGCGATCACCTGCTCCCGCGCCGGCGCGGAGCCGCCGTACGCGTCCGAGCTCGGGGACCGGTAGCCGGCCCGTCGCCCGGGCGGGGCGGCCGACCGTGCGACGGGCCGCGCCCCGCGGGGGCTTCCCGCGGGGCGCAGCCCGTCCGGTCTTCCGGCCCCGTCCGGGCCGTGGGTCATGCCTTGCGGGCCCGCGTCGCCTTCTTCGCCGGGGCCGCCTTCTTGGTGACGCCGGCCGCCTTCCGGGTCGCGGTGGTGTCCGCGTCCTTCACCGTCCTGGCCGTCGCCGTCCTCTTCGCCCTCGACACGGCCGGGACCGTCCTGGCGGCCGTCGCCTTGCGCGGGGTCGTCACCGAGGCCGCGTCGCTGATGCGGTCGGCGTCGAGGATCTCGCGCAGGAACTTGCCGGTGTGGCTGGCCGGAACCCCGGCCACCTCCTCCGGTGTGCCCTCGGCGACCACGAGGCCGCCGCCCGCCCCGCCCTCGGGTCCCATGTCGACGATCCAGTCGGCGGTCTTGATGACGTCGAGGTTGTGCTCGATGACGATGACCGTGTTGCCCTTGTCCACCAGTCCGCCGAGGACCTGGAGCAGCTTGCTGATGTCTTCGAAGTGCAGACCGGTGGTCGGCTCGTCCAGAACGTAGACCGTGCGCCCGGTGGAGCGCTTCTGCAGTTCGCTGGCGAGCTTCACGCGCTGGGCCTCGCCGCCGGACAGGGTGGTCGCGGACTGGCCGAGCCGGACGTAGCCGAGACCGACGTCGTTCAGGGTCCTCAGGTGGCGGGCGATCGCGGGGACGGCCTCGAAGAAGTGGAGGGCCTCCTCGATCGGCATGTTCAGGACGTCGGCGATCGACTTGCCCTTGTAGTGGACCTCCAGGGTCTCCCGGTTGTAGCGGGCACCGTGGCAGACCTCGCACGGGACGTACACGTCCGGGAGGAAGTTCATCTCGATCTTGATGGTGCCGTCGCCCGCGCAGTTCTCGCAGCGGCCGCCCTTGACGTTGAAGGAGAAGCGGCCGGGCTGGTAGCCGCGGACCTTCGCCTCGGTGGTCTCGGCGAACAGTTTGCGGATGTGGTCGAAGACACCGGTGTACGTCGCCGGGTTCGACCGCGGGGTGCGGCCGATGGGCGACTGGTCGACGTGCACGACCTTGTCGACGAGGTCGTCGCCGTCCACCCGCGTGTGCCGCCCGGGGACGTTGCGCGCGCCGTTCAGTTCGCGGGCCAGGTGCGTGTACAGGATGTCGTTGACCAGCGTCGACTTTCCGGAACCGGACACGCCGGTGACCGCCGTGAACACGCCCAGCGGGAACGACACGTCGATGTCCTGGAGGTTGTTCTCCCGGGCACCGCGCACCGTGAGCCGACGGGACGGGTCGTGCGGGCGCCGGATGTCGGGCAGCGGGATCGACTTCCTGCCCGACAGGTACTGCCCGGTCTGCGACTCCTCGTTGGCGAGCAGGTCCTTCAGGGAGCCGCTGTGCACCACCTTGCCGCCGTGCTCGCCCGCCCCCGGGCCGATGTCGACGACCCAGTCGGCGACCTTGATGGTGTCCTCGTCGTGCTCGACGACGATGAGGGTGTTGCCCATGTCGCGCAGCCGGACCAGGGTCTCGATCAGCCGGTGGTTGTCGCGCTGGTGCAGGCCGATGGACGGCTCGTCGAGAACGTACAGGACGCCGACGAGTCCGGAGCCGATCTGGGTGGCCAGGCGGATGCGCTGGGCCTCGCCACCGGAGAGCGTGCCGGCCGCGCGGTTCAGCGACAGGTAGTCCAGGCCGACGTCGACCAGGAACCGCAGTCGTTCGTTGACCTCCTTCAGGACCCGCTCGGCGATCTTCTTGTCGCGGGCGTCGAGCCTCAGCTCGCCCAGGAAGTCCGCGCAGTCGCTGATGGACATCGCGGAGACCTCGGCGATCGACCTGCCCATGATCGTGACCGCGAGGACGACCGGCTTGAGGCGGGTGCCCTCACAGCTGGGGCAGGGCACCTCGCGCATGTAGCCCTCGAAGCGCTCACGGCTGGCGTCGCTCTCGGCCTCGCTGTGTCGGCGCCTCACGAAGGGGACGGCGCCTTCGAAGGGCGTCGTGTACACGCGTTCGCGCCCGTACCGGTTGCGGTACCGGACCTCGATCTGTGTCTTGTGGCCGTGGAGCAGGGCCTTCCTGGCGCGCTGCGGCAGGCCCGCGAAGGGGATGTCCGTCCGGAATCCCAGCGCGTCCGCGAGAGCACCGACGAGCCGGCCGAAGTAGTCCTTGGTGTGCCCGTGCGACCAGGGGTGGATGGCGCCCTCGTCGAGGGTCTTCTCCTCGTCCGGGACGATCAGCTCGGGATCGACCTCCATGCGTGTGCCGATGCCGGTGCACTCGGGGCAGGCGCCGAAGGGCGAGTTGAAGGAGAAGGAGCGGGGCTCCAGTTCCTCGAAGGACAGGTCGTCGTACGGGCAGTACAGGTGCTCCGAGTACATCCGCTCGCGCTCGGGGTCGTCCTCCGCGAGATCGACGAAGTCGAGCACGACCATGCCGCCGGACAGACCGAGGGCGGTCTCGACGGAGTCGGTGAGCCGGCGCTTGGCGGAGTCCTTCACCGTGAGGCGGTCGACGACCACCTCGATGGTGTGCTTCTCCTGCTTCTTCAACGTGGGCGGGCTGGACAGCTGGATCGTCTCGCCGTCCACACGTGCCCGGCTGTACCCCTTGGTCTGGAGGTCGGCGAAGAGGTCGACGAACTCTCCCTTGCGCTCGCGCACCAGCGGCGACAGCACCTGGAACCGGCTTCCCTCGGGCAGTTCCAGGACCCGGTCGACGATCGCCTGCGGCGACTGGCGCGAGATCGGGCGGCCGCATTCGGGGCAGTGCGGCTTGCCGATGCGCGCGAAGAGCAGACGCAGGTAGTCGTAGACCTCGGTGATCGTGCCGACCGTCGAGCGCGGATTGCGCGAGGTCGACTTCTGGTCGATGGAGACCGCCGGCGAGAGGCCCTCGATGAAGTCGACGTCCGGCTTGTCCATCTGGCCGAGGAACTGCCGGGCGTACGAGGACAGCGACTCCACGTAACGCCGCTGGCCCTCGGCGAAGATCGTGTCGAAGGCCAGCGAGGACTTGCCCGACCCCGACAGGCCCGTGAACACGATGAGCGAGTCACGCGGCAGGTCGAGCGAGACATTCTTGAGGTTGTGCTCGCGCGCGCCACGGACGATGAGACGGTCGGCCACGCCGGTCCGCACCTTTCTTGAGAGAAGCGACAGGGGCGGGGCCCCCGTCATTGCCAGACTAGGGGGAGCCACTGACAACGCCGGTCGGATTCCACGGTTCACAACAATCCCGGGCCATCCAGCATGCCCGACGCCACACTTGACCATATAGCACGTGCATTCGATTCGCGGGCCCGGTCAGCCACCTTCACCCGAAGGAGTGGCGAGGTTAGGGTCGGACCCATGATTGATCACGCGCACGACCTGGCGTCTGTACGCGACGCTACCGAGCGGCTGCTCAACGCAGTCGCTCTCCTGGACAACGCCGCCGTGGCCGAGCCGTCACGGCTGCCCGGCTGGACCCGCGGCCACGTCCTGGCCCACCTCGCCCGCAACGCCGACGCACTCGTGAACGTCCTGGAGGGGCGTCCGATGTACGCGTCGGCGCAGGCCCGGGACGCCGACATCGAGCGGGACGCCCCGCGCCCCCCGGCCGTCCAGCTGGCCGACCTGCGCGAGAGCGCGGCCCGGTTCCAGAAGGCGGGCGAGGCACCGGCGGACTGGTCGCGCACGGTCGAGCTGCGCAACGGCGTCACCGACTCCGCGGCCCGGGTGCCGTTCCGGAGGTGGATCGAGGTCGAACTGCACCATGTCGACCTCGGGGTCGGCTACGAGCTGGAGGACCTGCCGGCCGAGTTCGTGGAGCGGGAGATCGACTTCCTGGCCGAGCGGTTCGGCGGGCACAAGGAGGTGCCCTCGACGGCGCTGGAGGCCGGCGGCCGGGTCTGGACGACCGGTGGCGGCGCCGAGGGCGGGCCGGTCTCCGTCCGCGGTCCCGCACCGGACCTGCTCGGCTGGCTCTCCGGCCGCCGGGACGGATCCGAGTTGAGCGTCGAGGGCGGAAAGCTGCCGGCGCTTCCCCCGCTGTAGCTCCCGGACGGCCGTGCCCCCTGCCCCGCTATAGGCTGCCGCCATGACGTACAGCGGAGCGGTGAAGGTCGGCGGCCCCGCCGATGTGCACGAGCTGCAGGACCTGATGATCACGAAGATCGCGGTCGGCCCCATGGACAACAACTGCTATCTGTTGCGCTGCCGGGCCACCGACGAGCAACTGCTGATCGACGCGGCCAACGACGCGCACACCCTGCTCGGCATGATCGGTGACGACGGCATCGCGTCCGTCGTCACCACCCATCGGCACGGCGACCACTGGCAGGCGCTCGCCGAGGTCGTGGCGGCCACGGGCGCGCGTACCCACGCCGGGCGCCACGACGCCGAAGGCATCCCCGTACCGACCGATGTCCTCGTCGACGACGGCGACACGATCCGCGTGGGGCGCGTGGAGCTCACCGCGCGCCACCTCGTGGGTCACACACCGGGCTCGATCGCCCTCGTCTACGACGACCCGCACGGACATCCGCACGTCTTCACCGGGGACTGCCTCTTCCCGGGCGGTCCTGGACGGACGACACGGCCGGAGGATTTCAACTCCTTGATGGACGGCCTGGAGACCAAGGTATTCGACGTCCTGCCCGATGAGACCTGGGTCTACCCCGGCCACGGCAATGACACCACCCTCGGCACTGAGCGGCCCCACCTCGCGGAGTGGCGAGCACGAGGCTGGTGACCGCCCGACGACGACTGCTTCTGTAGGCACCCGATCTTCTCGATGTCCGCCCAGGAGAAGCCTTCGCGGCGGTACCGGTTCCGCTGCTTGACGAGAAAATGGTGACGCAGGCTGTCACCTTTGGCGTGCACCGTGGCGACATGGACAAGGACTTCAACACCCAGCACGTCGGCCGGGTAGGCTCGCTGGCCGGCCGGACGGCGCTCGTCGCCGGAGCCACCCGCGGTGCCGGACGGGCCCTCGCCGTCGAACTCGGCCGCGCCGGCGCCACCGTCTACGTCACCGGTCGCACCACCCGCGAGCGCGCCAGCGAGGTCGGCCGGACCACGGAGACCATCGACGAGACCGCTGAGCTGGTCACGGCGGTCGGCGGTACCGGCATCGCCGTCCCCACCGATCATCTGGACGCGGACCAGGTACGCGTCCTCGTCGAGCGGATCGACTGCGAACAGGGGCGACTCGACATCCTCGTCAACGACCTCTGGGGCGGCGAGCACCTGCTCGTCGACTCCGTCTTCGGCAAGAAGAGCTGGGAGACACCGCTCGCGGACGGCCTTCGCATCCTGGAACTCGGGGTGCGCTCACACGTGATCACCGCGGCACTCGCTCTCCCGCTGCTGATCCGCTCGGACGCGCCGCTGCACGTGGAGGTCACCGACGGCACGGCGGTCTCCAACCGCCGTTACCGCGAGAACCTCTACTACGACCTCGCCAAGAACGCCCCGATCCGGATCGCCTTCGGGTTGGGCGAGGAACTGGCCGAGTACGGGGGCACAGCGGTCGCCGTCACACCGGGCTTCCTGCGCTCGGAACAGATGCTCAGCCATTTCGGCGTGACCGAGGAGAACTGGCGCGACGCCGTCGCCCAGGAACCGGACTTCGCGATCGCCGAGTCGCCGTACTACCTCGCCCGCGCGGTCGCTGCGCTCGCCACCGACCCGGGCCGGGCGGCCCGCTGGAACGGGAAGTCCGCCTCCAGTGCGGAGCTTGCCAGGACCTACGGGGTACGGGATGTGGACGGTAGCCGGCCGGACGCCTGGGGGTACTTCGAGGACGTCAGGTATGGCGGGAAGGACGGCTCGCCGGACGACTACCGCTGATCCACCGACTCCGCGCCGTACAGGGTGGCGAGGCCCCGCGCGTGCTCGCGGAAGCGGGCGCGCAGGCCCTCCGGGGCCAGCACCTCCGCGTCCGCGCCGAGCCCGGTCGGCCGGGCGAAGGCGACGTCCTCCGACTCCGCCGGCAGGTCGAGCGTGACGCGCCCGGCGGCGTCCGGCGCGGTCGCGGACGCCAGCGCCTCGCCGCCCCCGGCCGCGTCCGCCACATCTGGCAGGCCGAGCAAGCCGCACTCGGTCGGGCGCACGGTGACGGTCGTGCGCAGCAGTGTCCGGGCGAACCCGGCGGCGTGGTCCTGCGGCGGCGTGCCCTCCCGGCCCGGTCGCGCGGGGCCAGCTCGACAGTGCGGTCGGCCCACACGGCAGTGCGGTCGGCCCACACGGCGCGGGCCAGGCCCGGGTGTCGACGGGCGGGCAGAAGCTCGAACGGCAGATCGATGCCTTCGCCGCCGCCGAATGCCGGAAGATCTTCGCTGACAAGAAGTCCGGCAAGACCGACCTGCGCCCGGAGCTGAAGGCGTGCCACGCCTTCCTCGAGGCCGGCGACACCCTCGTCGTCCCGAGCCTGGACCGCTACGGCCGCAGCCTCCAGGACCTCATCACCATGGTCGCCGCCCGGCGCGAGCGCGGCATCGGCTTCACCTCGCTGCACGAGAGCCTCGACACCACCACCCCCGGCGGCCGGCTCGTCTTCCACGTCTTCGCCGCCCTGGCGGAGTTCATCCGCGAACTCATCGTCCAGGGCACCCGCGAGGGCCTGGCCGCCGCCCGCGCCCGCGGCCGTGCGCCCGCGCCCGGCGCGCGCTCCCGGGGTCACACGTCCGTCCGCCTCGCCCCCGCCAGCGTCGCGACCCGCTCCACGGCGAACACGTACCCCTGTACCCCGCACCCCGCGATGACGCCGTCGGCGCGCAGGGAGACATACGAGTGGTGCCGGAACTGTTCGCGCTGGTGGATGTTGGAGATGTGGACCTCCACCACGGGTAGCCCGTCACAGGTGTTGAGCGCATCGAGGATCGCGACGGACGTGTGCGAGTAGGCGGCCGGGTTGATGACGATCCCGGCGTGGTTCAGCCGCGCCTCCTGGATCCACTCCACCAGTTCGCCCTCGTGGTTGGACTGCCGGAAGTCGACTGTGCCTCCGTACGCGGCCGCCGTCTTCACGCACAGGGCCTCGACGTCCGCCAGGGTGTCGGAGCCGTAGATCTCCGGCTGACGCTGCCCCAGGAGATTCAGATTGGGGCCGTTCAGGATCATGATCGGGGCGTCGGCGAGGGTACGGGGCACGGTTCCTCCGGTCCTTTCAGGTCTGCCGGCCCAGCAAGGACCGCTGCTCGGCCCCCGGTCTATCACGATGCGTGGGACGGGCGCCCCGTGCCCTCCGGCCATGGCGCAACGGACGTACCCGCCCGAGCCGGTGCCCGGCGACCGGGTCGCCGCCGTCTCGCCGTGCCGGGGCCGGGGCGCGTCGCACGGCGCACCGGCGGGAGGCACCGTACGCGTGGACGGTGCCGCCCGGCGCATCACCGTGACCTCCTGACCCGGCTGCCGCACCGGGCGCACTCACACCGAGCGAGCCGAGCCACCGCACGCCCCCGTAACACCCGATCACGGTGGGTAGTTGACGCGGCATGCACGACGTACGCAGAGTAAAGGGCCCGAGCATGCTCCGGCTCGCGACCGCCTCGCTCGCGGGGACGGCCGTCGAGTTCTACGACTTCTTCGTCTACGGGACCGCGGCCGCCCTGGTCCTCGGCCCCCTGTTCTTCCCGACGTTCTCGCCCTTGGCGGGCACGCTGGCAGCGTTCGGGACCTTCGGTGCCGGCTTCCTGGCGCGCCCGCTCGGCTCGGTGCTGTTCGGTCACATCGGGGACCGGCGCGGCCGACGCCCGGTCCTCCTCGTCTCCCTGTTGCTCACCGGAACCGCGACCGTGGCGGTCGGCTGCCTCCCGACGTACGGCTCCATCGGTACGGCCGCTCCCGTCCTCCTCCTCGTTCTGCGCTTTCTGCAGGGACTGGGGCTCGGCGGGGAGTGGGGCGGGGCCGTGCTGCTGACCACGGAGCACGCGCCGGCCGGGCGGCGCGTCTTGTGGTCCAGCTTTCCGCAGGTCGGCCCGTCGCTGGGATTCCTCCTGGCCAACGGCGTGATGCTGGGGCTGTCGGCCACGCTGTCGGACGCGCAGTTCGCCTCCTGGGGGTGGCGGATCCCGTTCTGGGCGGCGGGTGTCCTCGCCGGGGCGGGCCTGTGGCTGCGCCGTTCGCTCTCCGAGAGTCCGCTCTTCCTCGAGATCGACGACCACGCGCGCGTGCCGCTCGCCGAGGTCGTACGCGACCACTGGCGGCTCGTCCTGCTGACGGCCGGCGCGCTCGCGGTCGGGTATGCGGTCTTCTACACCGTGACGACCTGGTCCCTGGCGTACGCGACGGAACGGCTCGGGGTGAGCCGCACGGTCATGCTGGTGTGCGTCATGGCCACCGTCCTGGTGCAGGGCCTCCTGACCCCGCTGCTGGCGCTCGCGGGTGACCGCTACGGGCGGCGGCCGCTGTGCCTGGCGGGCTGCGCCGGTGTGACCCTGTGGATGTTCCCCATGGTCGCTCTTCTGTCGACGGGTGTGCCGCTGCTGATCTTCCTGGGCTTCCTGGGGGCGATGGCGTCCTTCATCACGATGTTCGCGGTGATCGCCGCGTATCTGCCGGAGCTGTACGAGCCCCGGGTGCGCTGTACGGGCGCCGCGGTGGGCTACAACCTCGGCGGGGTGCTCGGCGGCGCGCTCACTCCGGTCGTGGCCACCGCACTGGCCGAGCACGGAGGCAGGGTCCCTTGGGGCGTCGGCGCCTATCTGACGGGGCTGGCCCTGCTCAGCCTCGGATGCTTCGCGCTGCTGCCGGAGACCCGCCCGCTGCCGGTGGCGGCGGTGGCGGAACCGGCTCCCGGGTGAGGGGGCGGTGCGCGGCACGGCGGGTGGCTACGGGTTGACCGCCAGTTCCAGGTACGCCACGAACACCACCAGATGGACGCCTCCTTGGAGCGGTGTGGCCCGGCCCGGTACCACCGTCAGGGAGCTCACGGCCACGGTCAGCGCGAGCAGCACCATGTGGACGGGGCCGAGGCCGAGCACGAGGGGACCGGAGAGCCATACGGTCGCCACGGCGACGGCGGGGATGGTCAGGCCGATGCTGGCCATCGCGGAGCCGAGGGCGAGGTTGAGGCTCGTCTGGACCCGGTCGCGGCCCGCCGAGCGCAGCGCGGCGATGGTCTCGGGCAGCAGCACGAGCAGCGCGATGACGACACCGACGACAGCCTGCGGCATCCCCGCCGCCGCAACACCGGACTCGATCGTGGGCGACACGCCCTTGGCGAGTCCCACGACCCCGACGAGAGCGAGGGCGAGCAGGCCCAGGCTGAGGGCCGCGGCCCGGGAGGAGGGCGCGTCGGCGTGGCTGTCCGCGCGGATCACCTCGCCCTGCCGGGTGATCGGAAGGAAGTAGTCGCGGTGGCGCACGGTCTGGGTCGCCACGAACACGGCGTACAGGACGAGCGAGGAGAACGCGGCGATGGTGAGCTGGGCCGTGGAGAACTCCGGGCCTGGCTTGCTCGTCGTGAAGGTGGGCAGCACCAGGCTGAGGGTGGCCAGGGTCGCGACGGTGGCCAGCGCGGCACCGGTCCCCTCCGGGTTGAAGAGCGCGGTTCCGTGGCGCAGCGAGGTCACCAGGAGACTCAGGCCCACGACGCCGTTGCAGGTGATCATCACGGCGGCGAAGACGGTGTCGCGGGCCAGGGTCGCGCTCTTGTCGCCGCCGTCCGCCATCAGGGCGACGATGAGGGCGACCTCGATGATCGTGACGGCGACGGCGAGAACGAGGGAACCGAAGGGCTCGCCGACCCGGTGCGCGATCACTTCCGCATGATGGACCGCGGCCAGCACGGATCCGGCGAGGACCAGCGTCATCAGGGCGACCACCGCTCCGGGCATGTCGCGGCCCCAGGTGAAGGCCAGCAGCACCACCGCGGCCACCGGCAGGACGGTCACTGCCGTCCACCGCGTCGCGAGTGACCGGCCCCGGACGATCATGCAGTGATCGTCGCAGAATCGCCTGAGCCGCGCATGCCAGGGGCGTACGTCCCGCGGATCGCGACCGCGCACGCCCGCGAACCGCGGTGCCGCACCGTTGGGCGACGGGCCCGTCGGGCGCTCGTCACTCGTGTGAGCCGCTCACGCATCCCGTCGACCTGGCTCCGACACGGTCATGTGGCGGCGCTGTCCCAGGCCTTCGGCCTCCGCCGGCGACGGCCTCCCCCGGCGACTCTTCGGCCCGCTGTTTCCTGGAGGCGATCAGGCTGGTGATCGTCGTGACGGTCAGGACGCTGCATATCACGCCGAGGGAGACCGGGACGGAGATCTCGGGAACGTGGACCCCGGATTCGTGCAGCGCGTGCAGCACCAGCTTGACGCCGATGAAGCCGAGGATGACCGACAGACCGTAGGAGAGATGGACCAGCCGCTGGAGCAGGCCGCCGATGAGGAAGTACAGCTGCCTCAGGCCCATGAGCGCGAACGCGTTGGCCGTGAAGACGATGTACGGGTCCTGGGTGAGGCCGAAGATCGCAGGGATGGAGTCGAGGGCGAAGAGGACGTCGGTGGTACCGATGGCCAGCATCACGACCAGCATGGGCGTCATGACGCGCTTGCCGTTGTCCCGTATCCACAGCTTGGTGCCGTGGTACCGGTCGGCGACCGCGAAGCGCCGCTCGACGGCTTTCAGGAGCTTGTTCTCCTCGTACTCCTCGTCCTCCCCGCTGGTCCTGGCCTCCTGGACGAGCTTCCACGCGGTCCAGATCAGGAACGCGCCGAAGAGGTAGAAGACCCAGGAGAAGCTCGCGATGATCGCGGCACCCGCGGCGATGAACACGGCCCGCAGGACCAGGGCTATGAGCACACCCACGAGGAGCACTCGCTGCTGGTACCGCGAGGGCACCGCGAACTTTGCCATGATCAGGACGAAGACGAAGAGGTTGTCGACGCTGAGCGACTTCTCGGTGATGAAGCCGGCGAAGAACTCTCCGGCGGGCTGCCCGCCGCCGAAGACGAGCAGGCCGACCCCGAACAGCGCGGCGAGGGCGATCCAGACGATCGTCCAGATGCCGGCTTCCTTGATCGAGACGTCGTGCGGCTTGCGGCCGATGAAGAAGTCGACCGCGATCAGGGCGACAAGGCCCAGGACAGTCAGGACCCACAGGGTCGGAGAAACGTTCATTGCGCCTCCGGCAGTACGTCAGTCATGGCATGTCAGCGTCGCTACCGGAGGTCTCTTCCGCCCGCCGCCGCCGGGCGCGTCACGCGCCGTGCGCCTGCGAGCCGGCGCCCCGGGATCCGGACGGATCCGTATTGACGGGTACGCCGCAGGCAGATCGGGAGTACTCCCCTCCGTGGGAAAGAGACTACCCGAACACCAAGGAAAGGTAAAGAAATAGGTAAAGTAACAGTCAAACCCCCTGGTCAAAACCTCTTTACTTACAATTGACGTTAAGGGATGACATCAGTGGTCCCAGGAGCGGCGGGCCTGGGCCACCTGGTTAAGGACGTGCTCCAGCACCTGGCTCCCCTGCGGGACACGTGGTGGCTCGTACGTCCAGGCATGGCCGACCCAGGGGTCCGCGAGATGGTCGTCGGGCACGGGGGTGAGCCGCAGGAGTGAGCGCCAGAGCGGGTCGAGCAGCGGTCCGTAGGCGGCCGCGTCCTCCCGGTCGGCGACCATCATCAAGTGGACGCCGACTGCCGGGCCCTCGTCCGCGAGATAGCGCAACTGGTTCACCGCCCGGTCGTCGAAACCGTGCGGGAAGTCGTTGACGACCAGCAGGTGCTCGGCCGTGTCGAGGCCGGGCGGCAGGGAGTCCGACGCGCCGCCGCGCACCGCCATCTGCACCAGGTCGACCCGTTGGGCGAGCCGGGTCAGCACATCCGCCACGCCCGCGGCACCGGTGGCGGGCGGCGCGGCGAGCACCCCGGACCGCACCAGGGGCGCGAGCGCCGAGCTGCCCGATCCGGCCGGGTCGATGACGTGCACCGTGAACTCGCCGGGCGGATAGACCGCGAGCAGTCGTGCCGCGTGTGTCACCGCAGTCTCCATCGCGAGCCGGCGCAGATCACCGGAATCGGCGACGGGGTCGAGGGATCCGGAGCGGCCGCTGTCGATCCACAGCCCGCGCTCCAGCGGCAGCCGGACCAGCATGGGGATGCGCAGGCTCTCGCTCTCGGGCAGGTGGAGGTCGCCGAGGCGCACCGCCATGGGGATCTCCATCGGCACCCGGTAGCCGTGCCAGACCGGGTTGTCCCAGCCCGCGAACGCCGGAGGCAGCGCGGGCTCGACGACGCCGGACTCGGCGATGAGCTGGGTGAGATCACGGTCCAGGGCGGCCCGGGCCTGGTTGACGAGGTCGGTGTGCTTGGCCTGAGCCGCCTCCCGTACGGGGTCGCCCTGCCCCCCGAGGCGGCTGCGCGGGTCGGACAGTACCCGGTCCAGCTCCTGCTCCATGCGCGCGTCGGCGAAGTCGACGGCGCTGCGGTACGCGGCCGCCGTGCGCGCAAGGTCCTCGAACATGCCCCACACCTGGTTGTACAGCCGCTCCTCCATGGACCAGCCGGTCGCGTCGCCCGCCACGGGCTGGGCGGGCTGCCCGGGCGGGGCAGGCGGTGCGACGGGCGGGGGCGGGGGCGGCGTGGTGGTCTGCCGACCCGGGTGGGTGTAGTTGACCGGGCCGCCGGAAGCGGGCTGCGGGACGGGGTCCGGAGAGCCGGTGACGTCGTACGGAGATCCCTGCTGCGGTACGTCGGGCGCGCCCTGCTGCGGGGGGACCGCACCGGAGCCGCCCGGGGGTGCCGCCGGGGCGGCCGTCTGACGCGTGCGGTCGCTCTCCGGCAGACGCGGTGGGGGTGGTGCCACCGAGCGAGCGAGGCCCTGGGTCACCGCCTCGTTGATGCCGGCCGCGAGCTGCCGGGCCTCGGGCAGGCCCTGGTCGGTCAACAGCGCGGCGAGCCCGCCCGCGTACCCCTGGCCGACCGCGCGGACCTTCCACCCGCCCTGCCGGCGGTAGAGCTCCAGTGCGATCACGGCGGACTCGGCGTCCAGACCCGTGACGGTGTAGCTCGCGACCTCGGAGCCGTCGAGACCGGTGACCGCGACGAAGGGGGCGGCGAGGGCTCCGAACCGCACCGGGCCGCCGATGCCCGTCGGCAGCGCGAGCAGCACGGTGACGCAGTGCACGCTCTCCGGAAGGGCGTCCAGGTCGAAGGCGAGGCGATGGTCGGCCGCCGCCTGCTTGGAGACCTCGAGACCGGGCAGCGTGGGCGCGCCCGGGTGGGCCACCCAGTCGACGCCGCGCACCTTGCCCTGCGCGTCGCTGAGTGTGGCCCCGGCCACGATCGGCTTGCCGGCCGACACCCGTACCTCAAGTCGGACCTGGGGCAGCGGATGGTTCTGCCCCCGGACCAGCTCGGCCGTCATCGCTTCGTCCCCCTACGTCGCTTCGTGTGCCCCGGTGTTCGGCCGCCTACAGGTGCGGCAGGATCGTCGGCATCAGGTCCTGGAAGGTGCGGCCGTTGGCCGGAGTGCCGAGGGCGGTCATCGCCCAGCCCGTGCCCGAGCGGTGCACCTTCGCCATGATCTGCGCCGTGTACGCGCCGCCGCCCGCCAGCGTGTAGCGGGCCAGCTCCTGGCCGTTGGTCTCGTCGACGAGGCGGCAGAACGCGTTCTGCACCTCCTGGAACGTCTGGCCCGTGAACGAGTTCACGGTGAAGACGATCTGGTCGATGTGGACCGGGACGCGCTGCAGGTCGACGAGGATCGCCTCGTCGTCGCCGCCCTGGCCCACGCCGCCGACGAGGTTGTCACCGGTGTGGCGCACGGAACCGTCGTCGCTGACGAGGTGACGGAAGAACACCACGTCCACCGGCTGCTTGTCCGCGAACAGCACCGCGGACGCGTCGAGGTCGATCTCCCGGGTGCGTGAGCCGAACAGCCCGCGCCGGGGAGCGGCCTGCCAGCCGAGCCCCATGCGCACCGCGGTCAGCGTGCCCCCGTCGTTCTTCTGCAGACTGATGGCCTGACCCTTGGTCAAGTTGACGGTCACGCGCTGGTCCTCTCTCGATCTGTCCCCTGTTGGCCGCGGACTCCGCGGATGTCAGAACCCTACGGTTCGGCACTGACAGAGCCGAACCCCGGGCCGTGCTTTGTGTCGGTCTTGCAACACACTGCGCAGCCACCGGGGTCCGGGACGGGCGGGCCGATGTCAGGCCAGGCCCGCCTCCCTCATCTGTCGCAGTTCCTTCTTCATCTCGGAGACCTCGTCGCGCAGCCGGGCCGCGATCTCGAACTGCAGGTCCGCGGCGGCGGCCCGCATCCGTTCGGTCAGTTCCTCGATCTGCTCGGCGAGTTCGGCCGCGGGGCGGTCGGTGGGCACCGTCTCCTTGGCCTTGCCCTTGGCGGACTTGGCGCCCTTGGCCGCCTGGCTGCCGAGCGCGGGGACGGGGCTCCTGGTGGCCCGGCCGTCCTTCCCCTTGCGGTAGCCCGTGCCGAGCAGCTGCTCCGTGTCGACGTCCTCGCGGGCGATCTGCGCCACGATGTCGTTGATCTTCTTCCGCAGCGGCTGCGGGTCGATGCCACGCGCCGTGTTGTAGGCGATCTGCTTCTCCCGGCGGCGGTTCGTCTCCTCGATGGCCTTCTCCATCGCCGGGGTGATCTTGTCGGCGTACATGTGGACCTGACCGGAGACGTTGCGCGCGGCCCGGCCGATGGTCTGGATGAGCGAGGTGCCCGAGCGCAGGAAGCCCTCCTTGTCGGCGTCCAGGATCGCCACCAGGGAGACCTCGGGCAGGTCGAGGCCCTCCCGGAGGAGGTTGATGCCGACCAGCACGTCGAACTCGCCGGACCTCAGCTCGCGCAGCAGCTCGACGCGGCGCAGGGTGTCCACGTCGCTGTGCAGATACCGCACCTGGATGCCGAGTTCGAGGAAGTAGTCGGTGAGGTCCTCGGCCATCTTCTTGGTGAGCGTCGTGACCAGGACGCGCTCGTCCTTCTCGGTGCGCTTACGGATCTCGTGCACCAGGTCGTCGATCTGGCCCTCGGTGGGCTTGACCACGACCTCGGGGTCGACGAGGCCGGTGGGACGGATGATCTGCTCGACGAATCCGTCCGCACGCGAGAGCTCGTACTTGCCGGGAGTCGCCGACAGGTACACGGTCTGTCCGATGCGCTCCTGGAACTCCTCCCACTTCAGGGGCCGGTTGTCCAGGGCGGACGGGAGCCGGAAGCCGTGCTCGACGAGGGTGCGCTTGCGGGAGGCGTCTCCCTCGTACATGGCACCGATCTGCGGAACGGTGTTGTGCGACTCGTCGATGACGAGCAGGAAGTCGTCCGGGAAGTAGTCCAGCAGCGTGTTGGGCGGGGAACCGGGCTCACGCGCGTCGAAGTGCATCGAGTAGTTCTCCACGCCGGAGCAGGTGCCGATCTGGCGGAGCATCTCGATGTCGTACGTCGTGCGCATGCGCAGTCGCTGCGCCTCCAGGAGCTTGCCCTGCTTCTCCAGCTCTGCCAGCCGCTCCTCGAGCTCCTTCTCGATGCCGTTGACGGCCCGCTCCATGCGCTCGGGCCCCGCGATGTAGTGGGAGGCGGGGAAGACGTACAGCTGTCGGTCGTCGCTGATGACCTCGCCGGTGAGCGGGTGGAGGGTGGAGAGGGCCTCGATCTCGTCGCCGAACATCTCGATCCGGACGGCCAGCTCCTCGTACACCGGGAAGATCTCGATGGTGTCGCCGCGCACGCGGAAGGTGCCGCGCGCGAACGCCATGTCGTTGCGCGTGTACTGGATGTCGACGAAGCGGCGCAGCAGCTCGTCGCGGTCGATCTCGTCGCCGACCCTGAGGGTGACCATGCGGTCCACGTACTCCTGGGGCGTACCGAGGCCGTAGATGCAGGAGACCGACGCGACGACGATGACGTCGCGTCGGGTGAGCAAGGAGTTGGTCGCGGAGTGGCGCAGGCGCTCCACCTCCTCGTTGATCGAGGAGTCCTTCTCGATGTACGTGTCCGACTGCGGGACGTACGCCTCCGGCTGGTAGTAGTCGTAGTACGAGACGAAGTACTCGACCGCGTTGTTCGGCAGGAGCTCCCGGAACTCGTTGGCCAGCTGGGCGGCCAGCGTCTTGTTCGGCGCCATCACCAGGGTGGGGCGCTGGAGCCTCTCGATCATCCACGCGGTGGTGGCGGACTTGCCGGTGCCGGTCGCGCCCAGCAGGACGACGTTCTTCTCACCTGCGCGGATGCGCTTCTCCAGCTCGGCGATGGCCGCGGGCTGGTCACCGCTGGGCTGGTAGGGGCTGACGACCTCGAAGGGTGCCACCGTGCGTTCGATCTGGGAAACGGGCCGCATGCCATCCACCGTACGACCCCGCACTGACAACGGGGCCCGGTCACCGGCTCTGCGGGCTGCGGGAGCTCCCCTGGCCGGCGCGGGGCAGGGGGCTCCGGCCGGCGCGGGCGGCCTCGGGATGGGCCGGGACCCCGGGCTTGCGCTCCGCCGGGACCCGGCTGGATCTGCCCATGACCATCAACGGGTCGAACAGCACGACGACGCCGGCCAGGCACAGGAAGACGAGCGGGCCGATCATCATCGGGGCGAGCAGGGCCGCGGACGATTCACCGGCAGGGGGACCGGCCGCCCCGTGCAGATGGACACGGAGAGCCGCCATGCCCGTGTAGTGCATGCCGGTGACCCCGAATCCCAGGATCAGGCTCGCGCCGACGCTCCACAGGAGTCCACGGACCCGTCCGGCCGCCCAGAGGGCCGCGGTCGCGGCGACGACCGCTATGACGACGGAGGCGGCGACGGTGAGGGTGTTGTACCGGAGCACACCGTTGAGGCGCATCCCGGCCATGCCCAGGTAGTGCATGGTGGCGATGCCCAGGCCGGTGATCGTGCCTCCGGTGAAGAGCGCCACCCCGGTCGCTCCCCGATAGCCCACGATGAAGACGCCGAGGCCGACCATGACGATGCCGAGGGCGAGGCTCGCGAAGGTGATCGCCTTGTCGTAGTGGACGGGGGTCTCCTTGACGGTGAACCCCATCATCGCGATGAAGTGCATGGTCCATATGCCGGACCCGATCGCGGCGGATCCCAGGGCCAGCCAGCCGGCCCTCCAGGAGTGGACGGCGAGCATCGATCTCGTGGTGCAGCGCAGCCCGAGCGCGCCGCCGAGGCAGGCCATGAGGTACGCCACCACCGGTGTGACGAGGCCGTAGCTGAAGCCGTCGACGGTGCCCTGCATACGCGGCTGCCCTTCCCACCCTGAAGCGTCCCTGAACTTCGGAAATGTCACCGTCCTCAGGACCGTGACGACGGTCAGGACTGCAGCAGAGCGTATGACCCCCACCGGAACGATCGAACGATTATCCGGCAAAGAATCACGGCGCTGCCGCACTTGTGCCGCGCCTGTGAGCAGTTTCGGGCAACTCCCGTCAATCTGTGGCCTTCTCGCATGCACGCCATGTTTACTCTCTGCTGCCAGAATGGCGCTTTGTGTAGTCGACCGCGAGGAGTAGGTATGCACGTGCGCGTTGCCGCCGCCACGACCGTCGCGCTCTTCGGGCTCGGCGTCGCCATACTGCCCGCCGGGCAGGCCGGTGCGACCGTCGGTGACCGCCTGGTCGTCGTCTGCCACCGCGGCGCCTCGGCGTACGCCCCCGAGAACACCCTGGCCGCCATCGACCGGGCGTCCGCCCTCGGCTTCGACTGGGTGGAGAACGACGTGCAGCGCACCAAGGACGGGCGCCTCGTCGTCATCCACGACGCCACGCTGGACCGCACGACCAACGTCGAGCAGGTGTTCCCGAACCGGGCGCCCTGGAGGGTGAAGGACTTCACCGCCGGGGAGATCGCCCGCCTGGACGCGGGCAGCTGGTTCGGCCCCGGATACGCGGGCGTGCATGTGCCGACGTTGAAGCAGTACATGGACCGCGTGTCGCACAACCGTCAGAAGCTGGTGCTGGAGGTCAAGAACCCGCAGCTGTATCCGGGGATCGAGCGCCAGATCCTCGGGCTGCTGGGCACGGAAGGCTGGCTCGACCGCGGCCACCTCGGAAACCGCCTGATTGTCCAGAGCTTCAGCGCGGACAGCGTGCGGACCGTGCACGAGCTGAGGCCGGGGATCAGAACCGCGTACCTGGGCACCCCACCGGTGGCGGAGCTGCCGTCGTACGCGCGGTTCGCCGACCAGATCAATTCGGCCCACGCGCCGCTCTCCGCCGGCTACGTCTCCGCGGTCCACACGTTCCAGGGACCGCATGCCAAGCCGATGAAGGTCTTCGCCTGGACCGTCAACCGCGCGGAGGACGCCCGCCGCGTGGCCGGCTTCGGCGTGGACGGCATCATCACGAACGTGCCCGACGTGGTCCGGCGAGCGGTGAGCGGCTCCTGAGCGGCCGGGGACCGAGTGTGCCGAGGCGCGCCCCGGGCCGCCGCCCGGTGCGGGGCCGGTCGCCCGGTCCGCTGCCGGTCGGGGCGCCCGGCCCCCGCCGGCCCGCGGCCCGGAGCGTGGGCCCGTGCCTGGCCCGGTGCGTTGTCAGTGGTGCGCCGTACGGTGGGCGCATGGACAGTCATGGGCAGAGCGAGCAGCAGGTGGCGTGGACCGTCGTCGTCACGGACATCGGTCCGCTGCTGCTGGCCGCGACGCGGGACGGCCTGGTGAACGTGGTGTTCCACGCGACGGACGCCGTGCGTGACAAGGCGCTGGACAGGCTCGCGGCCCGGCTCGGCGCCCGTCCGGTGGAGGATCCGGACTCCCCGCTCCTCGCGGAGGCGATACGCCAGGTGGCGGCATACTTCGCGGGTGAGCGCCACGACTTCGAGCTTCCCCTCGACTGGTCCCTGATCACCGGCTTCAACCGTCAGGTGCTGCGCGAGCTGGCGTCGGGCGTGCCGTTCGGGACGGTGGTGGGGTACGGCGACCTGGCCGGACGGGTCGGCCAGCCCGGCGCGGCCCAGGCCGTGGGAATGGCGATGGGCTCGAACCCGCTGCCGGTGGTCGTGCCGTGCCACCGCGTGGTCGAGAGCGACGGCGGCATCGGCGGTTTCGGCGGCGGGCTGGAGACCAAGCGGAAGCTGCTCGCGCTGGAAGGAGTGCTGCCGGAGCCGCTGTTCTGAGTGGCTCCGGGGAGCTACTCGTAGTGACGTGCCTCGAAGACGTTCCCGTCCGGGTCGCGGAAGTAGAAACTGCGCCGTGCCGCGCCCCGGGCACCGAAGGCGTCGTACGAGTAGTCCGAGACGGGTACGGACCGCTCCTCCAGGCGTGCTCTCAGTGCCTCGAAATCGACCCCCCTCAGGGAGAGGCATACGTGGTTGACCGGATGACCCGCGCTCTCGGCGGCCCCCGGCACCATCGTCATACGCTCCGCGAGGGAGAACGGGGCGAGGTCGAAGACGGTCTCGTCATTGAGCCGTACGGAGGGGAACGACACCTTTCCCGCGGCGAATTCGTCGAGCCTCAGCGGCTCCAGCCCGACCGCCTCCTCGTAGAAGCCTGCGGCAGCGACCGGGTCCCGGACCCAGAGGACGACGTGGTCGAGGCGTGGGGAGTTGTCCGTCATGCTCCCAGGCTGGTGCGGGGGACGTCGCCCCGCAAGGGTTTGACCGGACGCGTCGCCCGCCAGAGATGAGGGAGGGCCGACAGACAGGAGGCAGCGCGTGCTGGTGGTGTCCGAAGAGGTGCGGGAGGCGCTCGAAGAGCGCCGCCCGGTGGTGGCTCTGGAGTCGACGATCATCGCGCACGGGCTGCCGCGTCCGCGCAACTTCCAGGTGGCCCTGGAACTGGAGGGCGCCGTACGGCAGGAGGGTGCCGTACCGGCGACGATCGCCGTGCTGGACGGCCGGGCCCATGTCGGGCTGGACAAGGAGCAGGTGGAGAGGGTCGCGAACGAGGACGGTATCCGCAAGCTGGGGCACCGTGATCTGCCGCTCGCGGTGGCGACGGGGGCGAGCGGGGCGACGACCGTGTCCGCGACGGCGCTGCTGGCCTCCCTCGCGGGCGTAAGGGTGTTCGCGACGGGCGGGCTCGGCGGGGTCCACCGGGAGTGGACGGTGAGTCAGGACGAGTCCGCCGACCTGGGCCTGCTGGCACGGACCAGGATCACGGTGGTGTGCGCGGGCGTGAAGTCGATCCTGGACGTGCCGGCGACGCTGCAGCGCCTGGAGACCCTGGGCGTGGCGGTGGCCGGATACCGCACGGCGCGCTTTCCGGGCTTCTACCTCGCCGACTCCGGGCATCCGGTCGACTGGACGCTGGGGTCGCCGGGACAGGTCGCACAGGTCATGCGCGCCCAGGACGCGCTGCACGGTCCGGAGTCGGCGCTCATCGTCGCGAATCCGGTCCCGGAGGACGAGCAGCTCGATCCGGAGCTCCACGCACGCGTGCTCACCGACGCGCTGGCCGCCTGCCGGGAAGCCGGTGTCACCGGTCAGGCGGTCACACCGTTCCTGCTCGACCATCTGGTCCGGCACACCGACGGGGCCTCGTTGAGGGCCAATCTGGCGGCTGTCCGCGGCAATGTGCGGCTGGCGGCGCGGATCGCGGTGGCCTGGGCAGAGGCGTGAGCGGCGCACTGCTCGTCGTCGGGGACGTCGTCACGGATGTCGTCGCCCGCCATCTGGGGCCGCTGGCGGCGGGCACGGACACGGCCGCCGTCGTCCGGACGCTGCCCGGTGGCGCGGGTGCGAACGTGGCCTGCTGGGCGGCCCAAGGGGGCTGCCCGGACGTGCGGCTGCTGGGACGCGTCGGGTCCGAGGCGGCCGCCTGGCACGAGCGGGAGCTGACGGCGGCGGGGGTCACGGCACGGCTCGTCGTCGACGCGGAGGCGCCCACGGGGACGGTGATCTGCCTGGTGGACGCGGGCGCCGCGGCGGAGCGGACCTTCCTGACGGACAGCGGTGCGTCGCTGCGGCTGGCCCCCGGCGACTGGTCCGACACGCTGCTCGACGGCGTCGCACGCCTGCATCTGTCCGGCTATCTCTTCTTCTCCGAACCGAGCCGGGCGCTTGTCACGGTGGCCGTCGAGGCCGCCCGTGCACGCGCGGTGCCGGTGAGTGTGGACCCGGCATCGGCGGGATTCCTCGCCGAGTTGGGCGTCGACCGGTTCCTGGCCTTCGCCGACGGCATCGACGTCCTGCTGCCCAGCCGGGACGAGGCGCATCTGCTGACCGGGCTGCCCGACCCGGCGGACGCCGCGGCCAAGTTGAGTCGCCACGTTCCGCTGGTGGTGGTCAAGCAGGGCGCGGAGGGGGCGCTGGTGGCCGTGTCGGGGGAGGTCAAGGCACGTATCCCCGCGGTTGCCGCCGTTCCGCGGGACACGACGGGCGCGGGCGACGCGTTCACCGGAGCGTTCCTGGCGGCGCTGCTCGCAGGGGCAGGGCCGGAGGAGGCCGCGGCGGCCGGGTGCAGGGCTGGGGCCAGGGCGGTGCAGAAGGTGGGAGGGAGGCCGTGACAGGCGGGTGGGACGCGATGATGCCGGGACGCGCCATGCGTGATGCGCGGCATCGCGCTCGCTCCGCCGAACTCCAGAACCAGAACGGACCATTCCCTGTCCACAGGCTTCTCCGGCGATCGGCGCCGACTGGCAGACTGGCTCGCGAAGGCGCGGTGCTGCGCGAGGGAGATGCAGGCGGGGAGCTCCAGATGTCCATGGCAGGGAATCTGCGGAAGGTCACGGGCCTCAGCAAGGTCGGCGGCTTCCGCAAGGTGGCACGGCTGGCGCGGCGTCGTCCGCGCGTCGATCTGAGTCACCCCGCCCGGTCGCCGCTGGGCTCCGCGGTGGTCAACTGCGTGACGTACAAGGACGGCGTGCGTGTCCCCGGCAGTGGCGATCTGTTCGAGACCGTCGAGCGGATCCGCAGGAGCGACCACGGTTTCGTCTGGCTCGGGCTGCACGAACCGACGGTCGAGGAGTTCGCGGGCGTGGCCGAGCTGTTCGACCTGCACCCGCTGGCGGTCGAGGACGCGGTCGAGGCCCATCAGCGCCCGAAGCTGGAGCGGTACGGGGACACGCTGTTCGCGGTCTTCAAGACGGTGTGTTACGTGGAGCACCAGGAACTGACCTCGACGAGCGAGGTGGTGGACACCGGGGAGATCATGGTGTTCGTCGGACCCGCCTTCGTCATCACGGTCCGGCACGGCCGGCACGGTTCACTCGGCCCGCTGCGCGAAGAGCTGGAGACCGATCCGGACCAGCTCGCCAAGGGTCCCGGTGCGGTCCTGCATGCCGTCGCGGACCAAGTGGTGGACGAGTATCTGAACGTCATCGACGCGGTTCAGGAAGACATCGACCGTGTCGAGACCGAGGTGTTCGCGGAGAGCGGCGCGCGGGCCGATCCCGGGCGCATCTACCAGCTCAAGCGTGAGCTGCTGGAGCTGAGGCGGGCCGTGGCTCCGCTGGACCGTCCCGTCCAGGAGCTGGCCACCCGGCCGATCCGCGTGATCGACCCGGAGATACAGGCGTACTTCCGGGACGTCTCCGACCATCTGCTGCGCGTCACCGAGCAGATAGCCGCCTCGGACGAGCTGCTCAACTCGATCCTGCAGGCGCATCTCGCACAGGTCAGCGTCGCGCAGAACGAGGACATGCGCAGGATCACGGCCTGGGCCGCGCTGATCGCGGTGCCGACCATGGTCACCGGCATGTACGGCATGAACTTCACCTTCATGCCGGAGTTGCGCTGGAGGTTCGGCTATCCGATGGTCCTGGTCGTGATCGTCGTCGCCTGCGTCGTCCTGTACCGGGCGTTCAAGCGCAACGGCTGGCTGTGATTCCGGCGCGCTCCTCGCCCGGTGCATCCGGCCGGACGAGGAGCGGCGGCGAACGGGCCGGTCAGTGTGACGGGCTCCGCGCGTAGACGGTCTCGACCCATGTGGCGAGTTGGTCGTCCGTCAGGTGCTGGGCGAGGTCCGACTCGCTGATCATGCCGACGAGACGCTTGTTCTCGATGACGGGAAGCCGACGGATCTGGTGCTCCTCCATCTCGTGGAGTACGTCGCTGATGTCGGCGTCGGCGTTGATCCAGCGCGGCGTTCCCTTCGCCATCTGGCCCGCTGTCACGCGTGCGGGGTCGTGCCCCATGGCCACGCAGCCGACGACGATGTCGCGGTCGGTGAGGATGCCGCAGAGCCGTTCGTTCTCGTCGCTGATGGGCAGCGCTCCGACGTTGAGTTCGCGCATCAGCTGTGCAGCGCGGTCCAGGGTCTCGTGGGCGGGGATCCACTGGGCACCACGATGCATGATGTCTCCGGCGGTGGTCATGAAGTACCTCCCGATGCCGGACGGCCGGCGCGGCACGGGACGCACCGCATGTCCCGGCGTCCTCAATTCTCGCCGGGTCCCCGGGGAAACGCACCCGGAACGCCGTGATCGCGACCGCGTCCGCGCTCAGGCCGAGAAACGCACGATCTTCCGCGGGACGACACGGACGATCACCCGGACCTCCTCGTCCTTCTCCGCAGGAGGGTCGATGCCCAGGTACTTGTGCGAGAGCTCGTGCGGGAGGCGTTTGTCCGGGTCGGGCAGGATCTCGGCGACGCCGCGGATCTCGACCGAGGTGTAGGGGTTGGCCAGGTCGAAGACGGAGAGGCTGACGCGGGGGTCGTGGCGCAGGTTGCGCACCTTCTGACGGCGGTCGGTCGAGGAGAAGAGGACGGCGTCGCCCTCGCGCTTGATCCAGACCACGGAGTTCTGCGGGGCGCCGTCCGGACCCAGGGTGGCGACTCCGGCGAAGTTCTTGGCGTCGAGGAGGGCACGGACCGAGTCGTCGAAGGACACCGGGGAGGCGGGGGGCTCTCCGGGGCCGGAAGGACTGGAGGAGGGCTTCATGGGATCATCGTAGTTGTATGCATGCGCATGTAAAGCGATATGGGGGAACCGGATCCGCAATCAGCCGGTCCATGCCGGGTGGCGCGGGTCGTCCGCGCGGACGACCACGTCGGCGGCGGCGCCCGGGTCCGTCTCCGCCTCGTAGCGCTCGAAGGCGGGGAGGGTCCAGCGCTCGGGCTCGGGGGTGCGGCGGCGGAGCGCGCCGGGCGAGAGGAGTACGTGGACGGTCAGGTCGAAGGGGAACCAGTGCCGAAGAAGGAGGGAACCATGGAGCAACAGGACTGCGCCGGCCGGGAGTCGGACGTACGGGCTGCGGGTGGCACGGTCGGTGGCCGGGTCCCACAGGTCGGGCAGGACACGGCCGTCGCCACCGGGCTCGAGAGGGCCGAAGACCTCGCGCCACAGGGCCCCGGTGTCGAGCCAGCCGTCGTAGTAGGAATCGGGGTCCCGGTGTCCGTGCTCCAGGCGGAGGGACGCGGGTCGCAGGAAGCCCTCCGTACCCACGACGAGCGAGGGCCGGCCGCGCATCCGCAACGCGTCGGACACACGGTGGGCGAGGTCGCCGGGCCGGGCGGCCGGGGCACCGTCGAACGCGATGCGCGGCCAGGGGCTGCCGTCGACCGGCTTCACGTCGAGCAGGCGGTCGGCGAGGAGGTCCCCGAGCCGTTCCCAGGTGATCGCTTGGAGTCGCACAGTGCCCATGATGCCGCGCCGCCGGGGGCGGGACCCCGGCCCGGCGGCCGCCGCACCCGACCCACCGCACGCCTTCCGCCCACCGCGGCCCCCGGGCCCGTCGCGATCACCCGATCCCTCGCGGTCGCCGCGGTCGCCGCGGTCGCCGCGGTCGCCGCGGTCGCCGCGGTCGCCGCGGTCGCCGCGGTCGCCGCGGTCGGCGCGGTTCGGGCCTGGTGGACGCTCGCGCATGCAGCCGCGCCGGCCGCGCATGGTCACCGATCCGATACCGGGCTTCACTTGTGGTGACAGGCCGGAGCGGGCAGTATCTCCGGGTTCCGGGGGATCGATGCGGGAGTCGACGTGATCGATGGGCCGTACTTCGCGCTGACCGTGCTGGGGGTGCTCGGCACCGGGCTGGCGGCGGGGGTGTTCTGCGGGTTCTCGACGTTCGTGATGAAGGGGCTCGGTTCGCTGCCGCCGGCCCAGGGTGTGGCCGCGATGAACGCGATCAACAGGGCCGCCGTGTCACCGGCGTTCATGATCGTGTTCGTGGGGTCGGCCGTGGTCTGCGCCGTCCTGGCCGTGGTGACGTTCGTGCTGTGGCCCGACGACGGCACGGTGGAGCTGCTGACGGGCAGCGCCCTGTATCTGATCGGCGGGTTCGGCGTGACGGCGGTCGCGAACGTGCCCCGCAACGAGGCGCTCCTGAGAATGGATCCCGGGTCCCCGGAGGCGGCAGTGTACTGGCGCACCTATCTGAGCGAGTGGACCCTGTGGAACCACGTCCGCACGGTCGCGTCGGCCGGAGCGGCGGTGTCCTACGCTCTCGCTCTCGGTTAGGCCCGAGGCCCGAGCCCTGCCCGGGTGACGAGGGCGCAACCGGTGCGAAGGCGTCGTATCGTGGCACGAGACGGTCCCGTATGCGTACGCAAGGGGGACGGCCATGGCCGATCCCAAGGGTTTCCTGACCACGCCCCGGGAGGAATGGCCCCGCAGGCCCGTCGAGGAGCGGGTGCGGGACTGGAACGAGGTGTACGTCCCGGGTGCGCTGCTGCCCCTCATCAGCAGGCAGGCGAATCGCTGCATGGACTGCGGGATTCCCTTCTGCCACGAAGCCTGCCCGCTCGGGAATCTCATCCCCGAGTGGAACGACCTGGTCTCGCGCGAGGACTGGCGGGCGGCGAGCGACCGGCTGCACGCCACGAACAACTTCCCCGAGTTCACCGGGCGGTTGTGTCCGGCGCCGTGCGAGGCGGGGTGTGTGCTCGCCATCAACCAGCCCGCGGTCACCATCAAGAATGTGGAGGTGGCCATCGCGGACCGCGCCTGGGAGGAGGGGTTCGCGCCGCCGTGCCCACCGGAGCGGTTGTCGGGACGGACGGTCGCGGTGGTCGGTTCGGGACCCGCCGGCCTCGCTTGTGCCCAGCAGCTCACGCGGGCCGGGCACACGGTGGCGGTGTACGAGCGGGCGGACCGCGCCGGGGGGCTGCTGCGGTACGGGATACCGGCCTTCAAGATGGAGAAGCGGCATCTCGACCGGCGGCTGGAGCAGATGCGTGCCGAGGGGACGAAGTTCCGTACGTCGACGGCCGTGGGGAAGGAGATCGGGGCGGCCGAGTTGCGGGCGCGGTACGACGCCGTGGTGATCGCGACCGGCGCCACCGCCTGGCGGGAACTGGAGGTGCCCGGACGGGAGTTGGCCGGGATCCATCAAGCGATGGAGTATCTGCCGCTGGCCGACCGGGTGTGCGAGGGGGACCTCGAGGTCTCGCCGCTGTCGGCGGCGGGCAAGCGTGTCGTGATCGTGGGCGGCGGTGACACGGGCGCGGACTGCCTGGGTACGGCGGTGCGCGAGGGCGCTGCGTCCGTGACCCAGCTCGACATCTATCCGCAGCCGGAGCCGCAGCGGAACGAGGACACCGAGCCGTGGCCGACGTATCCGAAGATCTACCGGTTGTCCGCGGCGCACGAGGAGGCCCGAGATCTGCGGTCGGCGGACGCGGCGGACGCGGACGCGCGGCTCTTCGCCGCGTCCACGCTCCGCTTCACGGGAGATGCCGACGGGCATGTGCGGGCACTGCACCTGGTCGCGGTGGACGAGCGGCGGCGTCCGCTGCCGGGCAGCGGACGCACGCTCCGCGCCGATGTCGTGCTGCTCGCGCTGGGCTTCGCCGGGCCCGACCGGGAGGACGGGCTCATCGAACAGCTCGGGCTCGCGCTCGACGAGCGCGGCAGGATCGCGCGGGACCCGGACTTCGCGACCAACGTGCCCGAGGTGTACGCCGCGGGGGACGCCGCGCGCGGGCAGTCGCTGATCGTCTGGGCGATCGCCGAGGGGCGGGCCGTCGCGGCGGCGGTGGACCGGCGGCTGACGGGCGGTGCGTCGCGCCTGCCGGCGCCGATCGGTCCGTACGACCGGCCGATGGCGGTGTAGCGGGCTCGGCGGGCCGCCGGTGACCGTCGGTGCGGGAAGTGCCGTACGCCGTTGTGGGGCAGTTGCCCTCCCCGCCGGGGTACCGGTCGTCCATGCGGGCGGGGTCGGGTCGGCTGGTGTCGATGGCCGCGGTGTCCCGGGCGGGGTCCTGCCCGGTCATGAGGAACTCCGTGCGGGTGCAGGGGAATCAGTGCTCAAGTGAATGCCAAGTTAGCGGTGGGAATATCAGTTCGCGCGGGCCGTGCAGGGCAGCGCGTCAGGAGAGAAGGAAGTCCGCCTCCCCGGCCTTGGCCCCCTCGATGAACGCGGTCATCTCGTCGGAGGTGTAGATCAGCGCGGGCCCGTCCGGGTCGGTGGACTGGCGGACGGCTATCCGGCCGTCGGCGAGCTTCATCGCCTCCAGGCAGTTGCCGCCGTTGCCTCCGCTCCACGGCTTGTGCCAGCCGTCGCTGCCCAGTTCGCGGGCGGGCATGCCGTTGTAGACGCGCTTGCGCGGCGTGATGCGTTCCATTCACAGCTCCTTGCGGAGATCCTGGAGGATCTCCTTCGTGCGTTGTGCCGTGGCGGCCTGAGCCGCCATGCGGTCCATGACCTCGAGGTGGGTCGCCACCTCGGAACGCGCGTCCAGGTAGACGGCACCGGTCAGGTACTCGCTGTAGACCATGTCCGGCAGTTCTGACATGGCAAATCGGAACAGCACGAAGGGCCCGTACGTGCCGGGGTGCGGGCCCGAGGAGAACTCGAGCACCTGCAGCGTCACATGGGGCAGCTTCGTGATCTCCAGCAGCCTGTCGACCTGAGCGCGCATGACGTCCGGGCCGATGACGGGACGGCGCAGCGCGGTCTCGTCCATCACGACCCAGATATGGGGTGCGTCGTCACGCGTGAGGAGCTCCTGGCGCTGCATGCGCAACGCCACGTGGCCCTCGATGTCCTCGGGTCTTGTCTGCCCGACGGCGCCTGATCTCAGGACGCCTCGGGCATACTCCTCGGTCTGCATGATGCCGGGCACGAAGTGGGGTTCGTACTGGCGGATGAGTGCGGCCGCACCCTCCAGGCTGACGTACATCGAGAACCAGCCCGGCAGGATGTCGTGGAACCGCTGCCACCAGCCCGGCCGGTTGGCCTCCTCCGCCAACTGGACGAAGGCCTCGGCCTCCTCGTCGCCCACCCCGTACGCCTTGAGCAGCAACTGGAGGTACGGGATCTTGAGACCGACCTCCGCGGTCTCCATACGGCGAACGGTGGCGGGTGCGACGCGGAGGATGGCCGCGGCCTCCTCCCTCTTGAGGCCCGCACGCTCGCGCAGGTCCGACAGGCGCCGCCCGAGGACCACCTGACCCACCGTCGGCGCCGATCGCGGCTCGCTCACCTCACACCCCCTCCGGTCCTCACGTGTTCCCGGCACCCTGGGGGCGCCGTTCCCAGCCCTCTTCTCACCGCCTCCGCACCCCGGTTCGCTGCGGTCCCGCGAGGGCTTTGCGCGAACGCGGGGCTTCACGGCCCCTACTTGAGACCTCAACTGCCGTCGTCGGGCGCATTGTTGCGAGCAGTGTGCCACGGTCTTCCACGGAGTCACACCACACTCTGCATTTTTCAGAGTGGCCCTTGCCAAGTGTTCACGCCAGGGAGATAGTGGCAAGCGTGATTCCGTCCGCGCCATTAGGAACAGACGCCGCCGAGGACCGGCTCGCGCCGGCCCGTGGCCCAGGGTCGCGCCCCGGCGCGGCCGCCGAGCGCCGGTTCCGCTTCGAACTGGCCGCGCACCCGCGCTCCGTCGCACGGGCCCGCCGGCTGACGCGTGCCCGGCTGTCCGGCTGGGAGGTGTGCGAGGACACGTGCGACACGGCCGCCTTGGTGGTGTCCGAACTGGTCACCAATGCGATCGTGCACACCGCCGGGGAGTATGTGGTCTGCGAACTGCACGACGAGGACGGCCTGGTGCGCATAGCCGTGCGCGACGAGGGCTGCGCTCCGGGCGAGCCGCGCCCTGCCTCGCAGCGCCCCGAGGAGGAGCACGGAAGGGGACTGCTCCTCGTCTCGTCCCTGTGCCGGGCGTGGGGGGCGCAGGAGGCCGGCCCCGGGCTCGTGGTCTGGGCCGAGCTGGCCCGGGAGGCCGAGCAGCCGGCGTCCGGCGAACGGCCTTGCGCCGCGCAGCCGTCCCGGGACCTGTCGTGTTCCGGCGACAGGACCCGGGCGACCGAGGACACCGCAGCGCGGTCCGACCTCGGCTGGAGCGCGAAGAAACCGCCGGCGGGCGGAGGGGCCCGCTCGGACCTGGGCTGGAGTGCCAGGAAGCCTCCGGCGGGCAACCGTGGTTCCGGGGTGGAGACGCCCCGCGGAACGGGGACCGCATGGGTGTGAGGGGTACGCAGGCCGCAGGCCCCGGAACCGTGCGGGTCCTGACCCTGGACTCGCTGGCCCGCCTCCGGCGGGCGCAGCGGAGGTCCGCGGCGGTGCCCAGGCGCCTGTCCCTGCCCGAGGACATGACGGTGCCGCTCGGCTGCGACGCGGTGGCCGTGCCCGCCCGCTACGGTCCCCTGCTGCTGCCCCGGCTGCCACGGGTGGGCTGCGTGTACGCCGACCCGGCCGACTGGTGGTGGATCGTGCCGTCGGACTCCGACGTCGCACTGGAGTGGCCGGCGCCCGCGCGGTACGCCACGGGAGCGCTCGTCCCGCACATGCCGGGCGCCCCCGGGCTCATCCACCGGCCGGACGACACCGTCCCCTACACCCCGCCGATCCCCCTCTACCTGGCGCTGTGCCGCCTCACCGGCACGACGCCGACGTGGTCGCGCCCGCTCAGCGCATGACGGCGGGGCCGTCCGTCCGACGCGCGCGACCGCGCGTGCGCCCCGCGCTTCCCCAGATCGGGGCACTGGCGGACTCGGGCCGGCGGTGATCCTCGTCACGCACCGGCCGGCGTCGGCACGCCACCCCCAACCGGTGCGCGTCCTGGCCCGGGAGCGCCTCGTCGAGTCCGGCACCCGAGCAGAGGACCACGGAGAACGGCGGAGCCCGGCGGACGGCTCACTCGGTGGCGTCGGCTCCCCGGACGATCACCAAGAACGCGTCGGTCGCGAGGTCCATGACGACCTCGGCGGGCTGCCCCTCCAAGCGGCGCGCCTGCGCGAACTCCTCCGCCGGCCAGGAGCCGCGCGGCCCGCCGGCGGGAAAGCGCGCCAGCACCGTTCGCCCGTTCACCCTGTGCCTCCTTGCGCCGTCGCTCCCGGTCCGCCGACCGGTTCCTGATCGGCTCGTAGAGTTAAACGCCTCCCCCCGGGTGAACGGCTCGTGACGTGACGGTACTGAGACGTATTCGACACCGGCTGTGCGCCCCGGGCCGGCCCCGGTCGGGCGAAGGCTCTCAGGCCCTCCCGGGCGACCGCTCGGCAGCGGGCGTGCCGTCAGCCGCCGGCCGGACTGGCGGCCTCGGACCCGATGCCGTGGTGGATCAGATCGAGGGTGCGGTCGATGACGTCGGCGGGCCGGGCGCCCTGCTCGACGGCGCCCATGGCGGCCTGGAGGAGGCCGCCGATCAGCCGCGCGGTCAGTTCGGGATCCGCCGGGTTCCTCTCGGCGATCGCGGTCAGGAGGGGGGCGGCGTGCTCCCGGTGGAGTTCGTGGACGCGGTTGCGGCACTCGGGGGGCAGATCGGCCTGCATCAGAGCGGTGGCCGGCCGGTGCAATCCTGTGGCGGCGAGGCGCAGTTCGGCGGTGATGTAGGCGTCGATGCGCGCGAGCGGGTCCTCGATCCCGTCGAGGGCCTTGCCGACGGCGGCATCGGCCTCGGTGAAGGAGTCCTCGACGATGGCGGCGATGAGCGCCGCGCCGGACGGGAAGTACTGGTAGAAACTGGAGCGGGCGAGACCGGCGCGGGCGCCGACCGCCGCCGGTGTGACACCGGCGGCGCCCTGCTCGACGAGGATGTCGACGGCGGCCCGGACCAGCGCGGCACGTTGCCGGGCGCGGTGCTCGGCGACGGTGGCGGCGCTGATCTTGGGCATCGTGCGGCACTCCTTACGGGGAAACGGTTCAGCTCAGACGGCCGTCACGGAGGGTCAGGACCCGGTCGGCCGCGTCCATTATCTCGGTGTCGTGGGTGACCATGACCGTCGCGGTGCGGTGGGCTCGGGTCTGCTCGGCGAGCAGGTCGACGACGCCCCTGGCGCGGGCCCGGTCGAGCGCGGAGGTCGGCTCGTCGACGAGCAGGACGGCCGGTGCCGGCATCAGGGCGCGGGCCAGCCCGACGCGCTGGCGCTCGCCTCCGGAGAGCTGGTGCGGACGGTGACCGGCGCGTTCGGCCATCCCCACCGCGGCCAGGAGTTCGTCCGCCCGCGCGCGGGCCGCCGCGTCGAGGCGCCCGCCGAGGTGCGCCGGGAGCAGCAGTTGCTCTCGGGCGGTGAGCGAGGCGAGGAGATTGGCGTGCTGGAAGACGTACCCGATGTGGCGGCGCCGGTGGGCGGTGCGCTGCTTCTCCTTGAGCGTGGTCAGATCGGCTCCGGCGACGTGGACCCGGCCCCGGGTGGGGACCTGGAGTCCGCCGGTGACGGCCAGCAGGGTCGACTTGCCGGAGCCCGAGGGACCGACCACGGCCACGAACTCGCCGGGCTGCACCTCCAGGGTGACCTCGTCGAGGGCGGTGACCTGCTGATCGCCGCTGCCCAGGATGACGGTGACGTCGGCCAGTTGCAGCGCAGCGGTCCCGCCGGGGTCCGGTTCGGTGCTGACGGTGTCGGTTGCGGGCGTGTTCATCGGTGTGCTCCGAGCGCGGTCAGGGCTTCGACGCGGGTGATGCGGCGTACGGCGACGGCGGCGCCGGCGAGGCCGAGGACGATGAGCAGGGCGGCCGCGGCGGCGACCTGCGGGGCGCGCAGGGAGAACGGCGCGGAGCCGCTCATGGCGCTGCCCAGGGCCACGCCCACCGCGGTGCCGGCGGCGGTCGCGACGACGAGGACGACGGCGGCCTGGGTCAGTGCGTCGCGCAGGATGTACCCGGTGCTGCCCCCGATCGCCTTCAGCAGGGCGATCTCCTGGCCCCGCTGGATGGTCCAGACCGTGAAGAACGAGCCCACGACCAGGGCGGAGATGGCGTAGAGGAAGCCGCGGATCAGGGTCATGGTGCTGGACTCGGCGGCATACCCAGGAGAGGCGTTGTAGGTGCCGGCCTTGTCCACGGTGTGGGTGCCGAGCCGGCGGTCGATCGCCTGGATGTCCGCACCGGGGGCCAGTTGCAGCGCCACCGTGGTCGCCTGCCGGGTGGCCGCTTCCGGAAGGGGGCCGGAGAGCCCGTAGTGGAGCCGCTGCCACAGGGGCAGGGGCGCGTAGACGACGCCGACGTGTCCGAAGGAGGCGTGGCCGACGGTGCCGACGACGGTCAGGGGGGTGCCCGCCTGCCCGGCTATCAGCCGGTCGCCGATCTTGACGCCTTCCTTGGCGGTCTCCTGGCTGATGAGGATGCCGTCGGCGCGGGCGGTCAGCGGCTTGCCGGTCAGCGGGGAGGGCGCCAGGAATCCGTCCGGCTCCACACCGAAGACCGCGAGGTCCAGTTGCTTGGCGCCGTCCGGGTCGCCGGCCGTCCGGGCGTGGACGAGCTGGTTGCCGAAGGGCTCGGCCCGGGTGACGCCGCGCTGGGTCGCCCATGTCCGCCATGTGCGTGCGGTGACGGTGGAACGGGAGAACAGTTCACCGGTGGCGGACTTGTCGAACGCCATGTGTGTCACCGGGAGCGTGCGCAGCCCGGAGACTCCGGCGTCGGCCAGGCCGCTGGCCAGACCCGAGAGGATCACCCCCAGCACGGCGATCAACGCGACGACGGCACCGACGAGGGCGAAACGACCGCGGGCGAACCGCAGGTCGCGCAGAGCGAGGAACATCGAATCACTCCGTCTTCGGCTCAGGCGCCGACGGCAGCGACGGTGTCGAACGCCTCGACCACGCCGGACGCGCCCTGGCCGGCTCCGCCGGATGCCCCGCCGTGCGCCGCACGGAAGGACTCCGACTCCCTCCAGGCCACGAAGGCGTCCTCCGACGTGAACTCCATGACCGCGACATACGGGGTACCGGCCGTGCGCGGGCGCAGCAGCCGTGCGCCGACGAGGCCCACCACGCCGTGCAGCGTCTGGTCCATGCTCCGGGTGAAACGCTCCTCGAACGCCGCCGCCCCTTCGGCCGGGACGTCGATCCGGTTCATCACCGTGTACACCACGGGTAACCACCACCTCATGACTCGCAGCCGCCGACATCTTGCCGACGGTGGTGTCAGCATCATAGACCGTTTTCCAGACACCCCTGTCGGCAAGATGGCTCCCGGCCGGCGCCGGGGCGCTCAGGTGTCGTACTCCTGGATCCGCGTGCCGTGGCCGCGGTCGACGAGCGCGGGCAGCCGCTGCCCCAGCTCCCGCACGGTGGCCGGGACGTCGATGGTCAGCAGCTCGCGGTCGCGCATGAGGACGCGTCCGTCGACGACGGTGGTGCGGACGTCCGCCGCGCGGGCGCTGTGCACGAGGGTGGCGGCGAGGTCGTGGACGGGCTGGGTGTGCGGTCCGGTGAGGTCGACCAGCACGATGTCCGCGCGGTGTCCCGGCGCGATGCTGCCGATGCGCCCGCCGAGCCCGACGGCTCGGGCGCTCTGCAGCGTGGCATGGTGCAGCGCCTGACGTGACGTCAGCCAACGGGGGTCGCCCTCGGCGGACTTCTGTGCCAGCGAGGTCAGCGCCATGGACTCCCAGACGTCCAGCGAGTTGTTGGAGGCGGCGCCGTCCGTGGCGAGTCCCACCGGGACACCGAGCTCGCGCAGGGCCCGTACCGGGGTCGTGGTCGGCCAGGCGAACTTGAGGTAGCCACGGGGCGCGGTCGCCACGGCCACGTGCCCGGCCGCCCGTTCCAGCACGGGCAGGTCCCGCTCGACGATGCCGGTGCCGTGCGCGAGGAGCACGTCCGTGTCGAGGAGTCCGGCGGCCTCCAGGACCTCGATCGGTGTACGGCCGTGCCGGGCCAGGCTGGTGTCGGTCTGTTCGCGGTTCTCGGCGGCGTGGATGTGCACCGGCAGGCCGTGCTCGCGGGCGAGCGCGGCGGTGGCGGCCAGGTCCGCGTCGTGCACGGTGTACGGGGCGTGCGGGGCGAGCGCGGTGGTGATGCGGCCGCCGGCGGCGCCCCGATGGCGCAGCGCGAACTCCAGTGATCTCTCGCGCCCTTGCGGCCCCTGCGACGAGAAGTACGCCTGGCCCAGGTGGGCGCGCAGTCCGCTGTCGGCCACCACGGCGGCGACGGCGTCCATGGCGAAGTAGTGGTCGGCGAAGCAGGTGACGCCCCCGAGGATCATCTCCGCGCAGGCGAGCCGGGCCCCCAGTGCCACGTCCCCGGCGGTGAGGTTGGCCTCCATGGGCCAGATGTGGTCGTTGAACCACTCCCCCACGGGCAGGTCCTCGGCGATCCCGCGCAGGGCGACCATCGGGGAGTGGGTGTGGCAGTTGATCAGTCCGGGCAGCGCCACCTGACCGTGTGCGTCGATGCGTTCGGCCGCGGGACGGTCCCGGACGTCCGCGGCAGGCGTCACCGATTCCACGGCCCCGTCCCGCACGACGATCGCGGCGTTCTCCGCGAAGCCGATCGCTTCGTGGTCGTCGTGCACGAGGACGGTGCAGCCGCTGATGACGAGGTCGGCGGGAGCGGGCGGCGGGTCGGGGGGAGCAGGTGGCGGGTCGGCGGGGGTCGGCGTCATGCACCTCACCGTACGATGCCCGCCGGCGCCGACGGACGGATCCTTTCGACGGATCACCGGCCGCCGGTCTCCCGCGCGCAGGCGAGGACGTTCCCGAAGAGCTCCTCTCCCGACACCAGGGCCCGGGCGAGCGTGTCCGGGTCGGCGCTCAGCCCCGCCACGATCGCATCGGTCTCCCGCAGCCCGGCCCGCTCCAGCAGTCTCTTCTCGTTCGTCACCCATTCCCCGCGTGCCGCCAGCACCGCGTGTCCGGTCTGCACGGCCGCGGTGGCGAGGGCGCCGGCGACCTCGGTGAGGCGGGACTTCGGGGCGTGGTTGGCCCTGGCGTAGTCGAGCGTGGCGCGGGCCGTTCCCCACCAGCGTTCGGCCGCCGAGGCGCGCAGCTTTTGCGGGTACGCCTCCGGGCGCGGGAGCACGCCCCGCAGCGTGCGGTTGACCGCCAGCTCGGCGACGAGCAGGTAGCTGGGGATGCCGGCGAGATGGAAGAGCAGCGGCTCCACGTGGAAGCGGCCCTCCTCGGCCTCCGCGAGCAGACGTTCCACGACGTCGAGATCGCGGTAGTGGACGTCCACCCTTCGGCCCTGGACGGTCAGCCAGGCACCGCCGTTGAACACGCCGCCGCCCCAGCCGCCGATCTCGGAGACCTCGCCGGGCCAGCCGACGGCCCGGAGGTCGGCGGGGTCGAAGGCCGGCCCCCGGTAGTAGACGGCGAGGTCCCAGTCGCTGTCCGGGCGGTGGGTGCCCTCGGCCCGGGAGCCGCCCAGAGCGACGGCCCCCACCCCGGGGAGGGCGGCGAGGCGGTCGGCCACCCCGTCCAGGAACGCCTCGTCGTTCATCGTGATCCACCGTCCTTCCATCCGCCCCCGGTGACGGTGTGCACGATCCCGCCGGCGTCATGGTGTGTGCGAACGCTCCCACCGTAGCCCGCGGGCGCCTGCGCGTCGCCGGGGTTCTGCGCTACGGCTCGACCGGCAGCGCCGCCGCCTCGGCCGCCGTGCGCAGCACGTCCCGGAGCATCGCGGGGGTGAGCCGCCCCGTGAAGGTGTTGCGCTGGCTGACATGGAAGCAGCCGAACAGCTCCAGCCCGTCCAGTGTCGCCCGGGCCCCGTGCCCGAACGCGGGCCGCGGCCGGGGCACCGTCCGGCCCGCCTCGGCGAGCGCGGTCAGCACGGACTGCCAGCCGAACGCGCCCAGCGCGACCACCGACCGCAGGGACGGCCACAGCAGCCGAAGCTCCTGCACGAGCCACGGCCTGCAGGTGTCCCGCTCCAGGGGCGTCGGCTTGTTGGCGGGCGGGGCGCAGTGCACGGGCGAGGTGACGCGCACGCCGCACAGTTCGAGGCCGTCGTCCCGTGCCACCGAGTCGGGCTGCGATGCCAGTCCCACGGCGTGCAGGGCCGCGTACAGCACATCACCGGACCGGTCCCCGGTGAACATCCGCCCGGTTCGGTTGCCGCCGTGGGCCGCGGGCGCCAGACCGACGACGAGCAGCCTGGCGTCGGGCGGCCCGAAGCCCGGCACCGGCCGCCCCCAGTAGGTCCAGTCGGCGAACGCGGCGCGCTTGGTACGGGCCACCTCCTCGCGCCATGCGACCAGGCGCGGGCAGGCCCGGCATCCGGTGATCCGCTCGTCCAGCGCGGCGAGGCTGCTGCCGTCCATGGCTCCACGGTACGTCCCGCGTCGCAGTCCTCGGTGGGGTCGCGCGCCCAGGGGTCCGGGCCGGCCGGCTCCGAGGGCGAGGGGCCTGTTCGGGGCGCAGGCGGGGAACTCGGAACAGGCCCTAAGGTCGGAGGCATGGCTGCTGAAGCTGCGAACGAGGACAAGACGGCCGGGGCCGGCGGGACCCGGGCGACCGCGACGGGCCGGGGGGCCGGAGCGCACCGGGGCGGGGAGACGGATCGCCGGGAGGCCGGCGCGGGCGGCGAGGGACGCGGGACGGGCGCGGGCGGCGAGGAACGGGAGACCGGCGCACGTGGCACGGTCGGCCCGCAGGCCGGCATCCCGCGGAGCGGCGGGCCCGCGTCCGAGGACACCGAGACCGCCGAGCCCGGGGCGGAGGACGCGAAGATCGCCGCCGCTGCGGCAGCCGCGGCGGCGGCCGGGCCGTCGAACGGCGAGAGCGTGCGCATCGACAGCTGGATCTGGGCCGTGCGGCTGGTGAAGACGCGCTCGATCGGCGCCACCGCGTGCCGGGGCGGGCATGTGCGGGTGAACGGCGAGCGTGTGAAGCCCGCGTACTCCGTGCGGGTCGGGGACGAGGTGCGGCTGCGGCACGAGGGCCGGGAGCGGGTCGTCGTGGTCAAGCGGCTGATCCGCAAGCGGGTGGGGGCTCCCGTGGCCGTTCAGTGCTACATCGACAACAGCCCGCCCCCGCCGCCCCGCGAGGCCGTGGCCCCGGCGGGCATCCGCGATCGCGGCCTGGGCCGCCCCACCAAGCGGGACCGCCGTGAGATGGAGCGTCTCCGCGGTCTGGGAGCGGCCCCGGGCAGCCCGTCCGGTGGCCTCGGTGGCGGCCACGGCGCTCCCTCGGGGCCGACGGGCCAGGGCCGTTCGGGCGGGCAGGGACGGCCGGGAAGGCAGGGGCGGCCGGGAGGGCGGGGCCGGTCGGACGGCCGGAACGGTCCCGGCGGGTTCTGACCGCGGGCGGCCGCAACCAGGCCGGGGCGGGAGACCGGGCGCCGGAGCGCCGGGCCCCGGTGCCCGGCTATGCCCGGCGGCGCAGCAGGCGCACCAGGTCGGCGGTGCGGTGCCGTCGGGCCCACGCGATCACGGCCAGCGGAACGATGAGGATCAGCGGGGTCGCCGCGTACTGACCGTCGAAGACGGTGAGCTGGACGACGAACGCGCCCACCATCAGCGCGGACAGCGCCACCGCCGCGACCGACGCCAGCAGCGGGATCACCAGCGCGACGGCGCCGGCCAGTTCGAGCGCGCCGATGGTGTACATCCCCGCGCTCCCCCAGCCGATCTTGTCGAAGGACTCGGCGGCGGACGGGTTCGCGATCAGTTTGGGCAGTGCGCTGGCGACGCCGTAGAAGAGTGCGAGGACGATCTGCAGGGCGCGCAGCCAGATCTCGGCTCGCCGGCCGCGGCTGTGGCCGTGGGGCACCGACGGCGTGGCGGGGGTGATGCGCGGGGTGGTCTCGGACATGGGGCTCTCCTGGGGGAAGCAGGTGCTCGGTGCTGTCACAGAGGCAGACCCGCCGGCACGCCTCGACTCATCGCCTGCGCGCCGTTTTCTTTCCACGGGTTCGCCCGCCCCGGGGTCCCTGCCCCGCCGGCGCGATCACGTTCGCGGCACCGCCCTCACCCAGATCCGGTCCTCCGTGAGATACCGGTCCACCACGAGCCCGGCCTCCGCGAGCGCCTCCTCGAACTCTTCCCTGCTCAGCGCTCGGGACAGGAACGTCTGCGTCCAGGTCGCGTCCGGGAACTCGTACTCGACGTGCACCGAGTCGACCCCGTCCCCCACCGGTTCCCCGGACAGGATCCGTATCGTGAGGCCGCTCGGGTCGACCCGCTCGCGCGGTACGTTCGTGTGGTAGTCCTCCCCCTCGCGCTGGATCAGCACGCACCCGCCGTCCGCCACGTGCCGGGCGCACGCCCGCAGCAGGCCCCGCCGCACCTCGATGTCCCCCGCGTGCACGAGGAACGACGCGAGCATCACCACGTCGAACGTCTCACCGAGGTCGAGGACCTCGATCGGGCTGCATATCGTGCGTGCCCCGCGCACGTGCTCCAGCATCTCCGGCGACTCGTCCACCGCCGTGACCGTGAAGCCGCGCTCCAGCAGTGGGCGGGTCATCCGCCCGACCCCGCTGCCCAGCTCCAGAATGCGCGCGCCGGCGGGCACGGCCGCGGCGACGATGTCCGGCTCGTCCCCGACCGGTAGCCGCGTGTACAGCTCGACCGCGCAGCCGTCGGGCGTGATGGGGCCGGGCCCCGTCCCCTCGTGTCCTTCTCGCATGTTCGGGCTCATGTCCGTCCAACGGGCCGCCCGCAGCGCTCCGTTCCCCCTCCGTACTCACCCGATGGGGTGAAAACCGCAGGGAGGAGGGCACGCGGGGAACGGTCACGCGGAGGAACGGTCACGCGGGGGAACGGTCACAGCGCGAACCAGCCGTGTCCTCCGTACCAGTGCCCGCCCGCGCGCAGATGGTCCACCACGGCCCGCTCGACACCGCTCCGCCGGGGCAGCTCCGCCACCGCCAGATCCGGGTCGCCGAAGACGAACCCGACCGGTGCCCCGTCGTCGGGGGTGGTCTCCACATGGGCGAGTTCGAAGCGGTCCTGGAAGCGGATGATGTTGGAGTCGGCCGGCAGGTACCGCCTCAGCTGCGGATCCAGCAGCCAGGAGTGGCAGACGGCGATCTCGTGGCGCTCACCGGGATAGTGCCGGGCGAAGAACTCCCGGGCCAGCGCCAGGGACCGCTCGCAGGCGGACGGCGACAGCGGGCCCCGGAAGTCGGGAATGTGCAGGCTCAGACAGGCGTCACCGGGTCCCGACCCGTGGCCCGCGGCGGCGACCGCCCGCCCGGTGCGCCGCCCCAGCCGAGCGCGCTGGAACTGCAGCCGCCCCAGCTGGAACAGCTCCCCGTGGAACGGCAGCGCGATCCACCAGGGGAACAGCAGCCCAGGGGTGCCGCACCGCCGGCGGTGCACCGCGACGTGCCGTCCGAGATCGGCGAGCGTGCGCCGGGACACCGCGTCGGACACTCCGCGCTCCCGGTGGTAGGCGCGCACGTGCGGCAGCGCCGCGACGAAGAGGTACACGTGGAAGAGCCGCCCGAGCTCCCCCGCCGACTCGGGGAACGGCGGCGGCTCCCAGCTCCGTCCGATCTCCCCCATGTCCCGCACGAAGCGGGTGAGGCACCGCGCCAGCAGCGTCATCGCCTCGGTGTCCCGCCCCAACCGGGCGCGCAGCGCGACGAGCTCGTTGATGTCCTCGTGGGGCACGGACAGGTCGAGCAGGACGTCGGGGAGCTCGTCCGCGTCGGGCAGGACGGCCTCCGCGGGCGCCTCCCCCTCGCTCTCGAGGTCCCTCAGCCATGCGGCGACCCTCGCGTCCGCCCGCAGCGCCTCCAGCAGCACCCTCGCCTCCCCCGTGGGTCCGGCCGCCGCCCTGTGTGCGGTGCACGGATCCCGTCGCCGTGTCGTGGTGAACCTGCACCCCGAAGAGTACGTTTGCCCGTAGGAGCGGTGATGGCGATGCGCACCGGCAGTGAACCGACGACCGCGCGCAGTGCCCTGCGGGCGCGGATGTGGCTGAGCGTGTGGGGACTGCTCTGGGCGGCCTTCGGAACGGTCGTGTTCTCGCTCGTCGGACGGCCCGGCTGGGCCGCGGCGTGCGGCGTGCTGTGGCTGGTCGTCGCCACGGACATGACCATGATCGTGCGGCATCTCCGTCAGGGCCCCCACTGGCAGCCGGGCCCCGACATCCCGCCGTACCCGCCGCCGGATCGCCGCCCCTAGTCCTGGTCGGGACACGTGTGCGTGTGCGGCACCCAGCCGTGGCCCGGGCACGGCCTACCGGGCGTCGAAGCGCGCCGCCTTCAGGTACCGGGGATTCGGATCGAGCGCGGCGGCCAGCCGGAAGTGCCGTCTGGCCTGCTCCGGCCGCGCCTGGCGCTCGTAGGTGCGGCCCAGCGCGAAGTGCGCGAAGGCGTTGTCCGGCTCGCGCTCCAGCACGATGCTGAACTCCAGTTCCGCGGGACGCAGTTGCGCCGCGGCGAAGAAGGCACGCGCGCGCAGCAGCCGCGCGGCCGTGTTCTCGGGGTGGGCCGCTATCACTCCGTCGAGCAGTTTCACCGCACCCCGCGGGTCTCGTGCGGCGAGCAGCTGCTCCGCGGCACGGAAGTCGATGACATGCGTCTCCGGCGTACGTCCGGTCGAATCGCTGGTCTCGGCCACGGCAGAGTCCTTCCCTTGCTGCGGGGATTCAACGCCCCCGGCCGCCACCGCTATTCCTGTGCCCGGTGGGCTCTTCGCGCGAGATCCGCCCATACGTCCCTCACGCGCCGCTCCAACTGCTCCAAGGGCACGTCGTTGTCGATGACGATGTCCGCGATCGCCAGGCGCTTCTCGCGTGCCGCCTGCGCGGCCATGCGCGCGCGTGCGTCCTCCTCGGTCATACCGCGCAGGCGGACGAGCCGGTCGAGCCGGGTGGCGGGGCTCGCGTCGACGACGACCACGACGTCGTAGAGGGGGGCGAGTCCGTTCTCGGCGAGCAGGGGGACGTCGTGGACGACCACCGCGTCCTCGGCCGCGGCGGATTCCAGTTCACGGGAGCGGGCGCCCACCAGGGGGTGCACGATCGCGTTCAGGGTGGCGAGCTTCCCGGGGTCGGAGAAGACCAGGGAGCCCAGCCTGGGGCGGTCGAGGCTGCCGTCCGGCGCGAGGACGTCCTCCCCGAAGGCCTCGACGACCGCCGCGAGCCCGGCTGTTCCGGGCGCGACGACCTCGCGCGCGATGCGGTCCGCGTCGATCAGCACGGCTCCGCACTCCACGAGCAGCCGTGACACCTCGCTCTTGCCGGCACCGATACCGCCGGTCAGGCCCACCTTCAGCATGACGGGAAGCCTACGGCCTGCCACCGGCACCGCGGCAGGCCGTGCGTCAGGCGGACCGCTCGCCCGGCCCGGGCGAGCGGTCCTCGGGCGGTCAGCCCTCGCCCTCGCGTTCCGCCAGGAAGCGCTCGAATTCCTGCCCGATCTCGTCCGCGGACGGGATCTCGAGGGGCTCGGCGAGCATGTTGCCCCGCGTCTCGGCGCCCGCGGCGGCGTCGTACTGGTGCTCCAGACCCTGCACGAGCGCCACGAGTTCCTCGTCGCCCTCCCTGATCTGCCGGTCGATCTCCGTCTGTGTGCGGTACGCCTGCGTGCGCAGCGCGTGCGCGGCGTCCGGCAGCACCAGTCCCGTGGCGGCCGTGACGGCCTCCAGGACCGTCAGCGCGGCGTCCGGGTACGCGGAGCGGGCGATGTAGTGCGGGACGTGCGCGGCGACGCCCAGGACGTCGTGTCCGGCCTCCATGAGCCGGTACTCGACCAGGGCCTCGGCGCTGCCGGGGACCTGCGCCTCCTCGAAGGGGCTGCGGTGCCCGGGAACGAGGTCGCTGCGGTTGCCGTGCGGGGTGAGGCCCACCGGGCGGGTGTGGGGCACGCCCATCGGGATGCCGTGGAAGTTCACGGCCAGGCGGACGCCGAGCCGCTCCACGATCTGCCGGACGGCCACGGCGAAGCGCTCCCACTCCACGTCCGGCTCGGGGCCGGACAGCAGCAGGAAGGGCGCCCCCGTGGCGTCCTGGACCACGCGTACGTCGAGGCTGGGCTCCTCGTAGCCGGTCCAGCGGTCGCGCCGGAAGGTGAGCAGGGGGCGCCGGGCGCGGTAGTCCACGAGCCGGTCGTGGTCGAAGCGGGCCACGACCTGCTGGGGAAGTGCGTCGAGGAGCCGGTCCACGATCTGGTCGCCGGTCTCGCCTGCGTCGATGTATCCGTCGAAGTGGTAGAGCATGACAAGGCCGGCCGACTCCTGGGCGAGCGCCATGTCGACGACGGCCAGGCCCTTCGGCTCCCATGCGTACAAACCCTGCGGATCAAGCACTGTGACCGCTCCTCCTCGTGTCCGTACTGCTCAACAGGCCCCGGACCGCGGGCATTCCCCGCCGCGCCCCGCGCGCAGGACCGATGCCACGCTCGGCCCGGCGGGCGGTGCACCGATGCCTACGACGCCGGCACGCGCGCGTGGAGCGCGGTCACCGCCTTACGGGCGGAGGCGAACGCGCCGTGCTGCCAGGCGTCGGTCGGCACGTCGCCAGGGGGATACCGCCCCCGATGACGACGACCTTCGCTGCGGCGCGGCCGGTGAGCGTGAAGTCGCTCGGCTTCGGTGCGCGGAAAGGCGGTTCGCGCCGGGCCGCCTCGTCGGCGGGGGCGAGGCCGAGCGCGGGGAAGCCTGTCAACTGCCTGTTGCGCACCGCCCGTTGTTCGCATGTCGCCCGTGTTTCCCTCCCCGCACACCAGGGTGCGGGCAGCCGCCTCGACGCCCCTCCGGCGCGCACCACGGCACCACGGCACCACCGCCCGGGACACGACTGCGGGCCCGCACCCCGAAGGGTGCGGGCCCGCAGTCATCGGCTCACACAGCGGCGGTGAGACTCCCGGAGGGAGACCTCAGCTCGCGATGAGGCTCCCGGCGGGGGACCTCAGCTCTGGCCGCCGGCCAGCTTCTCGCGCAGGGCCGCCAGGGCCTCGTCCGAGGCGAGCGCACCGGAGTTGTCGCCACCCTCGGAGGAGTACGAACCGCCGGACGCGGCCGGAGCGGCGGCCTCGCCACCCTCGGCGGCCGCGGCGGCGTCCGCCTCGCGGGACTTGATGACCTGCTGCTGGTGCTGCTCGAAGCGGGTCTGCGCCTCGGCGTACTGGTGCTCCCACTCCTCGCGCTGCTTCTCGTAGCCCGGCAGCCAGTCGTTGGTCTCCGGGTCGAAGCCCTCGGGGTAGATGTAGTTGCCCTGGTCGTCGTAGGACGCGGCCATGCCGTACAGGGTCGGGTCGAACTCGACCGAGGCCGGGTCGGCACCGAAGGACTCGTTGGCCTGCTTCAGGGACAGCGAGATCCGGCGACGCTCCAGGTCGATGTCGATGACCTTGACGAAGATCTCGTCGTTGACCTGGACGACCTGCTCCGGGATCTCCACGTGGCGCTCGGCCAGCTCGGAGATGTGGACCAGACCCTCGATGCCCTCGTCCACGCGGACGAACGCACCGAACGGCACGAGCTTGGTGACCTTGCCCGGCACGACCTGACCGATCTGGTGGGTGCGCGCGAACTGCTGCCACGGGTCTTCCTGGGTCGCCTTCAGCGACAGGGAGACGCGCTCGCGGTCCATGTCGACGTCGAGGACCTCGACGGTGACCTCCTGGCCGACCTCGACGACCTCGGAGGGGTGGTCGATGTGCTTCCAGGACAGCTCGGAGACGTGGACCAGACCGTCGACGCCACCCAGGTCCACGAAGGCACCGAAGTTGACGATCGAGGAGACCACACCGGAGCGGACCTGACCCTTCTGCAGGGTCGTGAGGAACGTCTGGCGGACCTCGGACTGGGTCTGCTCCAGCCAGGCACGGCGGGACAGGACCACGTTGTTGCGGTTCTTGTCCAGCTCGATGATCTTGGCCTCGAGCTCCTTGCCGACGTACGGCTGAAGGTCGCGGACGCGGCGCATCTCGACGAGGGAGGCCGGAAGGAAGCCACGGAGGCCGATGTCGAGGATGAGACCACCCTTGACGACCTCGATGACGGTACCGGTGACGATGCCGTCCTCTTCCTTGATCTTCTCGATCGTGCCCCAGGCACGCTCGTACTGGGCGCGCTTCTTCGAGAGGATCAGGCGGCCTTCCTTGTCCTCCTTCTGGAGGACGAGGGCCTCGATCTCGTCGCCGACGGCAACGACCTCGTTCGGGTCGACGTCGTGCTTGATCGAGAGCTCGCGGCTCGGGATGACACCTTCGGTCTTGTAACCGATGTCGAGCAGGACCTCGTCCCGGTCGACCTTCACGATGACGCCGTCGACGATGTCGCCGTCGTTGAAGTACTTGATCGTCTCGTCGATCGCCGCGAGGAAGGCTTCCTCGTTACCGATGTCGTTGACCGCTACCTGCGGGGTGGTGGCGGTGGTCTCGGTGCTGCTCGTCATGTGGGAAAGGGCTCCGGTACGGACATTGAAGTCGTAGGCACTGCTTACGCCGGGAGCCCGTTTCGCTCTGCAGAAGCCGGACAGCCAAGGAAGCGCCACTTTGGGACACCGTGCCCGATGGCGCCTCGACAACCGAGGGGACATACAACAGATGCGAGCGCAGCCTGCTACGTCTGAGGTGCGCAGGCCCGCAGCGCAACTTGTAGCATACGGGGGCAGCCGGACAGGGTCAATGCGCGAAGAGGCACAGCAGGGGCGGATCGCCGCATTCCCGGCACAAGACCTTACGCGGCACCACCCGTTCACCGGACAACGGTACGGGGCGGCGCCGGTCCGCGACACCTGTTCCGTGACACCGCCGAGACGGTTCGGACGGAAGATTACGACGAGGGAGCCGATCATCCAAGAGCCCGAACAGTTCGAACCGGAAGCCACCCGGCGTCCGGCCGACGTCACGGAGAGTTCCCGGGCCAGCCGGGGATGGTGGGACCGGAACGCGGACGAGTACCAGACCGAGCACGGCACGTTCCTCGGGGACGACCGCTTCGTATGGTGCCCCGAGGGCCTCGACGAGGTCGAGGCCGAACTGCTCGGCCCGCCGGAGGAGCTCAAGGGCAAGGACGTGCTGGAGATCGGCGCCGGCGCGGCGCAGTGCTCGCGCTGGCTGGCCGGCCAGGGAGCCCGCCCGGTGGCCCTGGACCTCTCCCACCGGCAGCTCCAGCACGCGCTCCGCATCGGCGGTGCGTTCCCCCTGGTCCAGGCCGACGCCGGTGCGCTGCCCTTCCCGGACGGCTCCTTCGACCTGGCGTGTTCCGCGTACGGGGCGCTGCCGTTCGTCGCCGACCCGGTCCTGGTGCTGCGGGAGGTGCACCGGGTGCTGCGGCCGGGGGGCCGCTTCGTGTTCTCGGTGACGCATCCCGTCAGGTGGGCCTTCCCGGACGAGCCGGGGCCCGAGGGGCTGTCGGTGTCCGCCTCCTACTTCGACCGCACGCCCTACGTCGAGCAGGACGAGCGGGGCGGGGCCGTCTACGTCGAACACCACCGGACGCTCGGCGACCGGGTCCGGGACATCGTGGCGTCGGGTTTCCGGCTCGTGGACCTGGTCGAGCCGGAATGGCCCGACTGGAACACGTCGGAGTGGGGCGGGTGGTCACCCCTGCGCGGCGGGCTGATCCCGGGCACGGCGATCTTCGTGTGCGAGCGGGACTGAGACGGATGCGAGCGGGCTGAGACGGACGGCCGCACGCGGGCCCGGGCGGTGACGGCCGCACACAGGGGCGAGACGGTGCACGGCCGCACACGGGCCGGAGCGGTGCACGCCCGCACACGGGGGCGAGGCGGTCGCGGCGGGCCGGCGGCCGGGGGGCGCCTGGAACACTGGTGCGGTGATCCGCCACGACGACCTCGGCCGCCTTCCCGTCCGCACCGCCGTCCCCGCTCTCCGGAGCGCCCTGGACGAGCGGGGTGTCGCGGTGCTGTGCGCGCCGCCCGGTACCGGCAAGACCACGCTCGTGCCGCTGGTCCTCGCCGGACTCGTCGGCGGCGGACCGGCACGGCGTGTGGTGGTCGCCGAGCCGCGCCGGATCGCCGCGCGGGCCGCGGCGCGCCGGATGGCGTGGCTGCTCGGGGAGAGGCCGGGCGGCAGCGTCGGGTACACCGTGCGCGGCGAGCGGGTGACCGGGCCCCACGCGCGCGTGGAGGTCGTCACGACGGGTGTGCTGCTGCAGCGCCTCCAGCGGGACCAGGAGCTGACGGCCGTCGACGTGGTCGTGCTCGACGAGTGCCACGAGCGGCACCTGGACGCCGACACGGTCGCCGCCTTCCTCCTCGACGTGCGGGAGACCCTGCGGCCGGAGCTGCGGCTGGTGGCGGCCTCCGCGACGACGGACGCCGACGGCTGGGCGCGGCTGCTGGGCGGGGCACCGGTCGTCGAGGCGGACGGCGTCCCGCACCCCGTCGAGGTGGTGTGGGCGCCGCCCGCCCGTCCCCTGCGGCCGCCCCACGGGTTGCGGGTGGACCCGGCGCTGCCGGCGCATGTGGCGGCGGTGGTGCGGCGGGCCCTGGCCGAGTGCGAGGGGGACGTGCTGTGCTTCCTGCCCGGGGTCGGGGAGATCGCCCGGGTGGCGGAGCGGCTCGGGGACCTGGGCGGCGTCGAGGTGCTCCAGGTGCACGGGCGGGCGTCGGCGGCCGCGCAGGACGCGGTGCTGTCCCCCGCCGCCGCGCGGCGCGTGGTGCTGTCGACGGCCGTCGCGGAGTCGTCGCTGACCGTGCCCGGGGTACGGGTGGTCGTCGACTCCGGGCTGGCACGCGAGCCGCGGGTGGATCATGCGCGGGGGCTGAGCGCCCTGACGACGGTACGGGCCTCGCAGGCGACGGGGCGGCAGCGCGCGGGCCGGGCCGGTCGTGAGGCGCCGGGCCGGGTGTACCGCTGCTGGTCCGAGGCGGAGGACTCCCGGCTGCCCCGCTTCCCGGCGCCGGAGATCCGGCTGGCCGATCTGACGGCGTTCGCCCTGCAGGCGGCGTGCTGGGGCGACCCGGACGCGTCCGGCCTTGCGCTCCTGGACGCGCCGCCGGGCGGGGCGATGGCGGCGGCGCGGTCGGTGCTGACGGCGATCGGTGCGGTGGACGCGGCGGGCCGTGCCACCGGGCGGGGCACGCGGATGGCCCGGCTCGGCCTGCATCCACGGCTGGCCCGGGCGCTGCTGGACGCGGCCCCCGAGGTCGGCACCGAGCGGGCCGCCGAGGTGGTCGCCCTGCTCAGCGAGGAGCCGCCGCGGGAGTACGGGGACGATCTGGCGGCGGCGTGGCGGGCGGCCCGGCGCGGGGGCGACGCGTACGCGGCCCGCTGGCGGCAGGAGGTGCGACGGCTGCGGACGGCGGGCGGCCCGTCCCGCGACGCGGTGGGGGGCCTCCGGGCCCCGGACGACCAGGTCGCGGGGCTCGTCGCCGCCCTGGCCTTCCCCGAGCGGCTGGCGCGGGCCGACGGGGGTTCGTACCTCATGGTGAACGGCACCCGCGCCGAACCGGGGGCCGGGTCGGGCCTGCGCGGCGCGTCCTGGCTCGCCGTCGCGGTCGCCGACCGGCCCGTCGGGGCGGGGCACGCGCGCGTGCGGCTCGCGGCGACCGTGGACGAGGGCGTGGCACGCCGGGCCGGCGCGGCGCTGCACTCCGAGGCGGACGAGGTCCGCTGGAGCGGAGGGGACGTCGTGGCCCGGCGCGTGGAACGGCTCGGGGCCGTGGAGCTGGCGGTGCGGCCGCTGCGGGCTCCCGCGCCCGCACGCATGCGGGAGGCGCTTCTCGACGGGCTGCGGCAGGAGGGGTTCGGGTTGCTGCGGTGGTCCCCTGAGACCCGCGTGCTGCGTCAGCGCCTGGCCTTTCTCCGGCTGCGTCTGGGCGAGCCGTGGCCGGACGTCTCCGACGACGCGCTGCACGCACGCGTGGACGGATGGCTGGAGCCCGAGCTGAGCCGCGCCCGGCGGCGCGCCGATCTCGCACGGATCGACGCCGGAGAGGCCCTGAGCCGGCTGCTTCCCTGGGCCTCCGGGGACGCCGTCCGCCTCGACGGACTCGCCCCCGAGCGGATCACCGTGCCCAGCGGGTCCAGGATCCGGATCGACTACGCCGACCCCGAGCGGCCCGTCCTCGCCGTCAAGCTCCAGGAGATGTTCGGGCTCCAGGAGTCACCCCGCGTCGCCGGTGTGCCCGTCCTGGTGCATCTGCTCTCTCCCGCCGGACGGCCGGCCGCCGTCACGGCCGATCTCGCGTCCTTCTGGCGGGACGGCTACCGGGCCGTGCGGGCCGAGCTGCGGGGCCGGTACCCCAAGCACCCCTGGCCCGAGGACCCGGCCGGCGCGGAGCCGACCCGGCACACCGCCGCGCGCCTCAGGCGGTGACCGGCTCCGGCTCCACGGCATCGGCGGGTGCCGGATCGCCGGGACGGCGGCCGCGTGCCTCCAGCCAGAGGGACAGGGACAGCAGGCAGGCGCCCAGCACGAGGAAGCCCCACGGGAGGTAGGACGTCAGCATGAGGATCAGCAGGCGGTTGTGCTCGACGAGCGCGACCGTCGACCGGATGTAGTCCTCGCGCATCTTCACGTGTCCGGCGAACGCCGTGACCCGGTCGCGGTCCCCCAGGAGGGTGCCGCCGCGCAGCTCCTCCTTGTGGATCTCCTCGCCGTAGACGGGCGCGCCGGTCACGGGTTCGACCCAGAACCTGCGGACCGTGGTGTACCAGCGGGTGGTGCCCGTCCTGGCGACCGACTCGGGGGTGATGCCCTGGACGGGCATGGTCCTGGGGAAGGGGACCTTGGTCCAGGGCACGGTCTGCTCGAAGTAGTAGACCTTCACACCGCGGAAGGTCCGTGTGCCCCGGTAGTGGATCGGGGACGTGGTGCGCGTCTGCGCGTCGAAGTACTCGTAGTCCCTCTTCTGCGTCAGGAACGGCCACTTGAACTCGATGCCGGCGCGGCGGACCGGGTCGCCGTCGACCATCTCGCCGGTGGCGTGGACGGGGTCCTGGCTGTGGGCGTCGAAGATGTAGCGCTCGGGGATGCGGGAGACCATCTTGCCGTCCGGCCCCTGGACGTAGGACAGGCCGTCCCAGACGACGACGTCCCGGCCGGCCGTCTTCTCGATCTTCTCCGATGCCTCCACGTCGCCCTTGAGGGTCTGCACGATGGTGACCCCGGGGACCGTGCGTGCCTTCATGGTGCCGTAGTCGAGCAGGGTGGCGTCCTTCGCCTCCAGGACCACCGCCTGGTACTGGTTCGCGGGGATCTTGGCCAGGCGCGGGAAGGCGTACCAGCGCAGCAGCGGGGACAGCGCCGTGAAGAACACGGCGAAGGCGAGCAGGATCAGGCTGGCCTTGCGGCGCATCTCGGCGTCCTCCCTGTGCGTACGGTACGAATGCCCGGCCCCCTGCGGCGCGTCTTCCGGACCTGGTGGGTCACGGATGGCTGGGGACCGTCGTCAGCAGCGGTTTCGGGGAGGTCGTGCCGGACGGTGAGCCCATGGCCGTCATGGTGAACACCAGGGCGAGCGCCACCGCGAGACCGATCGCGGCTGCGACGAGGGCGCGCATACGGGCCTCCCCGGGCCGGAGCCAATGCATCTGATACATCGTCAGGTCCGGCACCGTAGCAACGGGCGCGCGAGATGAGAACACGTCGTACGCACAGTCGCACACACGACGGCGGCGCCCCTCCGGCGTGGAGGGGCGCCGCCGTCGTGTGCGGGCGGGTGGACAGGGCCTAGGAGGTGGAGCCCGCCGAGGGTGCGGGTGACGGCGTGGTGGTGGCCGCGGCCACCGTCAGTTCGACCGTCAGGGTGGCGCCGCCCGCGGTGCTGACACGCAGCAGGAACGTGCCCGTCGCGTCGTCGGCGTACAGCTTCGGGAGCTTCAGCAGCCCGTCGGCGTCGGTCGTCAGGCCCGTGAGGGTGCGCACGGTCTTGCCGTCGGCGTCCTTGAAGTAGGGGCCCTTGTCGTTCTCGGTCGGATCGTCGGCCGACTTGACGAGGGTCGCCGTGGCCGCGACGCCGTCCGCGACGGCGCCCTTGTACGTCGCCTTCACCTCGACCTGGTCGGCGAACTCACCGCCCGGAGTGCAGGTCAGCGGGGTGTCACCGGTGCGCGCGAGGGCGTCGGCCCGGCGCTCGGTGACGGTCGCCGTGTAGGCGACGCCGCTGACCGTACGGCCCACCACGAGGGCGCGGACCGTGAAGGTGCCGGTCTTCTCGCCGGCGACGAGCGCGGGCGCGGTCGCCTTGCCCGTGCTGTCGGTGACGACCGCCGCCACCTTCTCGCCGCCGGTGAAGGCGGCGTCCGTGTCGCCGCTGATCACGAATCGGACGCGGACCTTCGGCACGACCTTGCCGGCCTCGGTCACGGCCTTCACCACGATGTCGTGGTCGAACGTGTCACCCGCCATGGCCGAGAGCCTGCCGGTGCCGCCGTCCGCCAGGTGGTCCACGGTGTCGGTGCCGGTGGGGGGCGGCGTCGGCGGTTTGGTGGGCTTGTCGGGCGAGGACGGGGGCGGGCTCGGCTCGGCGGGTCCGCCGGTGCCGGGCTTCGCGGGCTTCCTCGGCGGCCGGGTGGGCCGGGGTTCCGGGACGGAGGTGTCGTCGCTGCGGTGCGAGGGCAGCGCGCCCGTGCCGTCCGGGATCGAGTGGGAGCCCTTGCGGTAGTACTCGTACCAGGACAGAACGGTGTTCAGGTACGCCTGCGAGTTGTTGTAGCCCAGGACGGCCGCGTTCATGTCGGCCTGGACCGACAGGTCGCGGCCCGCGCGGCACAGGTAGTGGGCGGCGGCGAGGGCCGCGTCGTAGACGTTGTTGGGGTCCTTGATGCCGTCGCCGTTGCCGTCGCGGCCCGCCCAGGACCAGGTCGAGGGGATGAACTGCATGGGGCCGACCGCTCGGTCGTGGGTGCTGTCGCCGTCGTAGGCACCGTGGTCGGTGTCCTTGATGTCGGCGAAGCCGTTGCCGTCGAGGACCGGGCCGAGGATCTTCGAGTAGGTCGTGCCGTTCGCGTCGACCCGCCCGCCACGGGCCTGGCCGGACTCCACCTTGCCGATGGCGGCGAGCAGTTCCCAGGGCAGGTTGCAGCCCGGCTTGGACTGCCGGATCTCGGCCGCGGCCTTCTTGTAGGCGTCGAGGACGGTGGCGGGTATGCCGCCCTCACCGGGGGCGCCGGTGGTGGGGCCCGTGCTCGCACGGGGCGGGTCGGTGGGGCTGTTGAGCGGGGGGAGATCGGTGTAGTAGCCGCCGTTTCCGGTGGCGGTGTCCTCGCCGCCCCCGCCCGTGCCGTTGTCGTCGGCGCCGGGCGTGGCCTCCGCGCCGGTGGTCCGTCTGCCCTGGTCGTCGGTGGTCACTCCCGGAGCCTGGGACGCGGCCAGAGCCGCGACCGCAGCCGCGGCCACCGCTGTGGTTGCCGCCCCCTTGCGCAGCCTCCTGCCGAAATGCGCCGCCATTGAGCGAATCCCTCCCGTCGACGACCCTGCGTGTGCGGTTGTGCTGTGCTCTCCGTCCGGCCGTTCCCGGCGCGGCGACCAAGTGACCCTACGACAACTTCCGTTGGCCGGGCACCCGCGGGTGCCCGGTTTTCACCAGGTGGCCATGTGGCCTTGGCCGGGACGTGGAGCCGAATGGAGCGCCTCACCCTTTTCCTGCGTCCCTCATACTGAGACGTCTGTGATCGCCGGGCGGTTGTACCCGGTCAGTTTCCGCCGCGGGGGGCCGACTTGCCGTTCACTCTCAGTCATGCCGCAGCCGTGCTCCCGGCCGTACGCCGGGACGGGTCGGGCCGCGGGCGACTGGTGCCCGCGGTCCTCGTCGCGGGTTCGTTCGCGCCCGACATGACCTACTTCGCGGCGAGCGTGGTGTCCGGGGCGATGGAGTTCGGCACGGTCACGCACTCCTTCGCCGGGGTGTTCACGGTCGATGTGCTCATCGCGTGGGCCCTGGCCGGGGCGTGGCTGGTGCTGCGGGAGCCGCTGGTGGCGCTGGTGCCGCGAGCGGTGCGGGGGCGGGTCGCGGTCCTGGTGCGCTGTGGCGCACCGCGGCGACGGCTCTCGCCTTCGCTGGCCGTCCGATGGTACGTCTCGGCGGCGCTGGGCGCGCTGACGCATGTCGTGTGGGACGCGTTCACACATCACGACCGCTGGGGGATGCGGCTGTTCCCCGTGCTGGGGCGGGAGTTCGCCGGCGCGCCGCTGTTCTGGTACCTGCAGTACGGGAGTTCGGCCGGGGCGGCCGTGGGGATCGCGGTGTTCGTGACGCTCGCACTGCGGCGGACACCGGCCGGCTCGACCGGGGCGCCGGGGGTGCCGGTGCTGTCGCGGGCCGACCGGTGGCTGGCGGGCGCGGTGATCGCCGGATGTGCGGTGGTGGGGGCGGTGCAGCGGGCGTCGCGCTGGTGGGAGTACTGGGGTGCGACCGCGAAGCCGTGGGAACTGATCCCGACGGTGTGCTTCGGCTCGGGCGCGGGTCTCGTCGTCGGGCTGGCGCTGTACTCGGCCGGGGTCAGGGGGTGGCGTCCGACCACGGCCGGCCATGACCGGGCGGACACCGAACCACGTCGGCCGGTGCCTCGCCGCTGACCCGCCACCCCCGCTGACCGCTCAGGCGGCGCGCCCCCGGAGGACACCGCTGTCGTGCCCTCCCGCCCCGATCCGTGTCGTCCGGGGCCCGCCACCGAGCGCCTGTCCGGAGCGGGCCGGAAGGCGACGGCGGCCTGACGGTGCGGAGGCCCTAGTGCGCCGCCGATTCCCAGTCCTCGCCGGCGCCCACCGAGACGTCCAGCGGTGCCCTGAGGCGGACGGCGTCCGCCATCTCGCGGCGGACCACGTCCTCCGTCCTCTCGCGCTCGCCCGGGGCGATCTCCAGGACGATCTCGTCATGGACCTGGAGGAGGATGCGGGACCTGAGGCCGGCCTCGCGCAGGGCCCGGTCCACGTGCAGCATGGCGATCTTGACGATGTCCGCTGCCGTGCCCTGGATCGGTGCGTTCAACGCCATGCGTTCCGCCATCTCGCGGCGCTGGCGGTTGTCGCTGTTGAGGTCGGGCAGGTAGCGGCGGCGGCCGAAGAGGGTCTCCGTGTACCCCGTCGCCCTCGCCTCGTCCACCACGCGGCGCAGATAGTCCCGTACTCCGCCGAACCGCTCGAAGTACGTGTCCATCAGGGCACGGGCCTCCACCGCCTCGATGTTCAGCTGCTGGGACAGGCCGAACGCCGACAGGCCGTACGCCAGTCCGTACGACATGGCCTTGATCTTGCGCCGCATCTCCGCGTCGACCGCAGAGCGCCCGACGCCGAACACCTGGGAGGCGACCGTGGTGTGCAGGTCCTCGCCGGAGGTGAACGCCTCGATCAGGCCGTCGTCCTCCGACAGGTGTGCCATCACCCGCAGTTCGATCTGGCTGTAGTCGGCCGTCATCAGGGATTCGAAGCCGTCGCCCACCACGAAGCCGCGCCGGATCGCCCTGCCCTCGTCCGTCCGCACCGGGATGTTCTGCAGGTTCGGGTCCGTCGACGACAGTCGGCCGGTCGCCGCGACCGTCTGGTTGAACGTGGTGTGGATCCGGCCGTCCGCGGCGATCGTCTTGATCAGGCCCTCGACCGTGACCCGCAGCTTCGCCTGCTCCCGGTGGCGCAGCATGATCACCGGCAGCTCGTTGTCCGTCTGGGTCGCCAGCCACGCCAGCGCGTCGGCGTCCGTCGTGTAACCCGTCTTGGTCTTCTTCGTCCTGGGCAGGCCCAGCTCGCCGAAGAGGACCTCCTGGAGCTGCTTGGGCGAGCCCAGGTTGAACTCGTGCCCGGCCGCCGCGTACGCCTCCTTCACCGCCTGCTGGACGGCGCCCGCGAACATCTGCTCCATGGCCTCCAGATGCGCCCGGTCCGCCGCGATGCCGTGCCGCTCCATGCGGGCGAGCAGCGCGGAGACGGGCAGCTCCATGTCACGCAGCAGGTCCGCCGCGCCGACCTCCCGCAGCCTCTCCTCGAACGCCTGGCCGAGGTCGAGGATGGTGCGGGCCTGGATCATCAGCGCCTCGGACTCGGCGCCCTCGTCCGTCCCGAAGGCGAGCTGCCCGTCGGCCGTGGCCGCCGGCGCCAGCTCCCGGCCCAGGTACTCCAGCGACAGCGTGTCCAGTGCGAAGGTGCGCCGGCCCGGCTTGACCAGGTACGCGGCCAGTGCCGTGTCCATGGTCACGCCCTCGACGGACCAGCCGTGCTCGGGGAAGACCCGCATCGCGCCCTTGGCGTTGTGCAGCACCTTCGGCCTGGCGGGATCGGCGAGCCACTCCGTGAACGCCCTCTCGTCCGCCTCGTCCAGCTGCGTCGGGTCGAACCAGGCCGCCGCCCCGTCGGCCGCGGCGAGCGCCACCTCGGCGACCGCGCCCGTGCCCAGCGCCCATGCGTCGACCGTGGCCAGGCCCAGGACCTGCAGGCCGTGCTCGGCGAGCCACGGCTTCAGTTCGCCGGCGCCCAGCACCGCCCCGTCCAGCTCGACGCCGTCGAGCACCGGACCCGCCGTCTCGGCCTCCTCCGTGCCCGGGTCGACGGCCATCAGCCGCTCCCGCAGCGACGGATTGCGGATCTCCAGGGTGTCCAGGACCACCGCGACGGCCTTGCGGTCGTAGGCCGCGCGCTCGAGGTCCGTCACCGTCCTCGGCAGCTCGACGGTGCGCACCAGTTCCGTCAGCCGGCGGTTCATCTTCACCGACTCCAGGTGGTCGCGCAGGTTCTGCCCGGCCTTGCCCTTCACCTCGTCGACGCGCTCCACCAGGTCCGCGAACGAACCGAACTGGTTGATCCACTTCGCGGCCGTCTTCTCCCCCACCCCGGGGATGCCCGGCAGGTTGTCCGAGGGGTCGCCGCGCAGCGCCGCGAAGTCCGGGTACTGCGCCGGCGTCAGCCCGTACTTCTCGAGGACCTTCTCCGGGGTGAAGCGGGTCAGCTCCGAGACGCCCTTCGTCGGGTACAGCACCGTCGTGTTCTCGGTGACCAGTTGGAAGGAGTCGCGGTCCCCGGTGACGATCAGCACCTCGAAGCCCTCGGCCTCGGCCTGGGTGGCGAGCGTGGCGATGACGTCGTCGGCCTCGAACCCCTCGACCGCGAAGCGCGGGGCGTGCATGGCGTCCAACAGCTCGCCGATCAGCTCCACCTGGCCCTTGAACTCGTCCGGGGCCTTCGAGCGGTTCGCCTTGTACTCCGTGAACTCCTCGGAGCGCCAGGTCCGGCGCGAGACGTCGAACGCCACCGCGAAGTGCGTGGGCGCCTCGTCGCGCAGCGTGTTCGCCAGCATCGACGCGAAGCCGTAGATCGCGTTCGTCGGCTGGCCCGTCGCGGTCGTGAAATTCTCCGCGGGCAGCGCGAAGAACGCGCGGTACGCCAGTGAGTGCCCGTCCATGAGCATCAGCCGGGGACGGCCGCCGCCTGAGGTCTGCTCGGTCTTCTTCGATGCTGTCTCTGCCACGCCCCCGATCCTGCCACGCCCCACTGACAGCGGGAGCCGCCCGCGAGCGGCGGGACCGGGCGGGGGGCATCGACGGTGGCCCGTGCGAGGATCGGAGACGCAGCTCACACGTGCACGCGAAGGGGAGAGCCGACATGGCCAGCAAGCCGCCCAAGGGTGACCCGGTCCAGGACGCTCCGCAGGTCGCCGAACCCCGGCACGCGGCCGCGGGCCTGCCCGCCGTCGGGCACACCCTGCGCGTCGCCCGGCAGCAGATGGGCGTGCGCCGTACCGCGCTCACCCTCCTGCGCGTCAATCAGAAGGACGGCTTCGACTGCCCGGGCTGCGCCTGGCCCGAGCCCGAGCACCGGCACACGGCGGAGTTCTGTGAGAACGGCGCGAAGGCGGTCGCCGAGGAGGCCACCCTGCGCCGGGTCACCCCCGAGTTCTTCGCCGCGCACCCCGTGGCCGATCTCGCCACCCGCAGCGGCTACTGGCTCGGCCAGCAGGGCCGTCTGACCCGTCCCATGCACCTCCCGGAGGGCGGCACGCACTACGAGCCCGTCACCTGGGAGCGCGCCTTCGACATCATCGCCGAGGAGATCGCCGCGCTCGGTTCCCCCGACGAGGCGGTCTTCTACACCTCGGGCCGCACGAGCAACGAGGCGGCGTTCCTCTACCAGCTCTTCGCCCGCGAGCTGGGCACCAACAACCTGCCCGACTGCTCGAACATGTGCCACGAGTCCTCCGGCTCCGCGCTCTCCGAGACGATCGGCGTCGGCAAGGGCAGCGTCCTCCTGGAGGACCTCCACAAGGCGGACCTGATCATCGTGGCCGGGCAGAACCCGGGCACCAACCACCCGCGCATGCTGGCGGCCCTGGAGAAGGCCAAGGGGAACGGCGCGAAGATCATCAGTGTCAACCCGCTGCCCGAGGCGGGCCTGGAGCGCTTCAAGAACCCGCAGACCCCCCGGGGCATGCTCAAGGGCGCGGCCCTGACCGACCTGTTCCTGCAGATCCGCCTCGGCGGGGACCAGGCCCTCTTCCGTCTCCTGAACAAGCTGGTCCTCGAGACGGAGGGCGCGGTCGACGAGGAGTTCGTGCGCGAGCACACGCACGGCTTCGAGGAGTTCGCCGAGGCGGCCCGCGCCGCCGACTGGGACGAGACCCTCGCCGCGACGGGACTCACCCGCGCGCGGATCGAGGAGGCCCTCGGCATGGTCCTGGCCTCCCGCCGCACCATCGTGTGCTGGGCCATGGGCCTCACCCAGCACAAGCACTCCGTCCCCACGATCCGCGAAGTCGTCAACTTCCTCCTGCTGCGCGGCGACATCGGCCGCCCCGGCGCGGGCGTGTGCCCCGTGCGCGGTCACTCGAACGTGCAGGGCGACCGCACCATGGGCATCGTCGAGCGCCCCGCGCCCGCGTTCCTGGACGCCCTGGAGAAGGAGTTCGGGTTCGCGCCGCCGCGCGAGCACGGCTACGACGTCGTACGGGCCATCCGCGCCCTGCGCGACGGCGAGGCGAAGGTCTTCTTCGCGATGGGCGGCAACTTCGTGTCCGCCTCCCCCGACACCGAGGTGACCGAGGCCGCCATGCGCCGCGCCCGCCTCACCGTGCACGTCTCGACCAAGCTGAACCGCTCGCACGCGGTCACCGGCGCGCGTGCCCTGATCCTGCCCACCCTCGGCCGCACCGAGCGCGACCTCCAGGGCGGCGGCGAGCAGTTCGTGACGGTCGAGGACTCCATGGGCATGGTGCACGCCTCACGGGGCCGGCTGGAGCCCGCGAGCCCCCACCTGCTGTCCGAGCCGGCCATCGTGTGCCGTCTGGCCCGCCGCGTGCTCGGCGCGGGCAGCACGGTGCCCTGGGAAGAGTTCGAGAAGGACTACGCGACCGTCCGCGACCGCATCGCACGGGTGGTCCCCGGCTTCGAGGACTTCAACGCGCGCGTGGCCCGCCCCGGCGGCTTCGCGCTCCCTCACGCCCCCCGGGACGAGCGCCGCTTCCCGACGGCCACCGGCAAGGCCAACTTCACGGCGGCCCCCGTGGAGTACCCGAAGCTGCCGGAGGGCCGGCTGCTGCTGCAGACCCTGCGCTCGCACGACCAGTACAACACCACGATCTACGGCCTGGACGACCGCTACCGCGGCATCAGGAACGGCCGCCGCGTCGTCCTCGTCCACCCCGAGGACGCCCGCGCGCTGAACGTCGCGGACGGCTCGTACGTCGACCTGGTCAGCGAGTGGCACGACGGCGTCGAGCGCCGGGCGCCCGGCTTCCGTGTCGTGCACTACCCCACCGCCCGCGGCTGCGCCGCCGCCTACTACCCCGAGACCAACGTCCTGGTCCCGCTCGACGCCACCGCCGAGACCAGCAACACCCCCGCCAGCAAGTCCGTCGTGGTCCGCCTGGAACAATCGGCCACCGACTGAGCGTTTGCTCAGCGACCAGCCGAGTGACCGATCATATGAACGGAGCCGTACCCATGGGCGAGCAGCACACCGTGAAGTTCCCGCAGGACGTCGTCGACGAGTACGCCGCGCTCGGTGTCGACCTGCCCGCTCTGTTCTCCGCCGGGCACCTCGGCACCCGCATGGGCGTCCAGATCGTCGAGGCGTCCGCGGACCGGGTCGTCGGCACCATGCCGGTGGAGGGCAACACCCAGCCGTACGGGCTGCTGCACGGCGGTGCCTCCGCCGTCCTCGCCGAGACCCTCGGCTCCGTCGGCACCATGCTGCACGGCGGCAGCTCCAAGATCGCCGTCGGGGTCGACCTGAACTGCACCCACCACCGCGGGGTGCGCTCGGGCCTGGTCACCGGTGTCGCCACACCCGTCCACCGAGGGCGCTCGACCGCGACGTACGAGATCGTGATCACCGGCGAGGACGGCAAGCGGGTGTGCACCGCCCGCCTCACCTGCCTGCTGCGGGACGTGCGGCCGGGCGACGCGGAGCAGGTCCCGGCGACGGACTGACCCCTGAAGGGTGACCGAGCACCCAGGCCCCCACCGGCCCCCTGCCCCGGTCACCCTCCGAAGCACTCCCCCCTCCCCCGGCCCGCACCCGGCCCCGCGCGAGCCCCCTCGACTCCCCCCGCGTCACTCCCACTTCCCGGGCGGGCCCGGCACCCCTACCGTTGCCCCATGAGGCCCCGGCCATGAGCGGCGTCGGACCGGTCGAACCCGTCGAATCGGCCGAACCCGAGCCCGGTCACGATGTCATCGGCAGCGACCCGCCCCGCCTGTCCGACCGCTGGACGCGGCTGCCGGCACGTACCCGCGCCGCCGTCCTGGGCGCCGCCGCCCTGGCCGTCACGGGCGCCCTCCTGTTCCTGTCCGCACCGCCCGTCACACCGCCCCCGCGGCCGGACCTGCCGCCGGAGCTGCCGCCCTGGCCCGTGAACGTGACCCGGTTCAGCTACGCGGGGGTCGCCCGCCGTGCCACCGCCGCCTCCCCCACCGGCACCTTCCGCTTCGACATCTCCGTCCGCGGCGGCTCGCCCGTGACCGTCTCCGACATCAGGGCCGGGTTGACCGGACTCCGCGCCCGGGCCACACCGGGTCCGTCCGTCAGCGTGCCCGCAGGGACCACCCGCCGCATCGGGCTGGAGATAGCCGTGGCGGACTGCGCCGGGCTGTCGCTGGATCCGGACCTCCCTTTCCTGGATGTAACGCTGCGTAACACGCGCGCAATGCAACAGCACAGTTTCATCTTCGGCGGCGCCTTCTCCCGCGACCTTTCGGAGCTCCTCCACACGGTCTGCGGCGCGTCCGGACGCCGGGCCCGCCCATGGCCGACGGGAAGTGCGCGTTCTCAGACTGCGGATCACAGGAAAATTCCGCCAGGCCGTCTGGGAACCGCCCTCCCCGATACCCACCAACCGGCACGTCATAACAAGAAAGTCACAAGCCAGCGCTCGGCGATGCCCATCCTGTCAGACCGGGCTTAGAGTCACGGCCAGTCACCGCTCCATCGGGAGTTCGGTACCAGCGCGGCACTCGCGCCGCCCCACAGGACGGCGGCCACGCCTGCGGAAAGGACTGATTGTGCGACAGCGTTCTATGGTGATCCTCACCTCAGTGCTCACCACCGGAGCTCTGACCCTCACCGCGTGCGGCTCCCGCGACAACGACAGCGACAAGGGCGGCGACAGCGGCTCCACCACGATCACCATCGGTGTGGACGCCCCGCTCTCGGGCGAGAACTCGACCACGGGCCTCGGCATCCAGTACGGCGTCCAGATCGCCGTCGACGACGCCAACAAGAAGAACACCGTTCCCGGCGTCAAATTCGCGGTCAAGGCCCTGGACGACAAGGCCCAGCCCGCCAACGGCCAGCAGAACGCCACGGCCCTGGTCGGCGACAAGACCGTCGTCGGTGCCGTCGGCCCGCTGAACTCCGGCGTCGCCCAGTCGATGCAGCAGGTGTTCGCGTCCGCCAACATGGTCCAGATCTCGCCGTCGAACACCAACCCGACGCTGACCCAGGGCAAGGACTGGCAGACCAAGAAGACGCGTCCCTACAAGACGTACTTCCGCACCGCCACCACCGACGCACTCCAGGGTGGCTTCGCCGCCGACTACGCCTACAACGGCCTCAAGAAGAAGAAGGCCTTCGTCGTCGACGACAAGCAGACCTACGGCGCCGGCCTCGCCAAGATCTTCAACGACACGTTCAAGAAGGTCGGGGGCAAGATCGCCGGTACCGACCACGTCAACACCGGCGACAAGGACTTCGGCTCCCTCGTCACCAAGATCAAGAACTCGGGCGCCGACATCCTGTACTACGGCGGCCAGTACGACGAGTCCGAGCTGATCACCAAGCAGCTCAAGGACGCGGGCGTCAAGATCCCGCTGATGGGCGGTGACGGCATGTACGCCACCACCTACATCCAGACCGCCGGCAAGGCGGCCGAGGGCGACCTCGCCACCGCCGTCGGTGTCCCCGTCGACACCCTGCCCGCCGCCAAGACCTTCGTCGAGACGTACAAGGCCAAGGGCTACAAGGGCGACTACGGCGCCTACGGCGCCTACGCCTACGACGCCGCCACCGCCATCATCAACGCGGTCAAGGCCGCCAAGGAGGCCAACGGCGGCAAGCTGCCCAGCGGCAACGACCTGCGTGCCAAGGTCGTCGAGGGCGTCCAGAAGATCGACTTCGAGGGCATCTCCGGCCACATCTCGTTCGACGAGTTCGGCGACACGACCAACAAGCAGCTCACCGTCTACCAGGTCGAGAAGGGCGCCTGGAAGGCCGTGAAGACCGGCACGTACAACGCCAGCTGACCTTTCACCCCAGCAGTGCACCGACGGGCCGCGCGGAAGGAGGACCCCGACCGCGCGGCCCGTCTCCTTACATCCCGTCCTGCACATGACAGTGCACAACACGACCACCAGTGACATGGAGGCCATGCGGTGAACACCCTGCCGCAGCAGCTGGCCAACGGGCTGCTCCTAGGCTCGATGTACGGGCTGATCGCCATCGGCTACACGATGGTGTACGGCATCGTCCAGCTCATCAACTTCGCACACGGCGAGATCTTCATGACCGGGGCCTTCGGCGCGCTCACGGTCTCCTTGATCCTGCCCTCCGGCACTCCGATGTGGGCCCTCGTCCCCCTGATGCTGATAGGCGGTGGCATCGTTGCCATCCTCATCGCCGTGGGAGCCGAACGGTTCGCCTACCGGCCACTTCGCGGAGCCCCGAGGCTGGCGCCACTCATCACCGCCATCGGTCTCTCCCTGGCTCTCCAGGAAGTCGTCCGCAACTTCTACCCCCAGGCGGACCGCGCCCGCCCCTTCCCCGGTCTCGACACCACGCACGACCTCGGCTCCGTCACCATCAAGGACGCCGACATCTTCCTGATCATCGCGGCCGCGGTCTGCATGGCGGCACTCGCCGTGTTCGTCCGCCGCAGCCGCACCGGCCGTGCCATGCAGGCCACCGCCCAGGACCCCGACACGGCACAGCTCATGGGCATCGACACCAACCGCATCATCGTCGTCGCCTTCGCCATCGGCGGCTTCTTCGCCGCCGTCGCCGCGGTCGCCTACGGCCTCAAGTACGGCAGCATCGAGTACCGCATGGGCTTCCTCATGGGCCTCAAGGCGTTCACCGCGGCCGTCCTCGGCGGCATCGGCAACATCTACGGCGCCATGCTCGGCGGCGTCGTCCTCGGCATCGCCGAGACCCTGGCCTCCGCCTACATCACCAACATCCCCGGTATGCAACAGCTCGGCGGCTCCAGCTGGGCCAATGTGTGGGCCTTCTGTCTCCTCATCCTCGTACTGCTGCTGCGGCCCCAGGGCCTCCTCGGCGAGCGCGTCGCGGACAGGGCGTGATCACCATGACCGACACGAAAACCCCGGAGATCCCCGAGACGCCCGTGGCCACCGGACGCGGCCTCGTCCCGATGCCGTCCGCCGCCGCCCGCGCCCTCACCCTCGTCGGCGGCATAGGCACCACGGCCTCCGCCTTCCTCGCCTGGACCTGGACCGCCGACTTCCCCGGCGACCTCACCGTCTACGGCTACCCGGGCGGCCTGCAGTGGCTGACCTTCACCGCCGGCATCCTCGTCGCCCTCTTCGCCCTCGCCGGCCACGGCGTCAAGGGCCTCGGCTGGCTCGTCCCGGCCGGCAACAACGCCCCCGCGGTGCTCACCGCCCTCGGCGCCTTCGGCACCACCTGGTTCACCGTCATCGCCATCGCCGCCAAACTCGGCGGACTGGTCAACCTCGAACCAGGCGGCTACGTCGCCGCCGTCGCCTCCCTCCTCGCCCTCCTCGGCGCCCTCGCCCTCCCCCAGCCCGGAGCCGGCGAAGAGTCCGCCAAGGACACCCTGCGCGCGTCCGTCGCGAAGCCCGACCGCATCCCGCCGGCCGCCGCCACCGCCCCCTGGATCCAGCGCGCCGTCGTCACCGCCGTCACCGCCATCGGCCTGTTCGCCTTCGCCTACGGCATCGACACCGAGTACGGTGAGCTCTTCATCGGCTACCTCGTCGTCGTCGTCTTCGCCGTCTGGGCGGCGCACACCGCCGGCCTGCTCGACCGCTTCTCGCACATCGTCGCCGGCAACCGCAGCTTCACCCTCGCGATGGGCTTCGTCGCCGCCATCGCCTTCCCCCTCACCCAGACCGACGACCACTACGCCAACATCGGCGTCAACATCCTGATCTTCGGAACGGTCGCCCTCGGCCTCAACATCGTCGTCGGCCTCGCGGGCCTCCTCGACCTCGGCTACGTCGCCTTCCTCGGCGTCGGCGCGTACACCGCGGCCCTGGTCTCCGGCTCCGAGTTCTCCCGCTTCTCCGGCGTCCAGTTCCCCTTCTGGGCCGCCGCCCTCTCCGGCGCCGCCGCGTCCCTCGTCTTCGGCGTCCTCATCGGCGCCCCGACCCTGCGACTGCGCGGCGACTACCTCGCCATCGTCACCCTCGGCTTCGGAGAGATCTTCCGCATCGCCGTCAAGAACATGGACGGCGACTCCGGCCCGAACATCACCAACGGCCCCAACGGCATCCCCTCCATCCCGGACCTGAAGCTCTTCGGGTTCGACTTCGGGCAGGCGCACGACCTGGGCAGCTTCACCATCGGCCGGTTCGCGAACTACTACCTGCTGATGGTCCTCGTCATGGCCATCGTCGTCCTCGTCTACACCCGCGCCACCGACTCCCGCATCGGCCGCTCCTGGATCGCCATCCGCGAGGACGAGACCGCCGCCACCGCCATGGGCATCAACGGCTTCCGGGTCAAGCTCATCGCCTTCGCCCTCGGCGCCTCCCTGGCCGGTCTGGCGGGCACCGTCAGCGCCCACGTCACCTACAGCGTGGTCCCCGACCCCTACCAGTTCGCGGGATCCACGCCCCCCAACTCGGCCTTCATCTTGGCCGCTGTCGTCCTCGGCGGCATGGGCACCGTCGCGGGCCCGCTGCTGGGCGCCGCCCTGCTGTACCTGATCCCGGAGAAGCTGGTCTTCCTCCAGGACAAGTCGCTCCTCGCCTTCGGCGTCGCCCTGGTCCTGCTGATGCGCTTCCGGCCGGAGGGCATCATCGCCAACCGCCGCCGCCAGCTCGAATTCCACGAGACCGGCCAACTCGACGTACCAGCACAAGAAACACTCGCCGACGAACCGGCCGTCACCAAGGCGGGGGCGTGACCACCACCATGACCACACCAGTACTCGAAGCCCGCGCCGTCACCATGCGCTTCGGCGGTCTCACCGCCGTACGCTCCGTCGACTTCACCGTCAACAGCGGCGAGATCGTCGGCCTCATCGGCCCCAACGGCGCCGGCAAGACCACCTTCTTCAACTGCCTCACCGGCCTGTACATACCGACCGAAGGCACCGTCTCGTACAAGGGCACGGTCCTGCCGCCCAAGCCCCACCTCGTCACCCAGGCCGGCATCGCCCGCACCTTCCAGAACATCCGGCTCTTCGCCAACATGACCGTCCTGGAGAACGTCCTCGTCGGACGCCACACACGGACGAAGGAGGGCCTCTGGTCCGCCCTGCTGCGCGGCCCCGGCTTCAGGAAGGCCGAGCGGGAGTCCGAGGAGCGGGCCATGGAACTCCTCGACTTCGTCGGGCTCGCCCCCAAGCGCGACCACCTCGCGCGCAACCTCCCCTACGGCGAACAGCGCAAGCTGGAGATCGCCCGGGCACTGGCGAGCGAGCCGGGACTCCTCCTGCTGGACGAACCCACCGCCGGCATGAACCCCCAGGAGACCCGCGCCACCGAGGAGCTCGTCTTCGCCATCCGCGACAAGGGCATCGCCGTCCTCGTCATCGAGCACGACATGCGCTTCATCTTCAACCTCTGCGACCGCGTCGCCGTCCTCGTCCAAGGCGAAAAACTCGTCGAGGGCACCTCCGAGGTCGTCCAGGCCGACGAACGCGTCGTGGCCGCCTACCTCGGCACCCCCTTCGAAGGCGAACCCGGAGAAGAGGAGGCCGCCGAGGTCGCGGCGGCCGAAGCCGTCGCCGAGGCGCCCGCAGACAGCACCACCGGCAGCACCAAGGGAGAGACCCAGTGACCGCACTGCTCGAGGTCGAAGACCTCAGGGTGGCCTACGGCAAGATCGAAGCCGTCAAGGGCATCTCCTTCACCGTCGAGGCCGGCCAGGTCGTCACCCTCATCGGCACCAACGGCGCCGGCAAGACGACGACCCTGCGCACCCTGTCGGGCCTGCTCAAGCCCACCGGCGGCAAGATCGTCTTCGATGGCAAGCCGCTCGCCAGCGTCCCCGCGCACAAGATCGTCGCCCTCGGACTCGCCCACTCCCCCGAGGGCCGGCACATCTTCCCCCGTCTGACGATCGCGGAGAACCTCCATCTCGGCGCCTTCCTGCGCAAGGACAAGGAAGGCATCGAGAAGGACATCCAGCGCGCCTACGAGCTCTTCCCGATCCTGGGCGAGCGCCGCAAGCAGGCCGCGGGCACCCTCTCGGGCGGCGAGCAGCAGATGCTGGCCATGGGCCGTGCCCTGATGTCCCAGCCCAAGCTGCTCATGCTCGACGAGCCCTCCATGGGCCTCTCGCCGATCATGATGCAGAAGATCATGGCGACCATCGCCGAACTGAAGTCCCAGGGCACCACCATCCTGCTGGTGGAGCAGAACGCCCAGGCGGCCCTGTCGCTCGCCGACCAGGGCCATGTGATGGAGGTCGGGAACATCGTCCTGTCGGGCTCCGGACAGGACCTGCTGCACGACGAATCCGTGCGGAAGGCGTACCTCGGCGAGGACTGAGCGACTCCTCGCGGCGCCGCCGTACACATCGAGGCCCGCACCCCGGCGTCAGGGGGGTGCGGGCCTCGTCGTACGCGCCGTCGCGGGCGTCAGTCCTTCGCGGCCTTCTTCTCCTCGGCGTCCTGGATGACGGCCTCGGCGACCTGCTGCATCGACATGCGGCGGTCCATGGACGTCTTCTGGATCCAGCGGAAGGCGGCCGGCTCCGTCAGCCCGTACTCGGTCTGCAGGACCGACTTCGCCCGGTCGACCAGCTTGCGGGTCTCCAGCCGCTGGGAGAGGTCGGCGACCTCCTTCTCCAGCGTCTTCAGCTCGTTGAACCGCGAGACGGCCATCTCGATCGCCGGTACGACGTCGCTCTTGCTGAACGGCTTCACGAGATACGCCATGGCACCGGCGTCACGCGCCCGCTCGACGAGGTCGCGCTGCGAGAAGGCGGTCAGCATCAGCACCGGGGCGATGCTCTCCTCCGCGATCTTCTCGGCGGCGGAGATGCCGTCGAGCTTGGGCATCTTCACATCCAGGATCACCAGGTCGGGCCGGTGCTCACGGGCCAGCTCGACGGCCTGCTCGCCGTCCCCGGCCTCACCGACGACGTGGTAGCCCTCCTCCTCGAGCATCTCTTTGAGGTCGAGCCGGATGAGTGCCTCGTCCTCGGCGATGACGACACGGGTCGTCAGCGGAGGCACGTGCGACTTGTCGTCGTCGGCGACGGGCTGGGGCGACTCGGGGGAGGTCACGGGGGCTCCTCGGTACGGGCCGGGCAGGTAGTGCTGCTCATGCAGCCTACCCAGAGGCGGTGAGCGGCGGTGACCCGGTACACTCACGGCAGTGCTGTGGCCGGGTTGGTGGAATGGCATACACGGATGTCTCAAACACATCTGCCCGAGAGGGCTTGCGGGTTCGAATCCCGCACCCGGCACCGTTGATCGAGGAACGCCCCCGGCATGAGGGGATCGCGGGAAGGGCCACGCCCCCCTACCTGGGCCCGTCCTCCTCGCCGATGCGGTGCACCCTCACCATGTTCGTCGAGCCCGACACCCCGGGCGGCGAGCCCGCCGTGATCACCACGATGTCGCCCTTCCGGCAGCGGCCGTACTTGAGCAGCAGCTCGTCCACCTGGTCGACCATCGCGTCCGTGGAGTCGACGTGCGGGCCCAGGAACGTCTCCACGCCCCAGGTGAGGTTGAGCTGGGAGCGGGTGGCCGGAGCGGGGGTGAAGGCCAGGAGGGGGATCGGGGAGCGGTAGCGGGACAGCCGGCGGGCGGTGTCGCCGGACTGGGTGAAGGCGACGAGGAACTTCGCGCCGAGGAAGTCGCCCATCTCGGCGGCCGCGCGGGCGACCGCGCCGCCCTGGGTGCGTGGCTTGCTGCTCTCCGTCAGCGGGGGCAGGCCCTTGGCGAGGATGTCCTCCTCCGCCGCTTCCACGATGCGGGCCATCGTCCTGACCGTCTCGGTGGCGTACTTGCCGACGCTGGTCTCGCCCGACAGCATGACCGCGTCCGTACCGTCGATCACCGCGTTGGCCACGTCCGACGCCTCGGCCCTCGTCGGGCGGGAGTTGTCGACCATGGAGTCGAGCATCTGGGTGGCGACGATGACGGGCTTGGCGTTGCGCTTGGCGAGCTTGACGGCACGCTTCTGGACGATGGGCACCTGTTCGAGGGGCATTTCGACGCCCAGGTCGCCGCGGGCGACCATGATGCCGTCGAAGGCGGCCACGATGTCGTCGATGTTCTCGACGGCCTGGGGCTTCTCGACCTTGGCGATGACGGGGAGGCGGCGGCCTTCCTCGTCCATGATGCGGTGGACATCCGTGATGTCCCGGCCGCTGCGGACGAAGGAGAGGGCGATGACGTCGAAGCCGGTGCGCAGGGCCCAGCGGAGGTCGTCCTGGTCCTTCTTGGAGAGAGCGGGGACGGAGACGGCGACGCCGGGGAGGTTGAGGCCCTTGTGGTCGGAGACCATGCCGCCTTCGACGACGGTGGTGCGGACGCGGGGGCCGTCGACGGAGGTGACTTCGAGGGCGACCTTGCCGTCGTCGACGAGGACGCGCTCACCGGGGGTGACGTCGGCGGCCAGTCCGGCGTAGGTGGTTCCGCAGCTGTGGCGGTCGCCTTCGACGCCTTCCTCGACGCTGATCGTGAAGGTGTCGCCGCGTTCAAGGAGTACCGGGCCTTCGGCGAACCGGCCGAGTCGGATCTTCGGACCCTGAAGGTCGGCGAGGATTCCGACGCTGCGGCCGGTCTCGTCGGCGGCCTTCCGCACGCGCTGGTAGCGCTCCTCGTGTTCGGCGTAGCTGCCGTGGCTGAGATTGAAGCGGGCGACGTCCATTCCGGCTTCGACCAGTGCCTTGATCTGCTCGTACGAGTCGGTGGCGGGTCCCAGGGTACAGACGATCTTTGCTCGGCGCATGGTTCGAGCCTAGGGCTTACCCGCGGGTAGAGAATTGGTCGGGCGTGACTACTCAACAACCTTTAGGTGAAGCGTTATTGACAAGTGTTGAATTGTGCGGCGGTCCGCTCCGATGAGCATTCCGGGAATGGCCGCGGGAATTCCCCGGCGCGCCATCCTGCCCCTTCCGGCCCGCCCGACCGCGGTCTTCCCGGGGCACGCCCCGCACCGTGGTGGCTCCGGGTGACTACAGCCGCGGGGGCGCCATGGTGAAGCGGGCGTTGACGCGGGCGTAGACGTGCTGGCGCTCGGGTTCGAGGTCGAGGGGGGCGGCCTCCTCGGGGGCCGCGGCGCCGTACGCCATGGACCGCATGGCGGGGGCGGGGGCGAACGGGACGGGGCGGGCGTCCTCGGCACCGACGTCGGCGAGTTCGACGAGGGCGGTGAGGGTGGTGTCGAGGGCCTCGGCGTACTCACGGGCGCGCTGCACCGCCTCGCGTACCGCTTGCTGACGGGCCGTGCGGTGGACGGGCGAGTCGGGGCGCAGGGACCACCAGGGGCCGTCGACCCGGGTGAGTTCGAGGTCGGCGAGGCGGGTGGCGAGTTCGCCGAGCGCGGTGAAGTCGGTGAGTTCGGCGGTGAGGTGCACGCGGCCGTGGTAGGCGCGGACGCGTTCGCCGCGGCCGTGCCTGGTCAGCTCGGGGCTGAGGGAGAAGGCTCCGGTCTCCAGCTTCTCGACCGCCTGCCCGTAGGACTTGATGAGCTCGAGGGCCGCGGCGTTGCGGCGTGTGAGGTCGTCGAGCGCGGTGCGGCGGTCCGTGCCGCGGGCGCTGACGGTGACGCCGATGCGGGCGATCTCGGGGTCGGCCTCGAGGTGGGCCTCTCCGCGGACGGCGATGCGGGGTGCGTCGGGCGTGCCGTAGGGGACGGATGCCGGCGCGGCCGGCGCGGGGCTGGAGTTCATACGCCCCACTCTGTCACCGATGCTCCGCCCGGGTGCACGGACCGGTCATCAGATCGCAACCTCCCGGGTCTGTTGCGCCTCGTCATGAACAAGCCAGAATCTACGCGCGTCATGACCGTTTCCCGAGGAGTCGCAGACATGCCGTTGAACCGCCGGAAGTTCCTGAAGAGATCCGCCGCGACCGGGGCGGGGGTGGCGCTGACGGGCGCCGCGACGGCTCCGGCGGCCCATGCGGCGGCGGCCGCCCCGTCGGGCGGACGACGCAAGCGGTACTCCTTGACGGTGATGGGCACGACGGACCTGCACGGGCACGTCTTCAACTGGGACTACTTCAAGGACGCGGAGTACACGGACAAGGCGGGCAACGCCCAGGGGCTGTCGCGGATCGCGACCCTGGTCGAACAGGTCAGGCAGGAGAAGGGCCGCTGCAACACCCTGCTGCTGGACGCGGGCGACACGATCCAGGGCACCCCGCTGGCGTACTACTACGCGAAGGTCGACCCGATCACCGCCGAGGGCGGTCCGGTGCATCCGATGGCCCAGGCGATGAACGCGATCGGGTACGACGCGGTGGCGCTCGGGAACCACGAGTTCAACTACGGCATCGAGACGCTGCGCGCGTTCGAGAAGCAGTGCCGCTTCCCGTTGCTCGGCGCGAACGCGCTGGACGCGAAGACGTCGAAGCCCGCCTTCCCGCCGTACGTCATGAAGCGGTTCCGGGTCCCGGGCGCCCCGCCGGTGAAGGTGGCGGTGCTGGGTCTGACCAACCCGGGCATCGCGATCTGGGACAAGGCCTATGTGCAGGGCCGGCTGACGTTCCCGGGCCTGGAGGAGCAGGCGGCGAAGTGGGTGCCGAAGCTCCGGTCGATGGGCGCGGACGTGGTGGTGGTGTCGGCGCACTCGGGCGCGTCGGGCACGTCGTCCTACGGGGACCAGGTGCCGTACGTGGAGAACGCGGCGGCCAACGTGGCCAGGCTGGTTCCGGGCATCGACGCGATCCTCGTCGGGCATGCGCACGTGGAGATCCCGGAGCTGAAGGTCACCAACGAGCAGACGGGCCGGACCGTGGTGCTGTCCGAGCCGCTGTGCTACGCGGAGCGGCTGACGCTGTTCGACATCGAGTTGGTGTTCGAGAAGGGCAGGTGGGAGGTCGAGTCGGTCGCGGCGTCCCTGCGCAACTCCAACACCGTCGCCGACGACCCGGAGATCACCAGGCTGCTGTCCGACGAGCACGCGGCCGTGGTGGCGTACGTGAACCAGGTCGTGGGCACGGCGACGCAGACGCTGACGACGGTCGACGCGCGCTACAAGGACGCCCCGATCATCGACCTGATCACCAGGGTGCAGGAGGACGTGGTCAGGGCCGCGCTGGCGGGCACGGAGTACGCGTCGCTGCCGGTGATCGCGCAGGCGTCGCCGTTCTCGCGGACGTCCGAGATCCCGGCCGGGGACGTGACGATCCGGGATCTGTCGAGTCTGTACGTCTACGACAACACCCTGGTCGCCAAGCTGCTGACGGGCGCCCAGGTGCGGGCGTACCTGGAGTACTCGGCGGCGTACTACGTGCAGACGGCGGCGGACGCCGCGGTCGACGTGGACAAGATCACCAACGCCGACAACCGTCCCGACTACAACTACGACTACGTGTCGGGCCTCCGGTACGAGATCGACATCGCGCAGCCGGCGGGCTCGCGGATCAGGAACCTGACGTTCAACGGCGCGGCGCTGGACGACGCGCAGCAGTTCGTGCTCGCGGTGAACAACTACCGCGCGAACGGCGGTGGCGCCTTCCCCCATGTCGCGACGGCGCGGGAGGTGTGGTCGGAGTCGACGGAGATCCGGACCCGGATCGCGGAGTGGGTGACGGCGAAGAAGGTCCTGGATCCGCAGGACTTCGCGTCGGTGGACTGGCAGCTGACCCGGAACGGCACACCGGTGTTCTAGGGGCGCGGGCCGGGTGGAGCCGCGGGCGACGGCGCCCCGTGAGGGCGCCGTCGCTGCCGAGCGGTTCCGGGGGTCGCTCAGCGTCCGTCGGCGAGCGGGGCGAGGGGCTCGGCCCGCCGGGCGGAGGGGATCTGGGCCGGTTCCTGGAGGCCGAAGGTCGTGAAGGCGGTTCGCCGGGGCAGCGGATACGGGTCCTTGCCGGTCAGCGAGTTGAGAATGGTGGCGCTGCGCCAGGCGGCGAGCCCGAGGTCGGGCGTGCCGACGCCATGGGTGTGGAGCTCCGCGTTCTGGACGTACACCGAGCCGGTGACCGCGCGGTCGAGGACCATGCGGAACTGGCCGTCGATGCGGGGACGTCCGCCGGTGTCGCGGCTGAGGTGGCGGTCGAGCCCGGCGAGGATGCGGTCCAGGGGGCGCTCGCGGTAGCCGGTGGCCAGCACGACGGCGTTGGTGGTGAGGCGCGAGCGGGTGCCCTGCTGGACGTGCTCCAGGTGCAGTTCGACCATGGTGGTGGCGACGCGTCCGGCGGTGCGGACGTGGACGCCGGGGGTGAGCACGGCGTCGGGCCAGCCGCCGTGGAGGCTGCGCCGGTAGAGCTCGTCGTGGACGGCCGCGATGGTGTCGGTGTCGATGCCCTTGTGGAGCTGCCACTGGGCGCAGATGAGGCGGTCGCGCACGGGCTCGGCAAGGCCGTGGAAGTAGCGGGTGTAGTCGGGGGTGAAGTGCTCCAGGCCGAGCTTGGAGTACTCCATGGGGGCGAACGCCTCGGTGCGGGCGAGCCAGTGGATCCGCTCCCGGCCGGCGGGGCGGTGGCGCAGGAGGTCGAGGAAGACCTCGGCACCCGACTGGCCCGCGCCGATGACGGTGATGTGCTCGGCGGCGAGGAACGCCTCGCGGTGCCGGAGGTAGTCCGCGGCGTGGATGACGGGCACGCCGGGGGCCTCGACCAGGGGTTCCAGGGTTTCGGGCACGTACGGTGCGGTGCCGACGCCCACCACGATGTTGCGCGCGCAGGTGCGGCCGGTCGAGGTGCCCGCGCCGTCCTCGCCGAGGAGCAGGAAGTCCACCTCGAAGACCTCGCGTGCGGGGTTCCAGCGGACGGCGTCGACCTGGTGGCCGAAGTGGAGTCCGGGGAGGTTGCCGGCGACCCAGCGGCAGTAGGCGTCGTACTCGGCGCGCTGGATGTGGAAGCGCTCGGCGAAGTAGAAGGGGAAGAGGCGGTCGCGTGCCTTGAGGTAGCCGAGGAAGGACCACGGGCTGGTCGGGTCGGCGAGGGTCACCAGGTCGGCGAGGAAGGGCACCTGGAGGGTGGTGCCGTCGATGAGCAGGCCCGGGTGCCAGTCGAATCCGGGGCGCTGCTCGTAGAAGGCGGTGTCGAGTTCGGCCAGGGGGTGGGCGAGGGCGGCGAGGGAGAGGTTGAACGGGCCGATGCCGATGCCGACCAGGTCGCGGGGGCTTTCGGGCTCGTGGTGTCGGGGGTGGGTCATCGGGGCGTGCTTCCTTCCACCAGGTTCAGGAGCGCGGCCAGGTCGCCGGGCCGGGTGTGGGGGTTGAGGAGGGTGGCCTTCAGCCAGAGGCGGCCGTCGAGCCGGGCGCGGCCGAGGACGGCACGGCCGTCGTGCAGCAGGGTGCGGCGGACAGTGGCGACGGTCTCGTCGGACGCCGCCGCGGGCCGGAACAGGACGGTGCTGAGGGTGGGCCGGGCGTGGAGTTCGAAGGCGGGGTGCGCCAGGACGAGGTCGGCGAACTCCTGTGCGCGGGCGCAGACCTGGTCGACGAGGGAGCCGAGTCCGGTGCGCCCGAGGGCCTTGAGGGTGACGGCGATCTTGAGGATGTCGGGACGGCGGGTGGTGCGCAGGGAGCGTCCGAGGAGGTCGGGGAGGCCGGCTTCGGTGTCGTCGTCGGCGTTGAGGTAGTCGGCGCGGTGCCGCAGGACGTCCAGGTCGTGGGGGTCGTGGACGGCGAGGAGGCCGGCGGCGACGGGCTGCCAGCCGAGTTTGTGCAGGTCGAGGGTGACGGTGTGGGCGCGGTCCAGGCCGGTGAGCAGGGCGCGGTGTCGCTCGCTGAAGAGGAGCCCGCCTCCGTAGGCCGCGTCGATGTGGAGGCGGGCGCCGTGGCGGGCGCTGAGATCGGCGATGTCGGGCAGCGGGTCGATGAGCCCGGCGTCGGTGGTGCCGGCGGTGGCGGCGACGAGGAGGGGGCCGGTGAGGCCGGCGAGGGCGGTGGCCAGGGCCGCGGGGTCGAGCATGCCGCAGGGGGCGGCGACGACGACGGGTTCGGGCAGGCCGAGGAGCCAGGCGGCACGCGTCAGGGAGTGGTGGGCGTTGGATCCGCAGACGAGCCGGACACCGCCGAGGGCCTCGCGGGCGAGGAGGAGGGCGAGCTGGTTGGACTCCGTGCCGCCGGTGGTGACGAGGGCGTCGGCGGCGCCGGCCTCGGCGGCCAGGGCCCGGGTGACGAGCGCCTCGAGTTCCGAGGCGGCGGGCGCCTGGTCCCAGGAGTCGAGGGAGGGGTTGAGGGCGCAGGCGGCGAGGTCGGCGGCGGTGGCGACGGCGAGGGGCGGGCAGTGCAGATGGGCGGCGCACAGCGGGTCGGCGGGGTCGGCGGAGCCCTCGGCGAGGACGTGCACGAGGATTCGAAGGGCCTCCGGGTCGCCCTCCGGCGGCAGGACGTCGCCGACGGTGGCGCGCACCCGTGCGGCGACCGCCTCGGGCCCGCCTGCGGGCAGCGGGCCGCCGCGTGCCCGTGTGCCCTCCCGCAGGGCGTGGAGGACGGTGTCCAGCAACGGCCTCAGCGCGACGGGGCCTTCGGGTCCGGAGGCGAGGGGCGGCAGGCTCATGGGACGTCCTCCAGGCGCTCGGCGGGCGAGTCGGGCCTGCGCACGAGGGTCCGGCCCGCCCGATGGGGACAACGATCCGACCCGGATGGGGGTACTGCCGGGGGACGGAATGGCGTGCGCTGTGGTAAGGACGCCCTGACGCCCTGGGAGCGTGCTGTGACTGCGGCACCGCCTGGGAGCGGTTTTCCGACGACGAGTGACCCGGTCCTGGGGCACCACGGTTCCCCCGCCGTCGGCCGGAGTCCCTCGCCGAGCTGCTCCTCCAGTCGCTGCGTCTCGGGGCGATCGGCCGACCGGCCCGGCCGTCGGCCCGGGCCGGTCGGCCGATTCCCGAACCTCACACGGCAGCCTCGCGGATGCGCAGGGCGCGCGCCAGGTCGTCGAGTTCGTCGACGAGCGTACGGTGCAGGGCCGGGGTGAGGTCCGCCTCGCGCAGGCACCGCTCGCCCCGGCGCAGGGTGTCCTCGGAGACTGGGTGGCGGGGGAAGGCCCAGCGGCCGGCGGCGATGGCGATGGCGGGGCCTCGTCGGGCGGCGACCGCGGGTGCGTCGGTCCAGTAGCGGTCGGCGTACGTGCCGAGCAGGTCGGCCTGTTCGGGCTGCCAGAAGCCCTGGGCGGTGGCGGTGAACAGGTAGTTGGAGAGGTCGTCGGTGGCGAACATCGCCTCCCAGGCGCGCCGTTTGGCGTCCGCGTCCGGCAGGGCGGCGCGACAGCGGGCGGCGCCCTCCCGGCCGGTGGCGCTCGGGTCGCGGTCGAGTTCCTCGGCGATGGTGGACTCGTCGACGGCACCGAGGACGGCGAGCCGGCCGAGGACGCGCCAGCGCAGCCCGGGGTCGAGTTCGGGTCCGCCGGGCACGGTGCCGTCGGCGAGCCAGGCGGCGATGGTGTCCGGGTGGGCGGCGGCGTCGATGAAGTGGCGTACGGCCGTCAGCCGCAGGCCGGGGTGCGAACCGTCCTCGGTGCGGCGGATGAGGTCCCGGCACAGGCTGGTGAGGGTGGTGAGCGCGGCGGGCCGGTCGGCCGCGGGCAGATAGCGGTCGGCGACGTGGACGGAGCCGAAGGCGAGGACGCCTTCGGCGAGGGCCAGGTCGGTCTCGTGCGGCAGATGGGCGCGCGCGGTCTCCAGGTAGGCGGCGGCGGGGAGGTGGCCGTCGCGCACGGCGTCGCGCAGGGCGTTCCAGACGACGGCCCGGGTGAGCGGTTCGGGCAGTCCTGACAGGGACTCCCGCAGGGTCTCGAAGGACTCGGAGTCGAAGCGGACCTTGGCGTAGGTGAGGTCGCCGTCGTTGAGCAGGAGCAGGGCGGGGCGTTTGCCGAGGGGCTGCGGCGCGCTCTGCGGGACGTCCAGGGCGAGGCGCTCGCGCAGGGTGAGGCCGCCGTTGCCGGCGAGGTCCTGGTCGTAGAGGCCGACGGCGATGCGGTGCGGGCGGCTGCCGTGGTGGTCGACGGCCAGGGAGCAGGTGCCCTCGGCATGCGTGAGCCGGGGGGTGAGGATGTCGACGCCGCTGGTGCGCAGCCAGGCGTCGGCCCAGGCGTGCACGTCGCGTTCGGTGGCGCTCGCGAGGGAGTCGATGAAGTCGGCCAGGGAGGCGTTGCCGAAGCGGTGGCGGGCGATGTGGGTGTTGATGCCGGCGAGGAAGTCCTTCTCGCCGAGCCAGGCGACCAGCTGCCGCAGCGCGGAGGCACCCTTGGCGTAGGAGATGCCGTCGAAGTTGAGGAGCGCGGAGGCGGTGTCGTCGACGGCTTCCGGGGCCACGGGGTGGGTGGAGGGGCGCTGGTCGGCGTCGTACCCCCAGGGCTTGCGGGCGACGCCGAAGTGGATCCACGTGTCGGTGAAGCGGGTGGCTTCGGTGAGGGTCTGGTAGCCCATGTACTCGGCGAAGGACTCGTTCAGCCAGATGTCGTCCCACCAGCGCAGGGTGACGAGGTCGCCGAACCACATGTGGGCCATCTCGTGGGCGATGACCATGGCGCGGGTCTGCCGCTCGGTGTCGGTGACGGCGGAGCGGTAGACCAAGTCGTCGCGGAAGGTGACGAGCCCGGGGTTCTCCATGGCGCCGGCGTTGAACTCGGGGACGAACGCCTGGTCGTAGGAGTCGAAGGGGTAGGGCTCCTCGAACTTCTCGTGGTAGCGGTCGTAGCACTGGCGGGTGATCTCGAAGAGTTCGTCCGCGTCGGTGTCGAGGTGGGGGGCGAGGGAGCGGCGGCAGTGGATGCCGAAGGGCAGCCCACGGTGTTCGGTGCGCACGGAGTGCCAGGGTCCGGCGGCGACGGCGACCAGGTAGGTGGAGATGAGGGGGGTGGTGGCGGCCCGCCAGGTGCCGTCCCCGTCATGTGCGGTGGTGCCGTTGGCGAGGACGCTCCATCCGTCGGGCGCGGTGACCGCGAGGTCGAAGACGGCCTTGAGGTCGGGCTGGTCGAAGGCGGCGAAGACGCGCTGGACGTCGTCCAGGAACAGCTGGGTGTAGACGTAGGTCTCGCCGTCGGTGGGGTCGGTGAAGCGGTGCATGCCCTCGCCGGTGCGCGAGTAGCGCATGAGGGCGTCGACGCGCAGTTCGTGCTCGCCCGCGGGGAGGTCCTTCAGCGGCAGCCGGTTCTCGACGAGGGTCCCGGGGTCCAGGGGCTGTCCGTCGAGGGTGGCGGAGCGCAGTTCGGCAGGCTTGAGCTCGACGAAGGTGTCCGCGCCGTCGTGGTCCGGGCGCACCGTGAAGCGGATGACGGTACGGGAGTCGAAGGTCTCCTCGCCACGGGTCAGGTCGAGTGCGATCTCGTAGCGGTGGACGTCGAGGAGCCTGGCACGGGTCTGCGCTTCGTCGCGCGTCAGTACGGACATGAGGGACATGCTGCCCGATGCCGAGGACAGCGCACAGGGGCGGTCCGGTACACGTTCTATGTCCGCCTTCAAGGGCGCACGCGCGGGAACAGGGCGCTGGTCACGCGCCCCCGTGCGCCCGCTCATCCGGGTGACGCACCGCCTCGCGGAGCCGGCGGCCGACGCCGGTGCCGGCCTCGCACGCCCGGCGCGCACGGGCTCGTGCCGCGGCATCGCGTGCCCGGCCGGCCCGGTCCATCGTGATCGGACGATCCCCGCCGGTCACTCCCCCGGAGCGGCGGCGGTGCCCGTGACGTTCTCGGCGATGCGTTCGTGGTGGCGGATGACCTCGGCGACGATGAAGTTCAGGAGTTTCTCCGCGAACGCCGGGTCGAGTTTGGCGCTCTCGGCGAGCCGACGCAGCCGGGCGATCTGGGCGGCCTCCCGCGCCGGGTCGGCGGGCGGCAGTTGGTGCGCCGCCTTGAGGTGGCCGACCTGCTGGGTGCACTTGAAGCGTTCGGCGAGCATGTGGACGACGGCGGCGTCGATGTTGTCGATGCTGTCGCGGAGCCGGGCGAGTTCGGCGCGCACGGCCGGGTCGACTTCGCCGTTGGCGGTGTGGCGGGTGGTCATGGGCGACCAGCCTACGGGGCGGGCGGGACCTCGATCGCCGTCGCCTCGGTGCCCGATCGTGCCCGCACGGTGCGCGGACCACCGCCGGCACGCGGATCCCCGGGCATGCCGTGCGGCCCTCGGGGCCCCTGCGGAGGTGCCTTGCGGGTGCGCGCCCCTGCCGGGCGCCACGCGATCGACTGCCGGGCGCCGCACGGCCGACTGCACGGCGCCACACGGTCGGCCGCACGGCGCCACGGGGGATGCCTGCCAGGCGCCGCCCGGTCGAGTGGCGACGCGGCGGCGGGCCGGCACGCGAGGGTCGTCGGGAGGGCGCCCGCGGCCGGGGCGGGCCGCGGGCGCCCCCTTGCTCACGAGGGGTGTGCGCAGGGTGCGGTCAGAGGCTCGAGGCGGCCGCGGCTATGTCGGACGCGAACGTGGAGACCTCGGTGTAGACACCCGGGTAGTCGGGCCGGGCGCAGCCCTGGCCCCAGCTGACGATGCCGACCTGGATGTAGGCGCCCGTGTCGTCCTTGCGGAACATGGGCCCGCCGGAGTCGCCCTGGCAGGTGTCGACGCCGCCCTGCGGGAAGCCGGCGCAGATCTCCTCGCCCGGCACCAGATCGCTGCCGTACGCCTGCTCGCAGGTGGCGTCGTCGACGAAGGGGACCGTGGCCTTGAGCAGGTAACGCTGCTGGCCGCCGCCCTCGCGGGCCGCGCCCCAGCCGGCGACGGTGAAGTCGCCGCTGTTGTACGCGGTGGTGTCGGCGATCTTCAGGGTGGGCAGGTCGATGGGCCGGGCGAGCTTGATCAGGGCCCAGTCCCTGCCCGTGCCGTTGTAGCCGGGGGCCTGCAGCACCTTGGTCGACTTCACCTTGATCGCGCTGCTGCTCTGGAGGTCGACGACGCCCGCCGTGGCGGTGATCGACGTGTTGGAACCGGATCCGCTCACACAGTGCGCGGCGGTCAGGACGATGTCCTTGGCGTACAGGGCACCGCCGCAGCCCATGGAGAGCCGGACCATGAACGGGAACTCGCCCTGCGCGGCCCGCGTCCCGCCGACGACGGGCTGGGGAGCCGCATGGGCGGACAGGGGCTGGAGGGAGACGGCGGCGAGCGCGACGGCGACCGTCGCGAAGGCTCTGTCGAGGCGGCCGATCTTCTTCAGGAGCTTCAACGTGCTTCCTTCCGTGGGGGGTTGACCGCATGGCGGCAGCACACGAAGAGCATTGATGACATGCTCCCGCCAAGGTTGTGCAAATTATTTGAACAGCTGAGCGGGACGACAAGAAGCTCTTTCCGGCCACACGGACGGCGGCGCGACATCCTCGTGCGCGCATGCCCGCCACCAGCAGGAAGCGCGCCTACAGTGGAAGGCAGTGCTGGCGTTCTCAGGGGGTGCGGCCGTGGCGAACGGCGGACCGGTGGAGCACGGCTATCCGCACCTGGAGACGGTACGGGCGGCCATCACCGCGCTGTACAAACGGCTCTCGTACGACACCGTCCACACCTTCTCGACCAGCGTGAGCCCCGCCGACGTCGCCTTCTGCGACCAGGACGACCTGCACCTGGGCGCACAGCGCGTGGCGCGCGAGCTGGTGCGGCACTTCCGGCTGCCCGATGCCCGGGTCATCGTCAGCTTCCGCGAGATGACGCACGCGGCGAACGTCGAACTGGCCGCGGGTCCGGAATACTTCGTGGAGCTCAACGACCGGTTCCGCACCCACCGCCGGGACATCGGTGCGGCCCTCGCGCACGAGGTGATGCACGTCTACCTGCACCGTCTCGGCCTGTCCTTCCCCGGCACCCGTGACAACGAGATCCTCACCGACACGGCGACGACCTACCTGGGCGCCGGCTGGCTCCTCCTCGACGCCTTCCGCGAGGACGGGATGTCGTCGCAGAAGCTCGGCTATCTCACCCCCGAGGAGTTCGGCTACGTCCTCGCCAAGCGGGCACTGCTGTTCGGCGAGGACCCCGCCGTCTGGTTCACCAGCCCGCAGGCGTACACGGCGTACACCAAGGGTCTGGCGCAGGCCCGCCACGACGAGCAGCAGCCGCCGCTGACCGCCGCCGGCTGGGCGGGCCGCCGCCGCTACGCCAAGGACCGCCGCTACGCCCAGGACCACCCCTCCGCCGGACCGAATCCGGGAGTCCCGTACTCCTTCGCCCCCTCCGGTCACGGCCCGCTGCGCGTGTCGTTCCCGTGCCCGACCTGCCGGCAGCGCATCAGGGTGCCGGTGCAGGGGCGGGTGCGGGCACGCTGCGCGCTGTGCCGGACGGTGCTGGAGTGCGACACATGAGGCGCAGCACGCCAAACCGCGCGGGGAGCAGGCCCGGAGCGGACGGCCCGGGCCCCGCTCCCCGCGCGGCACTCGACCCCCGCTCCCCGCGGGCACTCGACCCCCGCGCGCCGACCCCAGCCGAACAGGTCGGCGTCGGTGAGCACACCGCCCGCCGGCGGCCCGATCCCGGAGGCGAACCCGGCGCCGGCGCCGCACAGGGTGACGCGTTCCGTCTCACCGGGTGACGCGCCGACCGGAGGGGTCCCGGGCACCCGTGGCGGCTACCGCGTCCCGTACACCGCCCCCGGAGCCTCGGCCTCCGCCAGCAGCTTCCGTGCCGTCTCCCCCGCCTCGGCCGGGCTCCAGCGCGCTCCCTTGTCGGCGGTCGGGCCCGGCCGCCACCCCTCCATGACGGTGATCCGGCCGCCCTCGGCCTCGAAGACCCGCCCGGTGACCCCGTCGCTCGCGGCGGAGCCGAGCCAGACGACCAGGGGCGAGACGTTCTCGGGGGCCATCGCGTCGAAACCGGCGTCCGGCGCGGCCATCTCCTCGGCGAACGTGCGCTCCGTCATCCGGGTGCGGGCAGCGGGCGCGACGGCGTTGACCTGGACGCCGTAGCGCCCGAGTTCCGCCGCCGCGACCAGCGTCAGCGCGACGATCCCGGCCTTGGCCGCGCTGTAGTTCCCCTGCCCCACCGAGCCCAGCAGTCCCGCCCCGCTGCTGGTGTTGACGACACGGGCGCGGGGGGTGCGTCCCGCCTTCGCCTCGGCCCGCCAGTGCGCCGCCGCGTGCCGCAGCGTCAGGAAGTGGCCCTTGAGGTGGACCCGCAGCACGGCGTCCCAGGCGTCCTCGTCGAGGTTGACCAGCATCCGGTCGCGCAGGAAACCGGCGTTGTTGACGAGGGCGTCGAGGCGCCCGTACGTCTCCAGGGCCGTCTCCACGAGGGAGGCGGCCCCCGCCTCCGTCGCGATGTCGCCGCCGTGGGCGACCGCCTCTCCGCCGGCCGCGCGGATCTCGTCGGCGGCCCGGCCGGCCGGGCTGTCCGCGCCGGGCGTGCCGTCGAGACCGACCCCGAGGTCGTTGACGACGACCTTCGCGCCCTCGGCGGCGAACGCGAGCGCGTGGGCACGGCCCAGACCACGGCCCGCACCGGTCACGATCACTACCCGGCCCTCGGCGATACCCGTCACTTCCGTCCCCTTGTCGTCGTGTCGATGGATCGATCTACCGATGTGCGTGCGCCCATCTCCGTGCGATGCGCCTGCCTCCGTGCGACGCGCCTGCCTCCGTGCGGTGCGCCGCCTCATGGACGCCGGTTGACGGTCGCCGCGTCGAGGAACGCCGGGCGTTCCCCTCCCCCGTGGACGAGCAGGCTCGCGCCGGTGATGTACGCGGCCTCGTCCGAGGCGAGGAAGACGGCGGCCTCTCCGACGTCGGACGGCTCGGCGAGCCGCCCGAGCGGCACCGTGCGGGAGACGGCCGCGATGCCGTCCTCGCCCCCGTAGTGGAGGTGGGACAGCTCGGTGCGGACCATCCCGACGACCAGCGTGTTGACCCGCACCCGCGGCGCCCACTCCACCGCCATGGAGCGGGCGAGGCTCTCCAGCCCGGCCTTGGCCGCCCCGTACGCGGCCGTGCCCGGTGAGGGCCGGCCGCCGCTGACGCTCCCGATCATCACGACCGCCCCGCCGGCACGCCTGAGGTGGGGGTACGCCGCGAGGGACACGGTGAGCGGGGCGAGGAGGTTGAGCTCGACGACCCGGGCGTGCCGTTCGGGCGCGGCGTCGGCGAGGAGCCGGTACGGGGCGCCGCCCGCGTTGTTGACCAGCACGTCGACGCGGGGCAGCGCATCGAAGAAGTCCCGTACGGCGGTGGCGTCGCAGACGTCGAGCGCGACGAACCGTGTGCCGGGCAGCGGGACTCGGGGAGGGCGGCGGGCGCACACCACGACCTCCGCACCGGCCGCGGCGAACGCCCGGGCGATCCCGGCCCCGACGCCGCGGGTGCCGCCGGTGACGACGGCGGTCCTGCCGTGCAGGCCGCGGGAGCTCCCGCCGGGAGCTCCGCGCGACGGCCCGTCGCCCGATGCCGGGGACGGAACGGCTGAGTCGTCCACAGGGCCTCCCGCCGGAATGCGATGGCTGCTAGCGTCGAATCGCGCCTAACAAACGTTTGGTGGAAAGGTAGCTGATGTGCCCATGGGTGTCTCCACCTCGTGCCCGGAAAAAGGGATCGCCGTCGTCACGGTCGCCTTCCCGCCGGTGAACGCACTGCCGGTGGGCGGCTGGTTCGCCCTGGCCGACGCCGTGCGGTCGGCGGGCCGCGACCGGGAGGTCCGCTGTGTGGTGCTGACCGCGGAGGGGCGCGGTTTCAACGCGGGCGTGGACATCAAGGAGATACAGGCCCGGGGCAGCGAGGCGCTCATCGGGGCCAACCGCGGATGCTTCGAGGCGTTCGCGGCGGTCTACGAGTGCGAGGTGCCGGTCGTGGCGGCCGTGCACGGCTTCTGCCTGGGCGGCGGGATAGGACTGGCCGGCAACGCGGACGCGATCGTGGCGAGCGAGGACGCCGTCTTCGGGCTGCCCGAGCTGGACCGCGGCGCCCTGGGCGCGGCCACGCACCTGGCGCGGCTGGTCCCCCCGCACCTGATGCGCGCCCTGTACTACACCGCGCGGACGGCGACGGCGGCCGAACTGCACGCGCACGGCTCGGTGTGGCGGGTCGTGCCGCGGGAGGGGCTGCGCGCGGCCGCCCTGGAGCTGGCCCGGGAGATCGCCGCCAAGGACGGCGAGCTGCTCCGGCTCGCCAAGGCCGCCATCAACGGCATCGACCCGGTCGACGTGCGCCGCAGTTACCGCTTCGAGCAGGGCTTCACCTTCGAGGCGAACCTGAGCGGCGTGGCCGACCGCGTCCGGGACACCTTCGGGACGGAGGAGGCATAGATGGGGGACAAGACGATGACCGCCGAGGAGGTCGTCTCCCGGCTGGAGAGCGGCATGACCCTCGGCATCGGCGGCTGGGGCTCGCGCCGCAAACCGATGGCGCTGGTGCGGGCGCTGCTCCGCTCGGGGATCACCGATCTGACGGTCGTCTCCTACGGCGGCCCGGACGTCGGCATGCTGGCGGCCGCCGGGCGGATCCGCACCCTGGTCGCCGCCTTCACGACCCTCGACACGATCCCGCTGGAGCCGCATGTCCGGGCGGCACGTGAGAGCGGCGCGTTCGAACTGGTGGAGATCGACGAGGCGATGTTCATGTGGGGGCTGCACGCGGCGGCCAACCGGCTGCCGTTCCTGCCGGTGCGGGCGGGCGTCGGCTCGGATGTGATGCGGGTCAACCCCGGCCTGCGGACGGTCACCTCGCCGTACGAGGACGGGGGGCCGTTCGCCCGCCCGGCCCGGCCCGGCACGCCCGGGGATGCCGTCGGTGCGGGCGCGGGCGGGCCCGGAGGCCGCGAGGAGTTCGTCGCCATGCCCGCGCTGCGGCTGGATGCGGCCCTGGTCCATGTCCACCGCGCCGACCGGCTGGGCAACGGCCAGTGTCTGGGCCCGGATCCCTACTTCGACGACCTGTTCTGCGAGGCCGCCGACGCCGCGTACGTCTCGTGCGAGCGGATCGTGGACACCGCGGAGCTGACGAAGGAGGCGGCGCCGCACACCCTGCTCGTCAAGCGGCACACCGTGACCGGCGTCGTGGAGACGCCGAACGGCGCGCACTTCACCTCCTGCGCACCCGACCACGACCGGGACGAGCCGTTCCAGAAGCACTACGCGACCACGGCGTGGCCCCGGTTCGCCGAGCGGTTCCTCGCCGGGGACGAACAGGCGTATCAGTCGGCCGTCCGGGCCTGGCACAAGGAGCGGTCATGAGCGGAGCGACCCGCGCCGAGTACTGCGTGATCGCCTGTGCCGAGGCGTGGCGCGGCGCGGGGGAGATCCTGGCCAGCCCCATGGGCCCGGTCCCGTCCGTCGGGGCGCGCCTCGCCCGGCACACCTTCTCCCCGGACCTGCTGCTCACCGACGGCGAGGCGATGCTCGTGGGCCTCGACGGCACGGTGGAGGGCTGGCTGCCGTACCGACAGCATCTGGCCCTCGTCACCGGCGGCCGGCGGCACGTGATGATGGGCGCGAGCCAGATCGACCGCTTCGGCAACCAGAACATCTCGTGCATCGGCGACTGGGCACGGCCCCGGCGGCAGTTGCTCGGGGTGCGCGGGGCACCGGTCAACACCTTGAACCACCCGACCAGTTACTGGATACCGCGGCACTCGCGGCGGGTGTTCGTCGAGCGGGTCGACATGGTGTGCGGGGTGGGGTACGACCGGGCGGCCCGGCACCCTGCCACCGCCCGCTTCCACTGCATCCCGCGCGTGGTGTCCGACCTCGGAGTCTTCGACTTCGCCACCCCCGACCGGTCGATGCGGCTGGCCTCGCTGCACCCCGGGGTGACGGTGCAGGAGGTGCGCGAGGCGACGGGCTTCGAGCTGACGGTGCCGCAGGAGGTGCCGTACACGCGGGAGCCCACGCCGGAGGAGCTGCGGCTGATCCGCGAGGTGATCGATCCGCAGGCCGTACGGGAGCGCGAGGTTCCCGGTCGGGCCGCGGGGGACGGAGGACGCTGATGGACACCGCGCTCACCCGGCTCGTCGGCATCCGGCATCCGGTCGTCCAGACGGGCATGGGCTGGGTGGCCGGGCCGCGCCTGGTCTCCGCCACGGCGAACGCGGGCGCGCTGGGCGTCCTGGCCTCCGCGACCATGACGCCCGACCGGTTGCGGGACGCGATACGGGAGGTCCGCTCGCGTACGGACGCGCCGTTCGGGGTGAATCTGCGCGCGGACGCCTCGGACGCGGCCGACCGGGTGCGGATCCTCGTCGAGGAGGGGGTGCGGGTGGCGTCCTTCGCGCTGGCCCCCTCGCGTGAGCTGATCGCCGAGTTGAAGGCGGCGGGCGTGATCGTGGTCCCCTCCGTGGGCGCCCGGCGGCATGCGGAGAAGGTGGCCGCCTGGGGTGCGGACGCGGTGATCGTGCAGGGCGGCGAGGGCGGCGGCCACACCGGCGAGGTGGCGACGACCGTGCTGCTGCCGCAGGTGGTGGACGCGGTGGACATCCCGGTGGTGGCAGCCGGCGGTTTCCACGACGGACGGGGGCTGGTCGCGGCGCTGGCCTACGGGGCGTCGGGGGTGGCGATGGGCACGCGATTCCTGCTGACGTCGGACTCGACGGTCCCGGACGCGGTGAAGGCGAGGTATCTGGCCGCGACCGTGAAGGACGTCACGGTGACGACGGCGGTCGACGGCCTGCCCCACCGTATGCTGCGCACGCCGCTCGTCGACGCACTGGAGCGAGCGGGCCGAGCGCGGGCGCTGCTGCATGCGGTGCGCCGGGCGTCCGGCTTCCGGAAGCTGTCGGGCCTGACGTGGCGGAGGGTGATCCGCGACGGTCTGGCGCTGAAGCACGGCAAGGAGCTGACCTGGAGCCAGGTCCTGCTGGCCGCGAACACGCCGATGCTGCTCAGGGCCGCCATGGTGGAGGGGCGGACGGATCTCGGGGTGATGGCGTCCGGGCAGGTCGCCGGGGTGATCGACGACCTGCCCTCGTGCGCGGAGCTGGTGGGGCGGATCATGGCGGAGGCGGAGGAGGCACTGGCGGCGCTGGAATCCCTCAGAGCCGCTCGATGATCGTCACGTTCGCCTGGCCGCCGCCCTCGCACATCGTCTGCAGTCCGTAGCGGCCTCCGGTGCGCTCCAGTTCGTGCAGCAGGGTGGTCATCAGTTTGGCGCCCGTCGCGCCCAGGGGGTGGCCGAGGGCGATGGCGCCGCCGTTGACGTTGACCCTCTCCGGGTCGGCACCCGTCTCCTTCAGCCAGGCGAGGACGACCGGGGCGAACGCCTCGTTGATCTCGACGAGGTCGATGTCGTCGATGGTGAGGCCGGTCTTCTTCAGCGCGTGCGCGGTGGCGGGGATCGGCGCCGACAGCATGCGGATGGGGTCCTCGCCGCGCACCGAGAGATGGTGGACCCGGGCGCGCGGCGTCAGTCCGTGTTCCCGTACCGCCCGCTCCGAGGCCAGCAGCAGGGCCGCCGCACCGTCGGAGACCTGCGAGGAGCAGGCGGCGGTGATGGTGCCGCCGTCGAGGACCGGCTTCAGCGCGGCCATCTTCTCCGGCGAGGTGTCGCGGCGCGGGCCCTCGTCGACCGTGACGTCCCGGTGGGCGACGATCTCACGCTCGAAGCGGCCCTCGTCGATCGCCCTCAGGGCCCGCCGGTGGGAGCGCAGCGCGAACTCCTCCTGGTCGCGCCGGCTGATGCCCCACTTGGCGGCGATCAGTTCGGCACCGTGGAACTGGTTGACGGGCCGGTCGCCGTAGCGGGCGCGCCACCCCTCGCTGCCCGCGAACGGCCCCTGGGCGAGCCCCAGCGGTTCGGCGGCCTGGCGGGAGGCGAAGGCGATGGGGATCTGCGACATGTTCTGGACACCGCCCGCGACCACCAGGTCCTGAGTGCCGGAGAGCACGGCCTGCGCCGCGAAGTGCACGGCCTGCTGCGAGGAGCCGCACTGACGGTCCACCGTCACGCCCGGCACCTCCTCGGGCAGCCCGGCCGCCAGCCAGCAGGTGCGGGCGATGTCGCCGGCCTGCGGCCCCACCGTGTCCAGGCAGCCGAAGACGACGTCCTCCACGGCGGCCGGGTCGATGCCGGAGCGCGCCACCAGGGCCCTCAGCACATGCGCCCCCAGGTCGGCCGGATGCACCCCGCTCAGGCCACCACCGCGCCGCCCGACGGGCGTGCGGACCGCTTCGACGACGTATGCCTCGGCCATGGTCAACTCCTCACACGGGACGGCTGTTCGGATGTGGCGGGGTACGCACGGCGATTCCGTCGAGCACCATCGACAGGTACTGCCGGGCGATCTCCTCCGGGCTGTGCTGTCCGCCGGGCCGGTACCAGGACGCCGCGACCCACACGGTGTCGCGCACGAACCGGTAGGTGAGCCGGACGTCGAGGTCGGAGCGGAACACCCGGTCGGCGACCCCGCGCTCCAGCGTGGACAGCCAGGTCTTCTCGAACCTGCGCTGCGACGCGGCGAGGAACGCGAACCGTTCCTGCGCCGCCAGATGCTTGGACTCCTTCTGGTAGATCGCGACGGCCGCGCGGTGCCGGTCGATCTCCCGGAAGGACTCGGTGACCAGCGCCTCGAGCGTCTCCCGCGGACCGAGTTCGGCCTCCAGGACGGTGTCGTAGCCGCTCCACAGCTCGTCCAGGAACGTGCGCAGGATCTCCTCCAGCATCGACTCCTTGGAGTCGAAGTGGTAGTAGAGGCTGCCCGCGAGCATCCCGGCGTGGTCCGCGATCGTGCGGACGGTGGTGGCGTTGTAGCCCTGGTCGGCGAACACCTCGGCGGCGGTGTCGAGGAGTTCACGGCGGCGGGCGGGCGCGGCGGTCACCTGGGGCTTCTTCTTGGTCGGCACGGGTCCATTGTGGTCCTAGGCGTGCTGGCTGCTGACGGGGACCACCTCACCGGTCATGTACGAGGAGTAGCCGGACGCCAGGAAGACGATCACGTTGGCGACCTCCCACGGCTGTGCGTAGCGCCCGAACGCCTCCCGCGCGGTCAGCTCCTCCAGGAGTTCGGGAGTCGTCACCTTGACGAGGTGCGGGTGCATGGCGAGGCTCGGCGCGACGGCGTTCACCCGCACCCCGTACGGGGCCGCCTCGATCGCCGCGCACCGGGTCAGGGCCATCACGCCGGCCTTCGCGGCGGCGTAGTGGGCCTGGCCGGCCTGGGCGCGCCAGCCGATCACCGAGGCGTTGTTGACGATCACACCGCCGCCCGTCCCCTTCATCTTCATCGCGCGCAGGGCCGCGCGCGTGCACCGGAACGTGCCGTTCAGGGTCACGTCCAGCACCGTCGACCATTGCTCGTCGGTCATGTCGACGAGCGGGGCCGTGCCGCCGAGGCCGGCGTTGTTCACGACGATGTCGAGGCGCCCGTGCTCCCGGACGGCCGTGTCGAACAGGGTCCGCACCTGGCTCTCGTCGGTGACGTCGCAGGGGACCGCCGCCACCGCGCCCTCGAACCGGCGGCCCAGCTCCGCCTCGTACTCCTTGAGCCGGCGCACATGGGTGTCGCTGATCACCACCCGCGCGCCCTCCTCCAGGAACCGGCGCGCGGTGGCTCCTCCGATCCCCGCCCCGGCCGCCGCGGTGATGACGGCGGTGCGGCCCTCCAGCAGCCCGTGGCCGGCGACGTACGACGGACTCTCGACGTCTGTCATGGGTCCACGCTAACCTACCAAACACTTGTTAGGGAAGGACGGTGACCGTGGACCTCACCCACTCCCCCGCCGACGAGGACTTCCGCGCGCAGGCCCGGGCCTGGCTCTCCGCCCACGTGCCCGCCGTCCCGCTGCCCTCCCTGGAGACCGAGGAGGGCTTCGCGGCGCACCGCGCGTGGGAGGCCGAACTCGCCGCGGACCGCTGGTCGGTGGTGTCCTGGCCGGCCGCGTACGGCGGACGGGACGCGGGGCTGGTGCGATGGCTGATCTTCGAGGAGGAGTACTACGCGGCGGGCGCGCCGGGCCGCGTCAGCCAGAACGGCATCAGTCTGCTGGCGCCGACCCTCCTCGAGCACGGGACTCCGGAGCAGCGGACGCGCGTCCTGCCGCCGATGGCGTCGGGCGAGGTGGTCTGGGCGCAGGCGTGGTCCGAGCCGGAGGCGGGCTCGGACCTGGCGTCGCTGACGTCGAAGGCGGTGCGCACGGACGGCGGGTGGCTGCTGCGCGGCCAGAAGACGTGGTCGTCGCGGGCGGCGTTCGCGGATCGCGCGTTCGGGCTGTTCCGCAGCGACCCGGCGGCGCCCAGGCCGCACCAGGGCCTCACCTACCTCATGTTCGACCTGCGCGCGCCTGGGGTCACGGTCCGGCCGATCGGCCGTCTCGACGGCAAGCCGGCCTTCGCCGAGCTGTTCCTGGACGACGTCTTCGTGCCCGACGAGGACGTGATCGGCGAGCCGGGCCGGGGCTGGCGGATCGCCATGTCGACGGCGGGCAACGAACGCGGGCTGACGCTGCGCTCCCCCGGCCGTTTCCTGGCCGCCGCCGACCGGCTGGTCGAGCTGTGGCACGCGCGCGGCTGCCCCGGGGAGGCGGGCGACCGGGTGGCCGACGCGGTGATCGGGGCCCGGGCGTACCAGCTGTTCACCTACGCGGGCGCGTCCCGCTTCCTCGACGGCGGGTCCCTCGGTCCGGAGTCCAGCATGAACAAGGTGTTCTGGTCCCAGTACGACATCGCGCTGCACGAGACGGCGCTCGAACTGCTGGCCGCGGAGGGCGAGGCCGCCGACACCGACTGGGCGGAGGGCTACGTCTTCTCCCTCGCGGGCCCCATCTACGCCGGCACCAACGAGATCCAGCGCGACATCATCGCCGAGCGCCTGCTCGGCCTGCCGAAGGGCCGACGCTGATGCGTTTCCTGCTCACGGACGAACAGCGCGCCTTCGCCCGCTCGCTGGACGGCCTGCTGACCGCCGCGGACACACCGGCGGTCGTACGGTCGTGGGGGGCCGGCGACCACACCGCCGGGCGGGCCCTGTGGTCCCGGCTCGGCGAGGCGGGCGTCTTCGCGCTGGCGGTCCCCGAGGCGTACGGGGGGATGGGCCCGCTGCCCGTGGAACTCGCCGTGGCCTTCGTGGAGCTGGGCCGCCACGCGGTGCCGGGCCCGGTGGTGGAGACGGTGCTCGCCGCGGCCCTGCTCGCGGAGGCGCCCGATCAGGCCGAGCGGCTGCTGCCCGGGGTGGCCGCGGGCCGGACGATGGTCACGGTCGGCGCGCCGTACGCGCTCGACGGTGACGCGGCCGACGCCGTACTCGCCCTCGCCGACGGGGAGGTGCGGCTCTCCCCCGGCTGCCGGCCGGGGCCCAGACCCTCGCTGGACCCGGCCCGCAGGCTCGCCACTCCGCTCCCCGGCGGTGAGCTCCTGTCCCCCGGTGTCCCGCCCGGCGCCCTCGACCGGGCCCGTCTGGCCACCGCCGCCCAGGCACTGGGCGTCGGTCTCGCCCTGCTGGACCGAACCGTCGCCTACGTCAAGCAGCGGGTCCAGTTCGGGGTCCCCATAGGCTCGTTCCAGGCGGTCGGGCATCGGCTGGCCGACGCGAAGACCGCCCTGGAGTTCGCGCGGCCGCTGCTCTTCGGCGCCGCCCTGTCGATGAGCCCGCAGGACGTGGCCGCCGCCAAGGTCACGGCCTGCGAGGCGGCGTACGCCACCGCCCGGACCGCACTCCAGTTGCACGGGGCGATCGGCTACACCGCCGAGTACGACCTGTCCCTGTGGCTGACCAAGTCCCGTGCCCTGCTCGCCGCGTGGGGCACGCCCGCGCAGTGCCGTGCAGCCGTCCTCGCCGGTGTCGGCTCCGGCCCGTGAGGGCGCGCCGCCCGTCCGTCCCGCCGGCTCACCCCGGTGCCGCGATCCCCTGCGCCCGCGCCGCCGCGAGCCACTGCGGGAACTCGCCCACCAGACGGTCGTACAACGCGTCGTCGGACGCCTCCCGCGGGTCCGCACCCGCATGGAAGAAACCGGCGTTGTCGACGACGCGCTGATGCGGCACGGCCAGTTCGTCCAGCCTGCGCAGGAAGTCGAACTGCTTGCCGGTGGGGTCCCCGAACCCTATGAACTGCCAGAACATGGGCAGCCGGGCCGCCTTGCACAGATAGCGCTCCGCGGCGAGCTTGTTGACGGGGCCGCCGTCGGTCTGGAAGACGACGAGCGCCGGTTCCCTGGACCCGCTGTCGAGGTAGTGGTCGATGACGGCGTCCATGGCCAGGTGGTAGCTGGTCCTGCCCATGTGCCCGAGCCCGGCCACGATCCGGTCGATCCGGCCCCGGTGGTCGGCCAGGGAGATGTCGGTGACCGCGTCGACGTCCGTGGAGAAGAAGACGACGGGCACGCTCCCGTCGTCGTCGAGGTGTGCGGACAGCCCGAGCACGCGGTCGGCGAGTGCCTGCACACTGCCGTCCCTGTAGTACGGCTTCATGGACCCCGAGTAGTCGACCACCAGGTAGACGGCGGCTCGCTGCCCGCCCAGACCGTGCTTGCGCAGTGACACCCCGGCGCTCTTGTAGAGGTCGACGAGCGTGGGCGCGGCCTCCTCCACCTCGGCGAGGCTGATGGCGGCCATGGGACTCCCTTCGCGCACGGGGACGGGGACGGGGACGGGTGCCGAGGCTACGCCACCGCCCTCCCGCGGCGCGGGGCGCCCGGGCCCCGGTGGGTCCGGCCCCGGCCCGGACGTGCGACGGCGCCCACCCCGTCGTCCGGCAGGGGACGTCGGGGCGGGCGCCGTCCGTGTTCCGTACGCCGTTGGACGGGACGCGGATGAGTGACCGTCAGGTCACACCTGGGGGCCGTCAGACCGTCAGACCGTCAGCGAGCGGTCCGTCGGGCGGATCGGGGCCGGCAGGTCGCTGGCACCCGTGAGGTGGCGGTCGACGCCGCGCGCCGCCGAGCGGCCCTCGGCGATCGCCCACACGATGAGCGACTGGCCGCGGCCCGCGTCACCGGCCACGAACACGCCCGGGAGGTTGGTCTGGAAGTCGGCGTCGCGCGCGATGTTGCCGCGCTCGTCCAGCTCCAGGCCGAACTGCTCCACCAGGCCGTTGTCCTGGTCGGTGCCGGTGAAGCCCATCGCCAGCGTCACCAGCTGCGCGGGGATCTTCCGCTCCGTGCCCGGCTTCTGCGTCAGCCTGCCGTCCACGAACTCGACCTCGATCAGATGCAGCCACTGCACGTTGCCGTCCTCGTCGCCCTCGAAGTGGGTCGTCGAGACGGAGTAGACCCGCTCGCCGCCCTCCTCGTGCGCGGAGGTGACCTTGTAGAGCATCGGGAAGGTCGGCCACGGCTGGGAGACCGGGTTCCGCTCGTCGCCCGGGCGGGGCATGATCTCCAGCTGTGTGACGGAGGCCGCACCCTGCCGGTGGGCCGTGCCCACGCAGTCCGCGCCCGTGTCACCGCCGCCGATCACGACCACGTGCTTGCCCTCGGCCGAGATCGGCGAGGTGATGTAGTCGCCCTCCTGGACCTTGTTGGCCAGGGGCAGGTACTCCATGGCCTGGTACACGCCCGTGAGCTCGCGGCCGGGCACCTGCAGGTCACGGGCGGTCGTGGCGCCCGCCGCGATCACCACCGCGTCGTACCGCTTGCGCAGGTCCGTCGCCTTGAGGTCACGGCCGATCTCGACGCCCGTGCGGAAGCGGGTGCCCTCCGCGCGCATCTGCTCGATACGGCGGTTGATGTGCCGCTTCTCCATCTTGAACTCGGGGATGCCGTAGCGCAGCAGGCCGCCGATGCGGTCCGCGCGCTCGTACACCGCGACCGTGTGGCCGGCCCGGGTCAGCTGCTGGGCGGCGGCCAGACCCGCGGGCCCGGAGCCGATGACGGCCACGGTCTTGCCCGACAGGCGCTCGGGGATCTGCGGCTTCACGGTGCCGCCGTCCCACGCCTTGTCGATGATCGAGACCTCGACGTTCTTGATGGTGACCGGCGGCTGGTTGATGCCGAGCACGCACGCCGACTCGCACGGGGCGGGGCACAGCCGGCCCGTGAACTCCGGGAAGTTGTTCGTGGCGTGCAGCCGCTCCGACGCCTCGGCCCAGTCCTCGCGGTACGCGTAGTCGTTCCACTCGGGGATCAGGTTCCCCAGCGGACAGCCGTTGTGGCAGAACGGGATGCCGCAGTCCATGCACCGGCTGGCCTGCGTGCTGATGATCGGCAGCAGCGAGCCGGGAACGTAGACCTCGTTCCAGTCCTTGAGGCGCTCGTCCACCGGACGGGACGTGGCGACCTCACGGCCGTGCGTCAGGAAGCCCTTGGGATCAGCCATTGGTCGCCGCCTCCATCATCTTCTCGGTGATCTCGGCCTCGGAGAGACCGGCTCGCTCGGCGGCGTCCTTGGCGGCGAGCACTGCCTTGTACGTGCTGGGGATGATCTTGCTGAAGCGCTCGACGGCGACGGACCAGTCGGCGAGGAGCTTCCCGGCGACCGTGGAGCCGGTCTCCTCCGCGTGGCGGCGCACCACGTCGTGCAGCCACTGCCGGTCGGCGTCGTCGAGGGCTTCGACGGCGCCGAGGTTGCCGGCGTTGACGTTGTCGCGGTTCAGGTCGATGACGTAGGCGACCCCGCCCGACATGCCGGCCGCGAAGTTGCGGCCGGTCTCGCCGAGAACGACCGCCCGGCCGCCGGTCATGTACTCGCAGCCGTGGTCGCCCACGCCCTCCGAGACCACGAGCGCACCGGAGTTGCGGACGCAGAACCGCTCACCGGTACGGCCGCGCAGGAACAGCTCGCCGCCGGTCGCGCCGTAGGCGAGGGTGTTGCCGGCGATCGTGGAGTACTCGGCGAGGTGGTCGGCCGCACGGTCGGGCCGTACGATCACGCGGCCGCCGGACAGGCCCTTGCCGACGTAGTCGTTGGCGTCGCCCTCCAGGCGCAGCGTGACACCGCGCGGCAGGAACGCGCCGAAGGACTGGCCCGCCGAGCCGGTGAAGGTGATGTCGATGGTGTCGTCGGGCAGGCCCGCGCCACCGAACTTCTTCGTCACCTCGTGGCCGAGCATGGTGCCGACCGTGCGGTTGATGTTGCGGATGGCGACCTGGGCGCGCACCGGCTGGGCCTCGTCGGCCGAGTCCGCGGCGAGGGCGTCGGCGGCGAGCTTGATCAGCTCGTTGTCGAGCGCCTTCTCCAGGCCGTGGTCCTGCGCGACGAACTGGTGGCGCACGGCGCCCTCGGGCAGCTCGGGCACGTGGAACAGCGGCTCCAGGTCCAGGCCCTGCGCCTTCCAGTGGCTGACGGCCCGTGTCACGTCGAGGACCTCGGCACGGCCGACGGCCTCCTCGATGGAGCGGAAGCCCAGCTCCGCGAGCAGCTCGCGGACCTCCTGCGCGATGAACTCGAAGAAGTTCACGATGAACTCGGGCCTGCCGGAGAAGCGCTCGCGCAGCACCGGGTTCTGGGTGGCGATACCGACCGGGCAGGTGTCCAGGTGGCAGACGCGCATCATGACGCAGCCGGAGACGACGAGCGGCGCGGTCGCGAAACCGAACTCCTCGGCGCCGAGCAGCGCGGCGATGACCACGTCGCGGCCGGTCTTGAGCTGACCGTCGGTCTGCACGACGATGCGGTCGCGCAGGCCGTTGAGCAGCAGCGTCTGCTGGGTCTCGGCGAGGCCGAGCTCCCAGGGGCCGCCGGCGTGCTTCAGCGACGTCAGCGGGGAGGCGCCCGTACCGCCGTCGTGACCCGAGATCAGGACCACGTCCGCGTGCGCCTTGGAGACACCCGCGGCGACCGTGCCGACGCCGACCTCCGACACCAGCTTCACGTGGATCCGCGCCTGCGGATTCGCGTTCTTCAGGTCGTGGATCAGCTGGGCCAGGTCCTCGATGGAGTAGATGTCGTGGTGCGGCGGCGGCGAGATCAGCCCGACGCCCGGCGTCGAGTGACGGGTCTTGGCCACCCACGGGTACACCTTGTGGCCGGGCAGCTGACCGCCCTCGCCGGGCTTGGCGCCCTGGGCCATCTTGATCTGGATGTCGTCCGCGTTGACCAGGTACTCGGAGGTCACGCCGAAGCGCCCGGAGGCCACCTGCTTGATCGCGGAGCGGCGCGCCGGGTCGTACAGGCGCTCCGGGTCCTCGCCGCCCTCACCGGTGTTGGACTTGGCGCCCAGCCGGTTCATGGCGATGGCGAGCGTCTCGTGCGCCTCCTTGGAGATGGAGCCGTACGACATGGCGCCCGTGGAGAAGCGCTTGACGATCTCGGAGACCGGCTCGACCTCGTCGACGGGGATCGGCGTCCGGTCGGACTGGAGGCCGAACAGGCCGCGCAGCGTCATCAGACGCTCGGACTGCTCGTTCACCCGGTCCGTGTACTTCTTGAAGACGTCGTAGCGGGCCGTGCGCGTGGAGTGCTGGAGGCGGAAGATCGTCTCCGGGTCGAACAGGTGCGGCTCGCCCTCGCGGCGCCACTGGTACTCGCCGCCGATCTCCAGCGCGCGGTGTGCGGGAGCGATGCCGGAGGCGGGGTACGCCTTGGCGTGCCGGGCGGCGACCTCCTTGGCGACGACGTCGATGCCGACGCCGCCGATCTTGGTGGCCGTGCCGTTGAAGTACTTCTCGACGAAGGCGTCGTCGAGGCCGACGGCCTCGAAGACCTGGGCGCCGCGGTAGGAGGCGACGGTCGAGATGCCCATCTTGGACATGACCTTCAGGACGCCCTTGCCGAGGGCGTAGATCAGGTTGCGGAGGGCCTTCTCGGGCTCGACGTCCGGCAGGAACGTTCCGGCCCGGACCAGGTCCTCGACGGACTCCATCGCCAGGTACGGGTTCACGGCCGCGGCGCCGTAGCCGATGAGCAGGGCGACGTGGTGGACCTCGCGGACGTCGCCGGCCTCGACCAGCAGGCCCACCTGCGTGCGCTGCTTGGTGCGGATGAGGTGGTGGTGGACGGCCGCGGTGAGCAGCAGCGACGGGATCGGCGCGTGCTCGGCGTCCGAGTGGCGGTCCGAGAGGACGATCAGGCGGGCGCCGTTGTCGATCGCGGCGTCGGCCTCGGCGCAGATCTCCTCGATGCGTGCCGCGAGGGCGTCACCGCCGCCGCTGACCCGGTACAGGCCGGACAGCGTGGCGGCCTTCATGCCCGGCATGTCGCCGTCGGCGTTGATGTGGATGAGCTTGGCCAGCTCGTCGTTGTCGATCACCGGGAAGGGCAGCACGACGCTGCGGCAGGAGGCCGCGGTCGGCTCCAGCAGGTTGCCCTGCGGGCCCAGCGACGAACGCAGGGAGGTGACCAGCTCCTCGCGGATCGCGTCCAGCGGCGGGTTGGTGACCTGTGCGAACAGCTGGGTGAAGTAGTCGAAGAGCAGACGCGGACGCTCGCTCAGCGCGGCGATCGGCGAGTCGGTGCCCATCGAGCCGATCGGCTCGGCGCCCGTCTTGGCCATCGGCGCGAGGATGACGCGCAGCTCCTCCTCGGTGTAGCCGAAGGTCTGCTGACGGCGGGTGACGGAGGCGTGGGTGTGCACGATGTGCTCGCGCTCGGGCAGGTCGCCCAGCTCGATCTCGCCGGCCTCCAGCCACTCCTGGTACGGCTGCTCGGCGGCGAGGGTCGCCTTGATCTCGTCGTCCTCGATGATGCGGTGCTCGGCGGTGTCCACGAGGAACATGCGGCCGGGCTGCAGACGGCCCTTGCGGACCACCTTGGCGGGGTCGATGTCGAGGACGCCGACCTCGGAGGCGAGGACGACGAGGCCGTCCTCGGTGACCCAGTAGCGGCCCGGGCGCAGACCGTTGCGGTCGAGCACCGCGCCGACCTGGACGCCGTCGGTGAAGGTGACGCAGGCCGGGCCGTCCCAGGGCTCCATCAGCGTGGAGTGGAACTCGTAGAAGGCGCGCCGGGCCGGGTCCATGGCGTCGTGGTTCTCCCACGCCTCCGGGATCATCATCAGCACGGAGTGCGGGAGAGAGCGGCCGCCGAGGTGCAGCAGTTCGAGCACCTCGTCGAAGGAGGCGGAGTCGGACGCGTCGGGCGTGCAGATCGGGAAGATCCGCTCCAGGTTCTCCTGGGCACCGAACAGGTCGGAGACCAGCTGGGACTCGCGGGCGCGCATCCAGTTGCGGTTGCCCTTGACGGTGTTGATCTCACCGTTGTGCGCGACGAAGCGGTACGGGTGGGCGAGCGGCCAGCTCGGGAAGGTGTTCGTGGAGAAGCGCGAGTGGACCAGGGCGATCGCGGTGGCGAAACGGCGGTCGGACAGGTCCGGGAAGAAGGGCTCCAGCTGGCCGGTGGTCAGCATGCCCTTGTAGACGATGGTGCGCGCGGACAGCGACGGGAAGTAGACGCCGGCCTCGCGCTCGGCGCGCTTGCGCAGCACGAACGCCGTGCGGTCGAGCTCGATGCCCCTGCCGGCGCCGGTCACGAAGAGCTGGCGGAAGACGGGCATCGTGGCGCGGGCGGTCGCGCCGAGCAGCTCGGGGGCGACGGGTACCTCGCGCCAGCCGAGGACGGTCAGGCCCTCCTCCGCGGCGATCGCGTCGATCCGGGCGACGGCCTCGGCGGTGCCGTCCTCGGGCAGGAAGGCGATACCGACGGCGTACGCGCCCGCCTCGGGCAGTTCGAATCCGGCCACCTCGCGGAAGAAGGCGTCGGGGACCTGGGCGAGAATGCCCGCGCCGTCGCCCGAGTCGGGCTCGGAGCCGGTGGCACCGCGGTGCTCCAGGTTGGTCAGAACCGTCAGCGCCTGCTCGACCAGCGCATGGCTCGCCTCACCGGTGAGGGTGGCCACAAAGCCGACGCCACAGGCGTCGTGCTCGTTGCGGGGGTCGTACATACCCTGCGCAGCAGGGCGAGCATCCATGAATGACCAGTTCTGGCCATTCTCGGAGTGCTGGGACGGCTGGCGCGGTGTACGCATCGGCTCTCCCGTCGTCGTCGTGGCATGTGCAAGTGCCGAGGGACGACGTTGGCCCTCTGCGCAAAATTTCGTGCAGGTTACATGATGGAGCGATTCTCGTGAACCGGATAACTCGTTCCAGCATGCGGACATCGCCGGGGCGTGGTAGGGATGTCACGCGGGACGGCGATGGGATCAAGGCGGCATGAACGGACAGATCGGTGTCCGTCGACCCGGGTGCGGTGGACGTCGTCGCCCACCGCGACAGTGTGCGGCGCAGGCGTCATTGCCTGCGGCGCGTACGGCTCATGCCCAGTGGTCATGCGGTCGAAACCGCCGAGTAACAACTACTTGTGCGGTCCCTCGCACCGGTAGAACACACGTGGCAGTGCTTGTCATCCTACGGCGGTACCGAACAAAGTACCCAGGACGTACGTCACACCCGCCGCGGCACCGCCCAGGGCCAGCTGCCGCAGACCGCTGAACCACCAGGTGCGCGCCGTCACCTTGGCCACGACCGCGCCGCACGCGAACAGCCCGATCAGGGCGACCAGCAGGGCCGGCCACAGGGCCTGGGCGCCGAGCAGGTACGGCAGGACCGGCAGGATGGCGCCGAGCGCGAACGCCCCGAAGCTGGAGACCGCCGCGACCATCGGGGAGGGCAGTTCGCCGGGGTCGACGCCGAGCTCCTCGCGTGCGTGTATCTCCAGCGCCTGCTCGGGGTCGTGGGAGAGCTGCTTGGCGACCTCACGGGCCAGTTCCGGGTCCACGCCGCGCGCCTCGTAGAGCGCCGCCAGCTCCTCCTCCTCGTCCTCGGGGTGCTTCCTGAGCTCCCGGCGTTCCACTTCGAGCTCCGCCTCGACGAGCTCGCGCTGCGAGGCGACGGAGGTGTACTCGCCGGCGGCCATGGAGAAGGCCCCGGCGGCCAGTCCCGCGAGCCCCGTGATGATGATGGTCTCCCGGCTGACGGCTCCGCCGGCGACGCCCGTGATCAGGGCCAGGTTGGAGACCAGCCCGTCCATTGCGCCGAAGACGGCCGGGCGCAGCCAGCCACCGTTCACATCACGGTGCGTGTGGTTGTCGCGATGCGCCTCGTGCAGTGTCGCTTCGGTGTCGATGATGGCCATGGCCGGCCCCCCAGGGTGCTTGATTGGACTGTTTCCACTTTTCGACGGATACCAAAGTACGCCGGGATTTTCTGGCCCGCCAGCAAGGAAAGGCTGGGCTAACCTGCGCGTTTGTCCGTGGAGGCCCACTCGTGAGGGTACCGGTATCCCGGCGTCGGACGGGTGATGCTGTGGTCTCGCAGGCTCTGAGGGACCGCTCCGGTGGGACAGATCCGCACAGGGGCTCCGTTCGCCCCGGGACGAGGGGGGTGCCCTGAGAGGAGTGGCACCGCATGGGTTCCGTCGCCCGCATTCCCCCGGCCCCCGCACCCGATGACGTCACCGGCCTGCGCGAACGGGCGCGCGGCGCGCTGCTCGGCCTCGCCGTCGGGGACGCGATGGGTGCGCCCGCCGAGAACATGAAGCCGTCGGAGATCCGCGCCCGCTGGGGCCGCATCACGGGCTACGTGGCCGAACAGCCCTCCGGCACGGACGACACCGAGTACGCGATCTTCTCGGGGCTGCTGCTGGCCAGGCACGGCTCGGCACTCACCGTCGCGCACGTCGAGTCGGCCTGGCACGAGTGGATCGCGGACCGCGACGAGGGGCCCTTCCGCGGGGCGGGGTTCAGCGAGCGGGGCACGCTGGAGAACCTCCGGCGGGGCCTTGCGGCGCCCATCTCGGCCCAGCACCGGCACGCCTGGAGCGACGGCCTGGCCATGCGCGCGGCCCCCTTCGGCGTCTTCGCCGCGGGGCGTCCGGCGGAGGCGGCCCGGCTGGTGGCGATCGACGGCTCGGTGAGCCACGAGGGGGAGGGCATCTACGGGGGTCAGGCCGTCGCGGCCGGGGTCGCGGCGGCGATGGCCGGCGCGCCGACGAGCACCGTGGTCGCCTCGGCCCTCGCGGTCGTCCCCGAGGACTCGTGGACGGCCCGCTCCCTGCGCCGCGCGGTGGCGGTGGCCCACCGCGGGGCCCGGGCCGTCCGCTCCGCGGTGGTGATCGGCGGCTATCCCTGGACGGACCTGGCCCCCGAGGCGGTGGCCCTGGCCTTCGGCGCGTACGCGGCGGCGGACGGCGACTTCCCCGAGTCGGTGCTCACGGCGGTCAACATGGGCCGCGACGCCGACACCACGGCCGCGGTCGCGGGGGCCCTGGCCGGTGCGACGCGCGGTGTCTCGGCGGTCCCGGCCGAGTGGGCTGCGGCGATCGGCCCGGCGCGCGGTCGCTGCCTGCCGTCCATGGAGGGGCACCACGTGCTGGACGTGGCGGAGCTGCTGACGCCGGGCGAGGGCGGGAAGTGGGGGGCGGGGATCGCCGTGGTGTGGGGGGCGGGGAGCACCGGGGTGGGGGGCGCGGGGAACACCGGAGTGGGGGGCGCCGGGGTGAGGGGCGCCGTGGGGCGCGGCCGCCCCGTGGAGCACGGTGAGCCGGCACGGCGCGGGCAGGGCCCTCCCGCGCGGGGCGGTGGCCGGAGGAGTCCGGGGCCCGCCGGGTGCTCGCCGGTGGGCGGCAGGGAGCAGGCGGGACCGTGAACGCGTCCGCCGGCCCACGGCGTGTCGAAGGGCTCCTGCTCGGGCTCGCCGCGGGCGACGCCGCCGGGTGGCCCGCGGCCCGGCACCGGGCCGCCCGGATGCCCGAGTGGACGCGACGGCTGACCCGGGAACTGGACACCTTCGCCGAGCAGAACGCGACCACCACCCTGCCCGTGCCGATCGCGCTCAACCAGCCGCCGGAACCGCTCAGGCTGGGGCCGTCGGACGACGCCGAGTGGGCGGCGTTCGCGGCGGAGGCCGTACTGCGGGCCGGGGACGACAGCGCGCTCGGCGACCTCGGACGGCAGCGTCGGATGCGCGCGGCCATCGATCTGTCCTGGAACGCCGTGGCCAGTGAGGTCGCCGCCGCGGCCGACCGCGCGCCCGAGGTCGAGTCGGCACTCCTGCCGCTGCGCGCCCGTATCTCCGTGCGCGCGGGACTCGGCAACCTCGCCGCCGGTCTGCGCCCGCCCGCCACCGGTCACGACAACCCGCACTACTTCGACGACGCGGCCTGCGTGCGGGCCTGCGTCCTCGCGGTGGCGCATCCGGGCGATCCCCGAAGCGCCGCGGAACTGGCGGAGTTCGACGCCCGCTACACGCAGGACGGCGACGGGGTGCACGGCGCGCGCGCCATGGCCGCGGCCCTGTCGCTCGCCCTGTCCGGGGAGGCCGTGGACACCTGCGTGGCGGCCGCCCTGGCGGAACTGCCGGAGTCCACCGAGATCGGCCGCAACGCCCGGCACGCGCTGCTGCTGGCCCGCGACGGCGACGGAACGTTCTCCGTCGTGCCGCTGCTGGAGCACCAGATCGTGGACCACGTCTACAGCTACGGCATCGCGGCGGCGGAGACCGTCCCGGTGGCGCTCGCGCTGGCGACGGCGGCGCGCGGCCGGATCGCGGAGGCGGTTCCCGCCGCGGCCTGCCTGTCACGGGTCGCCGACTCGGCCCCGGCGCTGACGGGCGCTCTCACGGGCGCCCTGGGCGGCGGCGAGGCGATCCCGCCCGCCTGGCGCGACGCCTGCCGCACCCTCTCGGGCTGCGCCCTGCCCCGCCTGACCGGCACCGACCTCGTACACCTCGCCGAACTCCTGGAGGCTACGGAACTTGCCGCTCCAGGTGGATGATTCGGGCATGACGCCCACTCCTGACGAGACGCCCTCTCCCGGCGAGACGCACACTTCCGGTGATACGCGTACATACATCGAGACGCACACTTCACACGAAACGCGTCTTTCCGGTGAGGCGCGCGCTTCCGCCGAGGCGTACGCTCCCGGCGACGCGCACCTGTCCGGCGCGACGCCGCCACCCGGCGCGACGCCCACGCTCGACGAACGCATCACCGGCGCCCTCGTCGGCGCCGCCGTCGGCGACGCCCTCGGCGGCCCCGTCGAGGGCCGCTCCCCCGAGGAGATCGTCGAGCGGCACGGCGGCCGCGTGCACGGGATCGTCGGCCCCTGGCACGGCGACGCCTGGCGCACCGCCCGCCCCATCGCCCCGTACCACAAGGGCGACGGCCACGTCACCGACGACACGTTGATGACCCATGCGCTGGTCCGCGTGTACGCGGCCGTCCGCGACCATCTCGACGCCTACGCGATCGCCGAGCACCTGGTCCCCGACCTGATGGCCAACCCCCGCTGGATTCCCGAACTGGAGGCGGAGGCGATCCCCCTCCAGCGGGTCTTTCTCGCGGAGAAGTGGCTGGTGGCCCGGCTGCACTACGGCCACGCCGACCCCCGCGAGGCCGGTGTCGGCAACATCGTCAACTGCGGTGCCACGATGTACATGGCGCCGGTCGGCCTGGTCAACGCGGCCCATCCGGCGGGCGCGTACGCCGAGGCGCTGGACGTCGCGGGCGCGCACCAGTCGTCGTACGGCAGGGAGGCCGCGGGCGTCTTCGCGGCGGCGGTCGCCGCGGCCTGCGCCCCCGGCGCGAGCCCCGACTCGATCGTGGCGGCGTGCCTGTCCCTGGCCGAGGACGGGACGCGGGCGGCCATCGAGACGGTCTGCGAGACGGCCTCCCGCTACTCGGACTTCGAGTCGGCGCTGCGCCCGCTGCGGGAGGCGGTGGCGCCCTACGACACGGTGGGCCCCGACTACCGGTCGCCGTCCCTGGGGGCCCGGCGCCCGTCCCGGCTGCACACCATCGAGGAACTCCCCGTGGCGCTGGGCATGGTGGTGGTGGCCCGCGGCGACTACCGCCACGCGGTGCTCGGTTCGGTGAACTACGGACGGGACTGCGACTCCATCGCGACGATGGCGGGCGCCATCACGGGAGCGCTGGGCTCGGAGGTCCCCTCGTACTGGGCGAAGACGGTCGCCGAGGCGAGCCGCCTCGACCTGCACGCACCGGCACGGACGCTCGGGGAGGTCGCGCGGGAGATCTTCGCCCGGGACGTGCGCCGCCGCCGCGCCCACGAGGCGGCGTTCACCGGGATCGGGGGCTGAGGTGCTCCGACTGACCTGGGTGCAGCCGGAGGACCTGCTCGGCCACGAACTGCGCCAGGCGGAACAGGACGGCCGGGAGCCGTCGGCGATCGCGGCGCGGTGGACGGCGGCGGGCGGCCCGCCGGCGCCGGACCGCGCCGGGGCGTCACCGGCGCCGGTGTCCCCGTACCTGCGGCTGCTGGCCCAGGACCTGCTGGACGAACTGGCCGATCTGCCGAGCCGTCTGACGGAGCGTGAACCGACGGACCTGGAGCGTGTCAAGGCGCTGTGCCCCGACTGGCCGGCCCGCGGACCCGCCCCGGGGGCCGCGGACCCCTCTCGTGCGTCCGGGACCCCGGCCGAGGCGCGTCTGGAGGCCGCCTGGCTCGGCCGGGCCGCCGGCTGCGTCCTCGGCAAACCCGTCGAGAAGCTCCCCCTGGACGGCATCCGCCGGCTCGCGCGGTCCGTCGGCAACTGGCCGCTGAGGACCTGGTTCACGGCGCGCGGGGTGCCCCCGGAACTGACGGCGGCGTACCCCTGGAACCGCCGCTCCGCGGCGACCTCCCTCGCCGAGAACATCGACGGCACACCCGAGGACGACGACCTCAACTACCCACTGCTGAACCTGCTGTTGCTCCAGCGCCACGGCAGGGGCTTCAGCACCGCCGACGTGGCACGGCTCTGGCTCGACGAGCTCCCCGCCGGCCGCACCTTCACCGCCGAACGCGTCGCCTACCGCAATCTCCTCTCCGGCGTCGAACCCCCGCGCACCGCCCGCCACCGCAACCCGTTCCGCGAGTGGATCGGCGCCCTGATCCGCGCCGACGTGCACGGCTGGACGAATCCCGGCGACCCGGCAGCCGCGGCCGAACAGGCCCATCGCGACGCGGCCCTCACCCATACCGCGAACGGCGTCTACGCGGCGATGTTCACGGCCGCCACCATCGCCGAAGCGGCCACCGGCGCCCACGACGTCCACCACTGTCTGCGCACCGGCCTCTCCGTCGTCCCGCCCGGATCCCGGCTCGCCCGCGCCGTGCGCCATGCGATCCGGCTCGCCCGCCGCACGGAGGACTTCGACCCGGTCGTCGACGAACTCCACGCCGCGCACCACGCTCACCACTGGGTCCACGCGGTCCCCAACACCGCGCTGATCGCGGCGGCCCTCACCCATGCCGACGGCGACTTCACGGGCTCCATCTGCCGTGCGGTGGCCGGGGGCTGGGACACCGACTCGGCCGGCGCGACGGCCGGCAGCATCGCGGGGCTGCTGGCCGGACACCCCCGGGCGCTGCCCGACCGCTGGACGACCCCGCTCAAGAACCGGCTGGCCACGTCCGTCGGCGACTTCAACGGCATCGGTTTCGACACCTTGGCCCACCTCACCCACCGGGAAGCCCTTCGCTCATGACCCCTCCCCTCACCGGTCTGCGTGTCCTCGATCTCGCGACCCTCTTCGCCGGTCCCCTCGCCGCCACACTGCTCGGTGACTTCGGCGCCGAAGTCATCAAGGTCGAACATCCGGCCCGGCCCGACCCCTCGCGCGGGCACGGCCCGGCGAAGAACGGGGTGGGCCTGTGGTGGAAGCTGCTGGGCCGCAACAAGCGCGCGATGACACTGGACCTGTCGAGGCCCGGCGGCCGCACGACGCTGCTGCGTCTCGCCGCGGGCGCCGACGTGGTCATCGAGAACTTCCGCCCGGGCACCCTGGAGAAGTGGGGCCTGGGCTGGGAGGAACTGTCGGCCGCCAACCCGCGTCTGGTGCTGGCCCGGGTGACCGCCTTCGGGCAGTTCGGCCCGTACGCGCACCGCCCCGGCTTCGGGACGCTCGCCGAGGCGATGAGCGGGTTCGCCGCGATCACCGGGGAGCCGGACGCGCCCCCGACGCTCCCGCCGTTCGGGCTGGCCGACTCGATCGCGGGCCTGGCCACGGCATACGCGGTCATGACGGCCCTCGCGGCCCGTGACCGCACCGGCGCGGGCCAGGTGGTGGACATGGCGATCATCGAACCGATCCTCACGGTCCTCGGTCCGCAGCCGACCTGGTACGACCAGCTGGGCCATGTGCAGCCGCGCACCGGCAACCGCTCCCAGAACAACGCCCCGCGCAACACCTACCGCACCGCGGACGGCCACTGGGTCGCCGTCTCCACCTCCGCGCAGTCCGTCGCCGAGCGGCTGATGCGCCTGGTCGGCCGCCCGGACCTGGTCGACGAGCCGTGGTTCGCGACGGGGACCGGGCGCGCCCGGCACGCGGACGTGCTCGACGCGGCGGTCGGCGGGTGGATCGCCCGCCGCACCCGCGCCGAGGTCCTGGAGGTGTTCGAGAAGGCGGAGGCCGCGGTGGCTCCGGTGCAGGACGTACGGGACGTGATGACCGACCCGCAGTACGCGGCCCTGGAGACGATCACCACGATCCCCGACGACCCCGAACTGGGCCGGCTGCGCATGCAGAACGTCCTCTTCCGTCTCTCGGCCACACCCGGCACGATCCGCTGGGCGGGCCGTCCGCACGGAGCCGACACGGCGGCGATCCTGACCGAGCTCGGGCTGACGGGCGCGGAGATCGCCGCGCTCGAGGCGGAGGGGGCCCTGTGACCGCGCGAGGGGCCGCCTTCCCTCCCCTCACCCTGCTGTACGCGCCCGGGGACCGCCCGGAGGTGGTCGGCAAGGCCCTGGTGTCCGGTGCGGACGTGGTGCTGATCGACCTGGAGGACGCGGTCGCCCCCGACCGCAAGGAGTACGCGCGGACGGCGACCGCGGAACGGCTCTCGCAGCGCCCTCCGGTGCCGGTGCACGTCCGGGTGAACGCACTGGACAGTCCCTGGGCGGAGGCGGACCTCGCGGCCCTGACGGCCCTGCCGGGACTGTCCGGGCTGCGCCTGCCGAAGGTGACGTCTCCGTCGGACGTGGTCCGCGTCGCGGAGCGGGCCGTCCCGGCGCGGGGCGGCGTGGTCCCCCTCTACGCCCTCCTGGAGACCGCCCTGGGCGTGGAGCGGGCGTTCGCGATCGCCTCGGCGCATCCGGCCGTCCGGGGCATCGCTCTGGGGGAGGCGGACCTGCGGGCGGACCTGGGCGTGCGGGGGGACGCGGGTCTCGACTGGTCGCGGTCGCGCGTGGTGGTGGCGGCGCGCGCGGCGGCGCTGCCTCCGCCTGCGCAGTCGATCCACCCGGACATCCGCGACCTGGAGGGCCTGGCGGCCTCCTGCGCCCATGGCCGCACCCTGGGCTTCCTGGGCCGGGCCGCCATCCATCCCCGTCAGCTGCCCGTCATCGAGCGGGCCTACGCGCCCTCCGCGCGGGAGATCTCCCGCGCGGAGGAGATCCTAAAGGCCGCGGCCAGGGAGCGGGGCGCCCAGGCCCTCCCCGACGGGCGGTTCGTCGACACGGCGGTGGTGCGGGAGGCCCAGCTGACGCTGTCCCTGGCCCGACGGCGGCGATGAGCGCCCGGCCTGCGCGGCCAGGGGTTCTTCCCCGGTCAGGTGCGTGCGGTCTCAGAGCCCGCACACAGGCTCTCAGGCCCTCTTGGCCGACTCGGCCTCGTCCTGTGCGGACCCGACCGCCTCCGTCTCGGCGGCCTCGGTGACCTCCGCGGCCTCGACCGGCTCAGCGGTACCGGCAGCGTCAGCGGTTTCGGCGGCGGCATCGGTCCCGGTGGTTCCGACGGCATCGGCGGCTGCGGCGGCCGCGGCGGCCGCGGCGGTCTTGCCGGAGTCGGCGGCTTCCGCGGCCTCTGTGGTCTGCCCGGCCTCCGTGGTCTGCCCGGCCTCCGTGGTGTCCGTGGCCTTGGGAGCGGCCGCGGTCTTCGGAGCGGCCGAGGCCTTCACGGACGCCTGCTTCTCGTCCGCGGCCCGGGACGTCGGCGTCTGCTCCTGCTCGACCGCCTCGCCGTCCACCGCCTCGGCAGCGGAGGCGTCGGCGTCGCCGGCCGGGGCATCGGAGTCGCCCGGTTCGACCACTGCCTCCCGGCCGGGCCGCAGCCGGGCCGACACCACGATGTAGATCACGGCGAGCAGGAACACCCCGAGCGCGGTCCAGTCGTTCAGCCGCAGACCGAGGATGTGGTGCGCGTCGTCGACCCGCATGTACTCGATCCAGCCGCGGCCCACGCAGTACGCCGCGACGTACAGCGCGAACGCCCGCCCGTGCCCCAGCGCGAAGCGGCGGTCCGCCCAGATCACCAGCAGCGCGACACCGATGCACCACAGCGATTCGTACAGGAACGTCGGGTGGTAGTAGCCCGGCACCCGCCCGTCGGCCGAGGAGGTGATGTGCAGCGCCCACGGGACATCCGTCGCCCGTCCGTACAGCTCCTGGTTGAACCAGTTGCCCCAGCGGCCGATCGCCTGGGCGAAGGCGATGCCGGGCGCGACGGCGTCGGCGTACGCGGGCAGCGGGATGCCGCGGCGACGGCAGCCGATCCACGCGCCGACCGCCCCGAGCGCCACCGCGCCCCAGATGCCGAGCCCGCCCTGCCAGATCTTGAAGGCGTCCACCCAGTCACGGCCCTCGCTGAAGTACAGCTCGTAGTCCGTGATCACGTGGTAGAGCCGCCCGCCGACGAGGCCGAACGGCACCGCCCAGACAGCGATGTCGGCCACCGTGCCGGCTCGACCGCCCCGGGCGATCCAGCGCTTGTTGCCGAGCCACACGGCCACGAAGACACCGATGATGATGCAGAACGCGTAGCCGCGCAGCGGGATGGGGCCGAGATGCAGCACCCCGCGCGACGGGCTGGGAATGTAGGCAAGTTCCATGGCAGGACCGACGCTACCGTGCCGGGCATGCACGGTGGCAACCCACCTGGCTACGGCTCCATAACGTACGCTGCCCCGCGCCCCTGGGCCGGGGCACCGCTCGGCGCGCGCCTCAGCGCTTGCTGGCCTCCTCCACCAACAGCTTCAGTCTCGCCGGTGTCATGGTCCGGTCGGTGTAGATGTTCTTGCCGCCGAGCAGCACGGTCGGCGTGCCGGGGAAGCCTCCGCTCTGGAACGCGGCGTTCGACTTCACCACCCAGCTGTTGTGCTTGCCGTCCTGGACGCACTTCTGGAACGCGGGCGTGTCCAGACCGGGCACCTTGCCCGCCAGGGCGATGAGCCTGTCGTCGCTCCCGAAGGCGTCCTGGGTCTCCTTGGGCTGGTTCCGGTACAGCGTGTCGTGGTAGCTCACGAACTTGCCGGCGTCCTGGGCGCACGCCGCCGCGTTGGCCGCGCGGCGGGAGCCGCTGCCGCCCATGTTTCCGTCGATGAGCGTGACCAGGTGGTACTCGACCTTGAGCTTTCCGGCGTCGACCAGCTGGTGGATCGTCGGGCGGTAGGTGGCCTCGAACACCTGGCAGGCCGGGCAGCGGAAGTCCTCCCACACCGTGAGGGTCGACTTGGCGGAGTCCCGGCCGACGGGGATCGCGAGGCCGTCCTTGCCCACCGCTCCGGAGGGCGCCACGGCGGGCCCTGCGGAGTCGCTCTCCTTGCCGCCCTTGCCGGCGTTCGCCGCAAGGACGCCCACCACCGTCGCCAGGGCCAGGACGCAGACGACCGAGGCGCCCACGATCAGCGCCCGGCGGCGCTTGTCCGCGGCCCGCTGCTTCTCTCGCTCGATCGCCATCCGCTCACGGGCGGTGCGCTTTCCGTCACGGTTCTTCTCGCTCACATCCGGCAGAACGAACCGGGGAGACGCAGCGCGCCTCCCCGGCTCCAGGTCCACCCCTTCGAGTGAGCGGATGGCCCTCCGGCCGCCTCCGCCGCGTCAGCCGGCCCGGCGCACGCCTTCGGCCAGGTCGCCCGCCAGGGCCCGCACGGCCGCCAGGGCCGCCGCCTCGTCCTCGGCGTCCAGGATCCGCTTCACGAACGCCGAACCCACGATGACGCCGTCGGCGAACCCGGCCACCTGAGCCGCCTGCCCGGCATCGGAGACGCCGAGACCGACGCAGACCGGCAGCTCGGTGGTCGCCCGGGTACGGCGGACCAGGTCCTGGGCCTGCGCGCCGACGCTCTCACGGGTGCCGGTGACGCCCATGAGCGAGGCCGCGTAGACGAAGCCGGAACCCGCCGCGGTGATCTCGGCGAGCCGCTCGTCCCTGCTGCTCGGCGCGACCACGAAGACCGTGGCGAGCCCGTGCTTCTCGGCGTGCTCCCGCCACAGGGCCGACTCCTGCACGGGCAGGTCCGGCAGGATGCAGCCGGCGCCGCCCGCCTCGGCCAGCTCGGCGGTGAAGCGCTCCACGCCGTAGCGGTCGATCGGGTTCCAGTACGTCATCACGAGCACCGGCTTGCCGGTCGCCGCGTACGCCTCGCGGACCGTGCGCATGACGTCGGCGATCTTGACGCCGCCGCGCAGGGCGATGTCGTCGGCGGTCTGGATGACGGGCCCGTCGAGCACCGGGTCGCTGTGCGGCAGGCCCACCTCGACGACGTCGGCGCCGCCGTCGAAGACCGCCTTGATCGCCGCGATGCCGCCGTCGACGGTCGGGAAGCCGGCCGGCAGATAGGCGATGAGCGCGGACCGTCCCTCCGCCTTCGCGGCGGCGAGGGTGTCGGACAGCAGCTGGATGTTTCCGCTCACTTGACGTCCCCCTCGATCTCCGCGGTGTCGCTGTCGGCGTCCGCGGCGACGGACGCGTCGGTGTCGTACAGGCCGAAGTAGCGGGCGGCCGTGTCCATGTCCTTGTCGCCACGGCCGGACAGGTTGACCACGATCAGCCCGTCCTTCCCCAGCTCCCTGCCGACCTCCAGGGCACCGGCGAGCGCGTGGGCGCTCTCGATGGCCGGGATGATGCCCTCGGTGCGGGACAGCAGGCGCAGGGCCTGCATCGCCGCGTCGTCGGTGACGGCGCGGTACTCGCCGCGGCCGCTGTCCTTGAGGTAGGCGTGCTCGGGGCCGATCCCCGGATAGTCGAGACCCGCCGAGATCGAGTAGGGCTCGGTGATCTGGCCCTCCTCGTCCTGGAGCACATAGGACCGGGAGCCGTGCAGGATGCCCGGCTCGCCGGCGCTGAGGGTCGCGGCGTGTTCGCCGGTCCCGATGCCGTGGCCGGCGGGCTCGCAGCCGATGAGGCGCACGGACGGGTCGGGGATGAACGCGTGGAAGAGCCCGATGGCGTTGGAGCCGCCGCCCACGCAGGCGACGGCGGCGTCGGGCAGGCGCCCGGCGCGCTCCAGGAGCTGCCTCCGGGCCTCCACCCCGATGACCCGGTGGAAGTCGCGGACCATGGCGGGGAAGGGGTGGGGACCGGCGACGGTGCCGAAGAGGTAGTGGGTGTGGTCGACGTTGGCGACCCAGTCGCGGAACGCCTCGTTGATGGCGTCCTTCAGGGTGCGCGAGCCGGACTTCACGGCGATGACCTCGGCGCCGAGCATCCGCATGCGGGCCACGTTGAGTGCCTGGCGCCGGGTGTCGATCTCACCCATGTAGATGGTGCAGTCCAGGCCGAACAGGGCGCAGGCGGTCGCCGTCGCGACGCCGTGCTGGCCGGCGCCGGTCTCCGCGATCACCCGGGTCTTGCCCATGCGCCTGGTGAGCAGGGCCTGGCCGAGCACATTGTTGATCTTGTGGGACCCGGTGTGGTTGAGGTCCTCGCGCTTGAGGAACATCCGGGCACCACCGGCGTGTTCGGCGAACCGCGGCACCTCGGTGAGGGCGCTGGGCCGGCCGGTGTAGTTGACGAGCAGGTCGTCGAGCTCGCGGGCGAACTCGGGGTCGGCCTTCGCCTTGTCGTACTCGACGGCGACCTCGTCCACGGCGGCGACGAGGGCCTCCGGGATGAACTTTCCGCCGTAGGCGCCGAAGTAGCCCTCGGCACTGGGGACCCGGCCCTCGGGGTCGGGAATGAAGAACTCGCTGGGCATGCGGTTACCTCGCAGGGGCGTGCTGCCCCGGATCGGTCGGACGGGAGTCACGTGGGTGGCGTGCGCGCGTCGTCCCCCGCGGCCGCCGCCGTCCGCCGCCCGGCGTCACCGGGAGGCGGGAGGAGGCGGCGGGGCGGTCCGGCCGTGTGGCGGACGGCGTCCGGCTCAGAGCCCGTGCACACGGGCTCTCAGGCCGGTCGCGGACGACCGGCGCGCACGCATGAGCGCCATCGCATGCCGTTCACCTGACCCGGCTCGTCACCGATGACGTACCGCACCCGTCGCCCGTGCACGCGCCGCGCGGGCGCCCGGCAGCCGCGCGGCCGGCACCCGCGGGCGAGGCGGGCATACGGATCCCTGGTCGCCACGGTGATCAGAAGCATCATCAGCGCCAACCCTACCGGGGTGTCAGCCCCGCCCGTGCCGCAGCGCCGGGTGCGCACCCGCCGCCACCAGGTCGGCGACCGCCGTCCTCGGATCGCGCCCGGTCACCAGCGACTCGCCCACGAGCACCGCGTCGGCGCCCGCGTTGGCGTACGCGATCAGGTCGTGCGGCCCGCGGACGCCGGACTCGGCGACCTTCAGGATCCCCGCGGGGACCTCGGGGGCGACCCGCTCGAACGTGGAGCGGTCGACCTCCAGGGTCTTGAGGTTGCGTGCGTTGACGCCGATCACCTTCGCGCCGGCGTCCACGGCCCGCTCGACCTCCTCCTCGTCGTGCACCTCGACGAGCGGCGTGAGCCCGATGGACTCGGCGCGCTCGATGAGGGATTCGAGGGCGGGCTGGTCGAGGGCGGCGACGATCAGCAGCGCGAGGTCGGCGCCGTACACCCGCGCCTCCCACAGCTGGTAGGAGGTGACGATGAAGTCCTTGCGCAGCACCGGGATGTCGACCCGGGCCCGCACGGCCTCCAGGTCGGCCAGCGAGCCGCCGAAGCGGCGCTGCTCGGTGAGCACGGAGATGACGGCGGCGCCGCCCGCCTCGTAGTCCGCCGCGAGACCCGCCGGGTCGGCGATCGCGGCGAGCGCTCCCTTGGACGGGCTGGACCGCTTCACCTCGCAGATCACCTTGACGCCGTCACCGCGCAGGGCGGCGAGGCCGTCCCTGGCCGCGGGTGCCTTCGCCGCGCGCTCCTTGAGCTCGTCGAGGCTGACGCGCGCCTGCCGCTCCGCGAGGTCGGCACGGACTCCGTCGATGATCTCGTCGAGCACACTCACGCGAGCGGCCCCCTTCCTGGCGGTTGACGCTTCAAGCGGCTCAACCGGGTTGAGCCTCGGCCCACCGGGGCCGCTGGACGGACGAAACCGATGGTCACTGTGATGGTATCCGGAGGAAGGCGTAGCCCTCGCATCCGGTTGACGCCGGTCCCTGCCCCGCCCTCGAACCAGCTTCGCACGGCTCGGGCGAAAGGGGCTCTTTACTGGACGTTCACCAGTTGATCAAGGATGCAGCCAGCCACCGAACGGCAGGTTCCGGACAACCGTGAAGACCAGCAGCAATGCTCCCAGGCTCCACAGGTGCACCGGCCTCGGGTCGACCCGCAGCGGCCGTCCCCGCACCGCACGGATCACCCACACGGCCCACAGCACGGCGAAGACCGGATAGCCGACGGCGGCCAGGGCGTTGTCCTGGAGCGCCGTCAGGAGGTCTCCGTGCACGAAGGCGTGCGCACTGCGCAGTCCGCCGCAGCCGGGGCAGTACACGCCGGTGAGGCGCAGCAGCGGACAGACCGGGTAGTGCCCGGGTTCGTTCGGGTCCACGGCCCCGACGTACACGAAGGCCGCGACGACACTCGTGAGCACCCCGGCGGGGACGGCGGCGCGCCGGAGCGCGGCGGCCGGCCCGGGGCCGCCGCGGGCCGCGGTCGCAGGGGCGGATTCGGCGTTCACACTCGCATTCTGCCCGTCCCGCGCCCGGTACGCCCACCGCACCCGGACACGCGAGAGGCGGCCCCCGCGCTCAGGGCGGGGGCCGCCTCTCGTGCACAGACCGCGGAGGGCTCAGCGCTCCGTCGCGCTCGCCGGCTGGGGCGCCGAGTGCACCGGCGTCTTCGGCTGGCCGAGGCCCATCTGCCGCATGATGCCGCCGACGACGGCGCCGGCGCCGCACAGCGCGATGCCCGCCCAGAAGCCGACGGGCTGGTTCATCACGGTGAAAGCGCCCGCGACGCAGAAACCGATGAAGGCGATGATGACGCCGGTCCAGGCGGCCGGGGTGTGACCGTGGCTGCTGCCCGCCATGACTTGCTCCTCGTTAGCTGAATGTGCTCGTGTGAGTCGGACGCTCGGCGACCATTGTCGCGTACCCGCGCGTCCGAGGTGAGCCGGGGTCACCCTCGCGCGGCGCCGGCGTTTCAGACGCCGGTGGGGTCCTCGCCCCGGTCGAGTGCCTTCCACAGGTCCTCGGGGCGCTCCGGGTCGGCCGGCCGTGCCCTGCGCGGGCCGGGCGCGCCGCCGCGCTCGTAGCGGCCGGACATCGCCGGCCACAGCCGGCCGTGGCGCAGGGCCAGCAGCCCGGCGAGGAGGATGAGCGCCCCGCCGGCCGCCGCGACGTAGGGCCAGGCGGTGTGGGTGAGCGCGGCGGCGGTCGCGGAGGTGTCACCGGCCGCCTGGGCCGCCTTCTCGTCCAGCGCGGAGCTGTCGGTGGCGCCGAGGAGCGCCGCGGCGACGGTGCCCGCGCCGGAGAGCGCGAGCAGCCCGGAGACGAGCAGCCGTCCGGCCCTGCGGACGGCGAAGACGGCGACGAGCGCGGCGAGGCCCACGACGGCGAGGGCCGCGGGCACACCCGTGACGTCGCTCCCCTTGGCGGTCAGCGGGAAGTCGGCGCCGGCCACCGACACGGTCCCCGCCGACCACTCCTGCCGGGAGGACAGCAGCACCACGGCCGCGCCGGCCGCCCCGCACAGCAGGGCCGGGGCGAGGGCGCGGCGGCCGGAGCGCGGGGGCGCGGCGGCCTCGGATCGGGGGTCAGGTACGGCAGTCACGTACTCCACTATCGCCTGCCGCCCGGGCGAACCGTCACCCGGGACCCCTCGTCGGCCGTCGGCCCGCCGGCTCACCCGCCCAGCCGGTTCGCCGTGTGGACCGCCCGCAGCACCGCCGCCGCCTTGTTGCGGCACTCGGTGTCCTCGGCGACCGGGTCGGAGTCGGCGACGATGCCCGCGCCCGCCTGGACGTAGGCGGTGCCGTCGCGCAGCAGGGCCGTGCGGATGGCGATGGCGGTGTCGGAGTCGCCGGCGAAGTCGAGATAGCCGACGCAGCCGCCGTACAGCCCCCGCCGGGACGGCTCGAGCTCGTCGATGATCTGCATCGCGCGCGGCTTGGGCGCGCCGGAGAGCGTGCCGGCCGGGAAGCACGCAGTCAGGACGTCGAACGCCGTGCGGCCCCGGGCGACCCGGCCGGTCACGGTGGAGACGATGTGCATCACGTGCGAGTACCGCTCGACGGACATGAAGTCGACGACCTCCACCGAGCCGGGCTCGCAGACCCGGCCCAGGTCGTTGCGGCCCAGGTCGACGAGCATCAGATGCTCGGCGCGCTCCTTGGGGTCGGCCAGCAGTTCCTCGGCGAGGGCCTGGTCCTCCTGCGGGGTGGCGCCGCGGTGCCGGGTGCCGGCGATCGGGTGGACCATCGCACGGCCGTCCTCGACCTTGACCAGTGCCTCCGGGCTGGACCCGACGACATCGAAACCGTCGAAGCGGAACAGGTACATGTACGGCGACGGGTTGGTGGCACGCAGCACCCGGTACACGTCCAACGCGCGGGCCGTGCAGGGGGTCTCGAAGCGCTGCGAGGGGACCACCTGGAACGCCTCGCCCGCGCGGATGCGCTCCTTGATGTCCTCGACGGCGTCCTGGAAGTCGGCACCGCCCCACCGGGCCGTGTAGGCGGGCAGCTCGGAGGGCGGGAGGGCGGCGGGCGGCTGGGCCACCGGGCGGGACAGGTCGGCCTCCATCGCGTCGAGGCGGGCCACGGCGTCCGCGTACGCCTCGTCGACGCCGGTGTCGAGGTCGTTGTGGTTGATCGCGTTGGCGATCAGCAGGACCGAGCCCTCCCAGTGGTCCATGACGGCAAGGTCGCTGGTCAGCAGCATGGTCAGCTCGGGGAGTCCGAGATCGTCGCGTTCGCCGGGCCCGATCCGCTCCAGGCGGCGCACGATGTCGTAGCCCAGATAGCCGACCATGCCGCCCGTGAAGGGCGGCAGACCGTCCTGGTGGGGCGTGTGCAGCGCCTCGATGGTGGCCCGGAGGGCGGCCAGCGGGTCGCCGTCGAGGGGGACCCCGACGGGCGGCGCGCCGAGCCAGTGGGCCTGGCCGTCCCTGGTCGTGAGGGTGGCCGCGCTGCGGACGCCCACGAAGGAGTAGCGGGACCACTGGTACGCGGCACGGCCGTTCTCCGCGGACTCCAGCAGGAAGGTGCCGGGACGCTCGGCGGCGAGCTTGCGGTAGAGCGCCACCGGCGTGTCGCCGTCGGCCAGGAGCTTGCGCGTGACGGGGATGACGCGGCGGTCGACGGCCTGCTTGCGGAACGTCTCGAGGTCCATGGCGGCCGACCTTACTGATCCGCGGAGGGTGCGCCGGAACCGGCGTCCCCGAGCAGCACATCGGCGTCGAAGCACGTGCGGTCGCCGGTGTGGCAGGCGCCGCCGACCTGGTCGACCCTGACGAGCACCGCGTCGGCGTCGCAGTCGAGGGCGACCGACTTCACGTGCTGGAGGTGGCCGGACGTGTCGCCCTTGACCCAGTACTCCCGGCGGCTGCGCGACCAGTACGTGCACCGGCCGGTCGTCAGCGTGCGGTGCAGCGCCTCGTCGTCCATCCAGCCGAGCATCAGCACCTCACCGGTGTCGTACTGCTGGGCGATGGCGGGGAGCAACCCGTCCGCGCTGCGCTTGAGACGCGCCGCGATCTCGGGGTCCAGGCCGCTGGTCCTGCTGGGCGGAGGCGTGCTGGTCATGCCGCCCATTGTGCCGCGCCGGGCCGACATGCCCGGCCGGCGTCCAGTGGGCGGACCGCGCACCGGGTCGTACGCTGACTGCATGTCGACCCATGCCAAGCGTGAACGACTTCTTTTCGCCGATCTGTTGGAGGCCACGGGCCCGGACGCGCCCACCCTGTGCGAGGGCTGGACCACCCGCGACCTGGCCGCGCATGTCGTGGTGCGCGAGCGCCGTCCGGACGCGGCCGGGGGCGTCCTCGTCAAACAGCTCGCCCCCCGTCTGGGCCGCGTCATGGCGGAGTACACCGACAAGCCGTACGAGGAACTGATCCAGCTCATCCGTACGGGTCCGCCGCGGTTCTCGCCGTTCTCGCTGAAGCAGATCGACGAGATGGCGAACATCGTCGAGTTCTACGTCCACACGGAGGACGTGCGCCGTGCGCAGCCCGACTGGACGCCGCGCGAGCTGGACCCGGTCTTCCAGGACGCGCTGTGGTCACGGCTGGAGCGCACGGCGCGCCTGACGGGCCGCGGCGCGCCCACGGGCCTGGTGCTGCGCCGCCCCGACGGGCGGACGGCGGTCGCGCACCGGGGCACGCCGGTCGTGACGGTCACGGGCGAGCCCTCCGAACTCCTGATGTTCGTGCTGGGGCGGCAGCGGGTGGCGGACGTGCAGCTGGAGGGCGACAAGGACGCCGTCGCGAAGATGCAGGTCGCGAAGGAGCTGGGGATCTGAGGCGGGTGGTCAGCGGGGGAGTTCGGCGCGACGGAGAGCGCGGGAGCAGAGGCCGCAGATCCCCGCGAGACCGCAGATCCCCGCGCTCGCGGTGAACACGGGGCCGGTGCCCCACAGACCGATGGCGGCACCGGTCAGCGGGAAGGTGAGCGGGGCGACTCCCAGGCTGAAGAAGCTCGACACGGACGTGACGCGGCCTACGTAGGCCCGGTCGGACTCGGCCTGCAGCAGCGCCCCGCACAGGACGCCGCTCAGCCCGGAGATCAGTCCGACGGCGAGCGCCACGCCGACGACGAGCGCGAGGTGGGTCGTGCAGGTGAGGGCGGCGATCGCGACGGCGCTGGCCACGCCAGTCATGGACAGGACGAGCCCGGCACGCGGTAAGCGTCCCCGGACGGTCAGCAGCAGCGATGCCGCCCCCGCGCCCGTCCCGAACCCGGCGATCACCCAGCCCACCCCGGAGGCGCCCCAGCCGCGCTCGTCCGCGAGCAGGATCAGGCCCGTATTCAGCGGGCCGACGAAGCCGAGGTCGCTGAGCGCGATGACGACGATCAGCGGGCGCAGCACCCGGTGGCCGCGTATGTAGCGCAGGCCGTCGGCCAGATCGCTCCACGTGGTGCGCCCGGCGCGCGTGTCGTCCGCGGGCGGCTCCCCCAGGCGCACGGCGAGCAGCAGCGGCAGGGAGGATCCGAACAGCAGCCCGGCCATGCCGAACGCCGCCGCCGGGCCCCCGAGTGCCAGGCCGAGGCCGCCGAGCGGGGCCCCGGTGACGTTGGCCAGCCGGATCACGAGTCCGCGCATGCCCTGCACCCGAGCTAGCTGTCCGCGCCCCGTGATACGGGTCGGGAGAGCACCCAGCGCGGGCATCATGAGGGCGTCGACGGTACCGAAGACCAGGGCCAGCGCGGCCAACGGCCACAGTCCCGAACGGCCCATGAGCAGCAGCCCGGCCACCGCGACGACCACCACGCAGCGCACGCCGTCGCTGCCGATCAGGACCCTGCGCGGGCCGAACCGGTCCGCGACCACGCCCCCGCCCAGCATCAGCAGGGCACGCGGCGCGGCGCTGAGCGCGGTGACGAGGCCCGCCTGCGCGGGCGTGCCGGCCTGGACCGCCGCCCAGGACAGGGCGAGGTAGTAGACGTTGTCACCGACCGTCGACGAGGCGTACGCGCCGAGCCAGCGCAGCACGTTGGGGTCGCGGTGGGCGGGGCGTTCGGCGGAGTGCCGCCCCTCGGATATCGCGGACGCGGTGGTCAAGGAGGTCGCCTCGCTCAGACTCGGAAGGGAAAGGCGTACGAGTGCACCGCGACGTGCTCGCGGCCCGTGGTGTCTCCGGCGGCCTCCAGGGCGCGCCCCCGCTCGTCGTACTTCTTGAGCAGGTCCTGCAGTTCCCTCTTCAGATCCGCCAGTTCGGGGGCCGTCAGCCGCAGCAGCGACTCCGAGTCGTGAGCGGCCTCGTTCCACTCCGGTCCCCAGCGGGTGCGGGTGTCGAGGTAGGTGCGGTACATCTCGGCGCGCTGTTCCAGGAAGAGCCGCGATGCCGCCAGATGCGCCGCCACCTTCTCGGGCGCGTCCCGGAAGTCCTCGTCGCGCACGGAGATGCCGTCCGAGGCCGGCTGCCACCAGCGCTCGCGCGCGTCCCCGCTCCGCGGCCCCGCCTCCTCGATCAGCCCGTGCCCGGCGAGTTTGCGCAGGTGGTAGCTGACCAGCGAGACGGCCTCGTCCACCTGCTCGGCCAGCTGCGAGGCGGTCGCCGCCTCGGCCACGAACAGCAGTCGGTAGAGCTTGAGGCGGAGCGGGTGGGCCAGTGCCTTCAGCGTGCCGAGGTCGGTGATCCGGCGGTTCTCCTTGCGTGCCATGCCCCCACGCTAGACAGGAAAGAAAAGTTGCACAATATATTTTGCGCAATTTATCTTTCGCATCTGCCCGGACGAAACCCCGGCCACCCATCAGGTGACCGGGGTTCGACCGCTCGATCCGGGCGCCGTGTCAGCGGACCGGGTGGCCCGCCTTCCGCAGGGTCTCCTTCACCTCGGCGATCCGCAGGTCCCCGAAGTGGAACACCGACGCCGCCAGCACCGCGTCCGCGCCCGCGGCGACGGCCGGCGGGAAGTCGGCCGGTTTGCCCGCGCCGCCGGAGGCGATGAGGGGGACGGTCACGTGCTTGCGCACGGCCGCGATCATCTCCAGGTCGTAGCCGTCCTTGGTGCCGTCCGCGTCCATCGAGTTGAGCAGGATCTCCCCCGCGCCCAGCTCGGCGGCGCGGTGCGCCCACTCCACCGCGTCGATGCCGGTGCCGCGACGACCGCCGTGGGTCGTCACCTCGAAGCTCCCCGAGGGAGTGCGCCGTGCGTCCACGGACAGCACCAGCACCTGCCGGCCGAAGCGCTCGGCGATCTCGCGGATCAGGTCCGGGCGGGCGATCGCGGCCGTGTTCACGCCCACCTTGTCGGCGCCCGCCCGCAGCAGCCTGTCCACGTCCTCGGCCGAGCGCACGCCGCCGCCGACCGTGAGCGGGATGAACACCTGCTCGGCGGTGCGGCGCACCACGTCGTACGTCGTCTCGCGATTGCCCGAGGACGCGGTGATGTCCAGGAACGTCAGCTCGTCGGCGCCCTCGGCGTCGTACACCTTGGCCATCTCGACGGGGTCGCCCGCGTCGCGCAGGTTCTGGAAATTGACGCCCTTGACGACCCGGCCGCCGTCCACGTCCAGGCAGGGAATGACTCGGACCGCCAGGGTCATGAATCCACGGCTCCTCTTGCTGTTTCCGGCCTTCGGAAAGGCTTCTTCCAGCCTCCGAAGGCTCCTTCCAGCCCCCGAAGGCTTCTTCCGGCCCCGAAGGCTCCTTCAGCCTCGGAAGGCTTCCAGTTCCACTTCGACCAGGATGCGCGGGTCGACGAAGCCCTCCACGACCAGCAGGGTCGTGATCGGGCGCACCGGGTCGAACAGCTCCTTGTGGGCGCGGCCCACCTCGTCGACGTCCCGCAGGTGCGCGAGATATATCCGGGTCCGGAGCACGGACTCGATGCCCAGCCCGAACTCGCCGATCGCTTCGACCGCGCTGGCGAAGGCCACCTTGGCCTGCTCGTACGGGTCGCCCTCCCCGTACAGCACAGGGCCCTGGAAGGCCGTCGTGCCCCCGACCAGCACACGGTCGCCCGCCGCGACGGCGCGTGCGAAACCGAAGGTCTCTTCCCAAGGACTTCCGCTCTGCACACGCCGCACGGCCTCGGACGTCATGACGACACAGCCTCCAGTGCCTCTTCCAGGGTGAACGCCTTCGCGTACAGGGCCTTCCCGACGATCGCGCCTTCGACACCGAGGGGCACGAGGCCGGCGATCGCGCGCAGGTCGTCCAGGGACGACACGCCGCCGGAGGCCACCACCGGGCGGTCGGTGGCGGCGCAGACGTTCTTCAGGAGCTCCAGGTTGGGACCCTGGAGGGTGCCGTCCTTGGCGATGTCGGTGACGACGTACCGCGCGCAGCCCTCCTTGTCCAGGCGCTCCAGCGTCTCGTAGAGGTCACCGCCGTCGCGGGTCCAGCCGCGGCCGCGCAGGGTGGTCCCGCGCACGTCGAGGCCGACCGCGATCCTGTCACCGTGCTCGGCGATGACCTCGGCGACCCACTCGGGGGTCTCCAGGGCGGCGGTGCCCAGGTTCACGCGTGTGCAGCCGGTGGCCAGAGCGGCGGCCAGGGTGTCGTCGTCGCGGATGCCGCCGGACAGCTCCACCTTGATGTCCATGGCCTTCGTGACCTCGCCGATCAGCGCGCGGTTGTCGCCGGTGCCGAACGCGGCGTCCAGGTCGACCAGGTGCAGCCACTCGGCGCCCGCCCGCTGCCAGGCGAGGGCGGCCTCCAGGGGAGAGCCGTACGAGGTCTCCGTGCCGGACTCGCCGTGCACGAGGCGGACGGCCTGGCCGTCGCGGACGTCGACGGCGGGGAGCAGTTCGAGCTTGGCCATGGTCTACAGGGTTCCGATCCAGTTGGTGAGCAGCTGTGCACCGGCGTCGCCGGACTTCTCGGGGTGGAACTGCGTGGCCCACAGGGCGCCGTTCTCGACGGCCGCCACAAAGGGCTTGCCGTGCGTCGACCAGGTGACCTTGGGGGGCCGCAGCGCCGGGCTGAGCGTCTCCAACCGCCAGTCGTGGACGGCGTAGGAGTGCACGAAGTAGTAACGCGCGTCCGCGTCCAGACCCGCGAACAGCTCCGAGTCGGCCGGCGCCTCGACGGTGTTCCAGCCCATGTGGGGCACGATGTCCGCCTGCAGCGGCTCGACCGTGCCGGGCCACTCGTCCAGGCCCTCGGTCTCCACCCCGTGTTCGATGCCGCGAGCGAACAGGATCTGCATGCCGACGCAGATGCCCATCACGGGGCGCCCCCCGGCCAGCCGCCGGCCGATGATCCAGTCTCCGCGCGCCCCGCGCAGGCCCTGCATGCAGGCGGCGAAGGCGCCGACGCCCGGCACCAGCAGGCCGTCGGCGTTCATGGCCCTGTCGAAGTCACGGGTGATCTCGACGTCGGCCCCGGCGCGGGCGAGGGCACGCTCGGCGGAGCGGACGTTGCCGAAGCCGTAGTCGAAGACGACGACGCTCCTGGGCGAGCTCAATTCCACACCTCCAGACGCATGACGCCCGTGACGAGGCACAGGGCCGCGCCGATCGAGAGCAGCACGATGAGGCTCTTCGGCATCTTCTGCCGGACGAAGGAGATGATCCCGCCGACGAGGAAGAGGCCGACGACGATCAGGACGGTCGAGGTACCGTTCATGGCTCTACAGCGCACCCTTCGTGGACGGGAGAATGCCGGCCGCGCGCGGGTCGCGCTCGCTGGCGTACCGCAGCGCCCGCGCCAGCGCCTTGAACTGGCACTCCACGATGTGGTGCGCGTTGCGCCCGTAGGGCACGTGGACGTGCAGTGCGATCTGTGCCTGGGCCACGAAGGACTCCAGGATGTGCCGGGTCATCGTGGTGTCGTAGGCGCCGATCATCGGCGCCATGTTCTCGGGCTCGGTGTGCACCAGGTAGGGGCGGCCGGACAGGTCGACGGTCACCTGTGCGAGCGACTCGTCCAGCGGGACGGTGCAGTTCCCGAAGCGGTAGATGCCCACCTTGTCGCCGAGGGCCTGCCGGAAGGCGGCGCCGAGGGCGAGGGCGCTGTCCTCGATGGTGTGGTGGGAGTCGATGTGCAGGTCGCCCTCGGTCTTCACGGTCAGGTCGAACAGACCGTGCCGGCCGAGTTGGTCGAGCATGTGGTCGTAGAAGCCGACGCCCGTCGTGATGTCGGTCCTGCCGGTGCCGTCGAGGTCGATCTCGACGACCACGGAGGTCTCCTTGGTGGTCCGCTCCACGCGGCCTACCCGGCTCATGCGCTCTGCTCCTTCTTCAGCTCACGTGCCGCGTCCAGGAACGCGTCGTTCTCCTGCGGTGTTCCGGCGCTGACGCGCAGCCGTCCCGGCACGCCGTTGTCCCGGACCAGGACGCCCCGGTCGAGGATCTTCCGCCAGGCCTCGTGGGCGTCGGCGAACCGCCCGAACTGCACGAAGTTCGCGTCGGACTCCGTGACCTCGTAGCCGAGCGCGCGCAGCTCGGTGACCAGCCGGTCCCGCTCGGACTTCAGCTGCTCGACGTACTTGAGCAGCGTGTCGGTGTGCTCCAGCGCGGCCAGGGCGGTCGCCTGGGTGACCGCCGACAGGTGGTAGGGCAGCCGGACGAGCTGGACGGCGTCCACGACCGCCGGGTGCGCGGCGAGGTAGCCGAGACGCAGTCCGGCCGCGCCGAACGCCTTCGACATGGTCCGCGAGACGACGAGATTCGGCCGACCTTCGATGAGCGGCAGCAGCGAACGGCCGTGGCTGAACTCGATGTACGCCTCGTCCACGACGACCATCGACGGCTTCGCCGCCTGTGCGGCGTCGTACAGGGCGAGGACCGTCTCGCCGGGCACCGCGTTGCCGGTGGGGTTGTTGGGGGAGGTGACGAAGACGACGTCCGGCCGGTTCTCGGCGATCGCCCGCTCGGCGGCCGGGAGGTCGATCGTGAAGTCCTCGGTGCGGGGGCCGGAGATCCAGCCGGTGCCCGTGCCGCGCGCGATGAGCGCGTGCATCGAGTACGACGGCTCGAAGCCGATGGCGCTGCGGCCCGGTCCGCCGAAGGTCTGCAGCAGTTGCTGGATGACCTCGTTGGAGCCGTTGGCCGCCCAGACGTTCTCCAGGCCCACCCGGTACCCGCCGGTCGTCGTCAGGTACTCGGCGAGCCTGGTGCGCAGTTCGACGGCGTCCCGGTCCGGATAGCGGTTGAGGCCGCGGGCGGCCTCGCGCACGCGCTCGGCGATCCGCTCGACCAGCGGCTCGGGCAGCGGATACGGGTTCTCGTTGGTGTTCAGCCGTACGGGGACGTCCAGTTGGGGCGCTCCGTAGGGGGACTTGCCGCGCAGTTCGTCCCGTACGGGAAGATCGTCGATTCCAGTCACTTGCTTTCCGGCACCTTCCAACCGAACCGGGCCTTGATGGCGGCGCCGTGCGCCGGCAGGTCCTCCGCCTCCGCCAGCGTCACCACGTGGTGTGCGACCTCGGCCAGCGCGTCCTTCGTGTAGTCGACGACGTGGATGCCGCGCAGGAAGGACTGGACGGACAGGCCCGAGGAGTGACAGGCGCAGCCGCCCGTCGGCAGGACGTGGTTGGACCCGGCCGCGTAGTCGCCGAGCGAGACGGGCGCCCAGGGCCCGACGAAGATCGCGCCCGCGTTGCGCACCCGGTCCGCGACGGCGGCGGCGTCGGCGGTCTGGATCTCCAGGTGCTCGGCGCCGTACGCGTCGACCACCCTGAGCCCCTCGTCGATGCCGTCGACCAGGACGACGGCGGACTGCCTGCCGGCGAGCGCCGGGCGGATCCGGTCCTCGACATGCCGGGTGGCCTCGACCTGCGGCCCGAGTTCCTTCTCCACCGCCTCGGCCAGCTCGACCGAGTCGGTGACCAGGACGGCGGCCGCCAGCGGGTCGTGCTCCGCCTGGCTGATCAGGTCCGAGGCGACGTGCACCGGGTCGGCGGTCTCGTCCGCGAGGATCGCGATCTCGGTGGGGCCGGCCTCCGTGTCGATGCCGATCCGGCCGGTGAAGTAGCGCTTGGCCGCGGCGACCCAGATGTTGCCGGGGCCGGTGACCATGGTGGCGGGCGGGCAGGACTCGGTGCCGTACGCGAACATCGCGACCGCGGTCGCGCCGCCCGCGGCGTAGACCTCGTCGACGCCGAGCAGCGCGCAGGCGGCGAGGATCGTCGGGTGCGGCAGGCCCCCGAACTCGGCCTGGGGCGGGGAGGCGAGGGCGATCGACTCGACACCGGCCTCCTGCGCGGGCACGGCGTTCATGACCACGGACGACGGGTAGACGGACCTGCCGCCGGGCGCGTACAGCCCGACGCGGTCCACCGGCACCCACTTCTCGGTGACCGAGCCGCCGGGCACGACCTGGGTGGTGTGCGTGGTGCGGCGCTGGGCGCGGTGGACGAGGCGGGCGCGGTGGATGGACTCCTCCAGGGCCGCGCGCACGGCCGGGTCGAGCCGGTCGAGGGCCTCGGCGAGCGCCGCGGCCGGAACCCGCACCGACTCCAGGCGTACGCCGTCGAACTTCTCGGCGAAGTCGATCAGCGCCGCGTCGCCCCGATGATGCACGGCCTCGCAGATCGGACGCACCTTCTCCAGGGCGGCCTGAACATCGAAGTCGGCTCGGGGCAGCAGGTCGCGCAGGGCGGGACCCTCGGGGAGGGCGTCGCCGCGCAGATCGATTCGGGAGATCACGGGGCCAATTCTCGCAGACGGCGACGAGGCGCCGGACGACCGTATCAATGGCTGATACAGAGTGTGGGCGGACGGACGGTCCGCTTGGCGGGGTGCCCGATCCCGGCCCTCGCGGGCGCGGTCCGCGGCGCGGCAGGGCCACGGGCGGCGCGGGATCGCGGGGCCCGCGGGGCCCGCGGGGTGGGCACGGCGCGGCGGGCCGCGCGGGTCCGCGCAGCACGCCGGGGTCGACCCGGAGCCGGGTGGGCGGAGCCGGGGGGCGAGGCGCGGGGTGGGCGGAGCCGGGTGGGCGAGGCGCCGGGAGGGCGGAGCCGGGAGGGCGGAGCCGGGAGGGCGGAGCCGGGAGGACGGAGCCGGGAGGACGGGGCGCCGGCTGGCCGGAGCCGGGAGGGCGAGGCGCCAGGCAGGCGCGGCGCCGTGCCGGCGGCGCGTCGGCTGGGCGGTCCCGAACCGGCCGGGCGCGGCGCCGTCTCGGCCGGGCGCGGAGCGCCGCCGCCGTCGACAGATGGCGGCGGGTGTCGCCGCGCGGGGAACGGGCTCCGGTTCAGCGGGCGTGCGGTGGGACCCGGGCGTGTCCGGCCGGGCGTGTCGCGGGCGGGGTGCCCTGCCGGACACGCTTGGGCCGTGGGCCGTGCGCGGCGGGCGCCGGGCACCTCGGCGAGCCGCCGGGCGGGGCCCGGTCCGCACCGGCGCGGTGGCCGGATCCGGTGGCTGACACCGGACCCGGAAGATCACCTTCACCGGTAGCGTTCGGGCCGTCACTCAGCGGGCATCACGGTCGTACGAACCCGCGAGAGCCGGGGAGGAAGGAACAGCCGTGACCGAGGGTGCCGGCTTGCGCGCCGGAGACCTGCCGGAGGAACTGACCGCCACCGAGGCCGGGATGTGGCAGGCGTTCCGCAACGGCAGCCCGTACGACCTGCGGACCGGGGACACCGTCGTGGACGATCCGCACGGCGGCCATCCGTGGGGCCCCGAGCGCAGTGTGCGGGCGCGGGTCGTGGCGTGGCTGCTGCTGGACGGGCCGACCGCACTGGCCGGCCGGGTCTCGTCGCTGAAACTGAGCGGTGTGCAGATCACCGGCACCCTGGATCTGGCGGGCGGCACGATCGTGCCGTACGTGGAGCTGAAGGGCTGCCGGTTCGAGCAGGAGATCCTGCTGCCGGAGGCCCGCTGCACCACCCTGCGGCTGGTGGACTGCTCCGTGCCGCGGCTCGAGGCGGCACGCGTGCACACCGAGGGCGACCTGCATCTCCCGCGCTGCCGCTTCCACAACGGGGTACGGCTCACCGACGCCCACATCGGCACCGACCTGCTGCTCAACCAGGCCGTCGTCTACCGGGACCGGCGCGGCCGGTCGATCACCGCGGACGGGATGACGGTCGGCCAGGACCTCCAGGCCGAGATGCTGGAGTCGCACGGCGAGCTGAGCCTGCGCGGCGCCAAGGTCGGGGTGTCGCTGAGCCTGCGCGGCGCCCGGCTGAACAACCCCTACACGCCGCTGGCGCTCAACGCGCCCCAGCTGACGGTCGAACGGACGCTGTACCTGACCCCGGCGGGCCTCGGCAATCCGCTGCTGACCAGCGGGACCACGCCCGCGCGTGGTACACGGGTGCAGCGGTTCGAGTGCCGGGGCGGGATCCGGCTGGACGACGGGCGGTTCGGGGACGCGGTCGACCTGGAGCAGGCCCGGTTCGTGCTGGACGAGGACCACGAACTGTCCCTGCGCCGGGTGCAGACCCCCGAGCTGCGTTTCCTGGGCGAGCGCCCCGAGCGCGGCAAGGTGACCCTTTCGGGGGCGCGCGTGGTGAACCTGGTCGACCGGTGGGCGAGCTGGCCGGGTCTCGGCGATCTGCACATGGGCGGCTTCAGCTACGAGAACCTCGTCCCGCAGGACGCCTTCCCGCTCACCCGGCGCCTGGAGTGGGTCGCGGCGGCGACGGCGGAGTACAACCCGGAGCCGTACGAGCGTCTCGCGGCCGTGCTGCGGACCTCGGGGGAGGACGAGGACGCGCGCGAGGTGCTGCTCGCCAAGCATCGGCGGCGCCGGGAGACGCTGCCGCTCGCGGCGAAACTGTGGGGTTACGTGCAGGACTGGACCGTCGCCTACGGGTACCGGCCCGGCCGCGCGGCGGTGTGGATGGCGGTCCTCTGGGCCGCGGCGTCGCTCGCGTTCTCGCACGCGAGCCATCCTCCGGTCAGCAAGGACGCGCATCCGCCGTGGAACCCCTCGCTGCTCGCCCTGGACCTGCTGCTGCCGGTGATCGACCTCGGTCAGGCCGGCCAGTGGCAGCTGAGCGGGGGCTGGCAGTGGCTGTCGGCGGTGGTGATCCTGCTCGGGTGGATCCTGGCGACCACGATCGCGGCGGGAGCCACCAGACTGCTGCGGCGCGGCTGAGGTCACCGGCCCGGACCGGACGGCACGCGGCTCCCGGCGGCGGCGCGCGCATCGCTCTTTGCCTATTCTTGACCTTGGGGAGTACAACCAAAATCGGGTTGCCCCTGCGGCTGGCGCCGCCCCGACCTGCGCCTTTTCAATGGTCGACACCATGTCACTGCTGCGCGCGTTCCTCCGTTCGGCCTCGGGGTGCCTCCGGGGTTCCTCGGCGCTGGGGGAGGCAGGGGACTCCTCGCGGCCGGCCGTCGGGCTGCCCCCGGACGGCGAGGTTCTGCTCGACGCGCCCGACGAGCGGCTGGCGCCCGCCCTGGTCGCGGCGGCCCGCGGCGACCACGGCCCGGCGGCCGCGCTGCTCGCGACCACGCGGGAGGCCGCCGACTGGGAGGACCGCGACCGGTATGTGACGCGGCTCGCCGCCTTCGCGCGCTCGCGCGACGAGTGGCTCCTGGACTGGTGCGCCGCCGCTCCGCGGGATCCGGACGCCCTGCTGGTCGAGGCGGAACTGGCGGTCCGGCGCGGCTGGGAGTCGCCCGCCCGGGCCGAAGTCCTGCGCCGGGTCGCCCCGTTGGTCGCGGAGGCGGCCGAGTGCGCTGCGGGCGATCCGGTGCCGTGGCGGGTGGCGCTCGATCATGCGCGCGGCACCGCCGCGCGGCCCGCGGAGTTCGAGCGGCTGTGGGCCGAGGCCGTACGCCGCTGCCCGCACCACTACGGCTGTCATGTGGCGGCCCTGCGCTATCTGTCGGCCGCCTGCCGCGCCCGGACCGGGAGCAGCCCCCACGCCCTTCTCAGCCCCCGGGCCCCTCACGCCCCTCACGCCTCGCGCGGCTCACGCGGTTCGCGCCGCGAGTGCCTCGACTTCGCCGAGACCGCCGCGCAGGAGGCCCCGCCGGGCTCCCTGATGCAGGCGCTGCCGCTGCGCGCGGCCTTCGCCTGTCTGACGGCGGGCGACGGGGCCGCCGTGGCGGCCGGCCGGCTTCACGCGGCGGCGGACCGGGCGATCGCGCTGTCGTCCCGGCAGGCGGCCGCCGCGCCGGAGCCCGCGGAGGTCCGCAACCTCCTCACGTACGTCCTGGTCGAACTGGGGCGCTGGGAGGACGCGTTGACGCAACTTCGGATGACCGGCCCGTACGCCACGTCGTTCCCCTGGGACCGGATCTCGGACGATCCGCTCGGCGCGTTCCTCACCGTGCGGGACGGAGTCCGGCTGAATGCCGTGTCGCCGGGACCGCCGCCTTCCGTGCGGCTTCTCCTCGCCCACGGGGGTCACGCCGGACGCACGCGCTTCCGAGCCCATTAGGCTGTCCCGTCGTGACCACCGTCCGGCTCCCGCTCTTCCCGCTGAACTCGGTACTGTTCCCGGGGCTCGTGCTCCCGCTGAACGTCTTCGAGGAGCGCTACCGCGCCCTGATGCGCGACCTGCTGAAGATCCCCGAGGACGAACCGCGCCGCTTCGCCGTCCTGGCCATCCGCGACGGCCACGAGGTGGCGCCGAGCGCGCCCGGGATGCCGGACCCGACGGCCCTGCCGGCGCGCGGTCCCGCGGCGGGCTTCGGGCCCGATCCGGCCAAGGCGTTCCACGCGGTGGGGTGCATCGCGGACGCGGCGACGATCCGGGAGCGGGCCGACGGCTCGTTCGAGGTGCTGGCCACGGGCACGACACGCGTCCGGATGCTGTCCGTCGACGCGTCGGGCGCGTATCTGACCGCCGAGCTGGAGGAACTGCCGGAGCAGCAGGGCGACGAGGCCGGCGCGCTCGCCGAGGGGGTGCTGCGGGCGTTCCGCCAGTACCAGAAGCGGCTGGCGGGCGCGCGGGAGAGGTCCCTGTCGACGGGTGCGGAGCTGCCGGACGAACCGGCCGTGGTGTCGTACCTGGTCGCGGCCGCGGTCATGCTGGACACGCCGACCAAGCAGCGGCTGCTGCAGGCCCCGGACACCGCGTCCCGCCTGCGTGACGAGCTGAAACTGCTTCGCTCGGAGACGGCGATCATCCGTAGTCTGCCGTCGTTGCCCGCGTCGGAGCTGACGCGGGGTCCGACGAGCCTGAACTGAAGCGCGACCTGTGGGGAACGGCCGGATGGCGAAGAAATCGAAGAAGCAGCAGCCGGGGGGCACCCCGGCGACGGTGGCGCTGACGGCGGCCGGGGTGGACTTCACGGTCCACTCCTACGACCACGATCCGTCGCACCCCTCCTACGGCGAGGAGGCGGCGGAGGCGATGGGGGTGTCCGCGGAGCGGGTCTTCAAGACCCTGGTGGCGGACGTGGACGGCGCGCTGGTGGTCGGGGTGGTCCCGGTGGCGGGCTCGCTGGACCTGAAGGCGCTGGCGACGGCGGTGGGCGGCAAGCGGGCGGCGATGGCGGACCCGACGCTCGCCGAGCGCACGACGGGCTACGTGCGCGGCGGCATCTCCCCGCTCGGCCAGCGCAGAAGGCTGCGGACGGTGCTGGACGCGTCGGCGTCGTCGCACGGCACGATCTGCGTCTCGGCGGGCCGCCGGGGCCTGGAGGTGGAGCTGGCCCCCGAGGACCTGGCGAAGCTGACGGACGCGACGCTCGCCCCGATCGCCCGCGCCTGACCACCTCCCCGCGCCTGACCACCTCGGCGAACCGCAGCCCGAGCACACCCGGCGAACCGCAGCCCGAGCACACCCGGTGAACGGCCGCCGCCGAGCACGCCCGGTGAACGGCCGCCGCCGAGCACCCGGCGAGCGGCGGCGTCCCAGCACTCGACGAACGGCCCGTCCTCGGCTAATACGGAAATATGTCGAAGAGGACACGCAAGCGCAAATGGCGCATGAAGAAGGGCCATGCGAACCACGGCCACCGTCCGGCGTGACCACGCCCCTCACCGCGGCGCCGGGCAGCCTCGCATCGGCTGTCCCGGCGCTCAGGAGGTCTCCGGGGCACGCGCGGGCACAACCCCACGCGGGTGTCCACGCGGCCGGTCCTACGCCGGCGGCGCGGCGGGCCCCCCGTAGGGCGTCGCGTAGGGGTCCGGATCCCTGGGCCCGAACAACGCCGTCAGCCCGAGGTGCACCACCAGCGCGCCCACCGACCACGCGAGCAACGCCCCCTTCGCGCCGAGCTTCAGCGGCGCGGGGAACGTCACCCCCTTGCCCACGGCCTGAGCGTGCGCGATCACGTCCTGGGCGGGGCCCAGCCAGACACCCACACGCCACGCGATCAGGGACCCGAGCACCCCGCCCACGGCGAGCGCCACCACCAGCGGCACCCCGCCCCGCTTGCGCGCCAGGAAGACGACCAGCGCGCTGAGCACCCCGAACCCGAGCGCGAGCAGGGTGAACGTTCCGTCCACCCCGATGGCCTGCTCCCCCTCGGTGTCCTTCAGGTACACGACCCAGTTCTTGTCGACCAGGTCGCCCACCAGCGGCACATGGGGGGCCAGCCGCGACCACAGCACGCCGAGCAGCACACCGGCGAGCGCCACGCCCACCGTGACCACGGCCGCCTCGCGCAGCTCGGTCTTCATGCCGGGCCCGTCCTCCCCGTACACGGCGGTGGCGCCGTGCGGGGCGGGCCCCATCGACGGAGGGGCGGGCGCGGTCTCCCACGCGGGGTGCGGAGAGCGCGGGGAGGGTTCGTGCGGCGGCGGAGGCGGAGTCAACGGAGCGGTCACCTTCACATCCTGCCAGGCGTGTCCATCGGCCGCGTCATCGCTGGGCGGCCCGGCGGTAGGCCCAGGTCGCCAGGGTCAGCGAGGCCACCCCGACGACGGCGCAGACGGCCAGGTCACCCAGGACCAGCGCCCAGTCCGGATGCCCACCGAAGGTCCGCGCAAACGCCTCGACGCCGTACGTCGACGGCAGCAGGTCCCGTACGACCTGTACGGCCTCCGGCATCCGATGGGCCGGCAGCACCCCCAGCAGCAGTGCGGCCGACATGCCCAACTGCCCAAGCAGCGTCGCCAGTTCGGGTCGCGGTGCGAGCAGCCCGAGCGCGGCGCCGAGCCCGGACAGCGCGGCCCCGGAGAGCGGGATCACCGCGATCAGCACCCAGAGGTGGGCGAGGGGCAGCCCGAAGAGCACACACCCGAAGACGGCGGTCACCACCGTCCCGGGCACGGTGAAGGACGCGTAGGCCCCCGCCGCCCCCAGCACCACCGCGGCCGCCGGCACCGGGAGGGTGGCGTAGTGGTCGAGCCCGCCGCTGCCCCGCAGCTGGCCGAAGTACTGGGCCAGCAGGTTCAGGCCGACGTAGGCGACCACCAGCACGGAGGACCCGGAGACCACGGACCACGCGTCGCGGCCGCCGTCCACCACGCCGCGCATCATGATCATGATCCCGATCGACTGGAACGTCGCCACGAACAGCAGCGGGATCCGTGCGACCCGCGCGCGGGACAGCTGCGCCCGGTACACCGCGGCGAGCGACGGCCACAGCCGCGCCCGGGGCCCCAGCGCGGCGACGCTCCCGGCGCCGCCCTCCGCCGCCCCGGCACCGCGCAGAACCTCGGCGGGTACGACACTCACGTCGCGCTGCTCCTCTTCGCTCCTGCGGCCGCCGCGTCCCCCACGGACGCGGCGCCCCCTGCGCACCTTACGGACACGGTGGCCCGCGCGCTCATGCCTTCACCAGCCCCTGCTGGGTACTGCCGCCGAGCGCCAGATAGACGTCCTCCAGGCTCGGCGTGGCCAGTGTGAAGTCGTCGAGGGCGGCGAAGGCGGCGCCCCCGGTCACGGTGGCGACGGCCGCGCGCGCCTCCTCGGGCGCCATCCGCAGCGACCAGCGGCGCCCGGACTCGGCGGCGCGGGCACGCAGGGCCGCCACCTCGGGCACGTCCAGCGGCGCCCGCTCGCGCCACACGAGCTCGACGCGCACCTCGCCCGCGACCCGCTCCTTGAGCCCGGCCGGGGTGTCACAGGCGATGACGCGGCCCCGGTCGAGGACCGCGACCCGGTCCAGGACGGTCTCCGCCTCGATGACGTTGTGGGTGACCAGCAGGACGGTCGTCCCGCGCTCGGCCCGCCGCCGGTCGACGGCGGCCCACACGGCACGCCGGGCCACCGGGTCCATGCCGGTGGTCGGCTCGTCGAGCACGAGCAGCGGCCGCTCCCCGACCAGGGTTGCGGCCAGGCAGGCGAGCCGGCGCTGACCGCCGGACAGCTTCTTCAGCGGCCGCGAGGCGATCGGTGCGAGCCCGAGTTCGTCGAGGACGGCGTCCCGCTCCTGGCGCGCCTGCCGCAGGCCGAGCCCGCGCAGCCGCCCGGTCGTCTCGGCGGCGAGCGAGACGGTCAGTTCGTCGAGCGCGCTGGACTCCTGGCCGAGGTAGGCGAGGAGGCGGGCGGCCCGCTCGGGACGGCGCACGATGTCGTGGCCGAGGACCGTGACGCTGCCGCGGTCGGGCCGCATCAGCCCCGTCAGCTGCCGGACGAAGGTGGACTTCCCGGCGCCGTTGGGCCCGAGCAGCCCGAAGATCTCCCCGCGCCGGATGTCCAGCCGTACGTCGTCGGTGGCCCGCACCTCGGGGGTCGGCGGCGTGCCGCGCCGGCCCCGCAGCGCCGGATAGGTCTTGGTCAGCCCGCGCACGGCGCATACGACATCGCTGCCCTGCGGATGTGCCGATGCGGTGCGCGTGTTCACAAAGGACGAGGGTACGTGGTGCCACGCCGAAAGCCACGCTCGGGTCGGCCCGTGCGGGCGAGTCCGCCGGGTGCCACCGCCGCCCACCGCGGCACGCTGCCACGGCGGCATCACCCGGCCTCCGGCCGTCCCCCGGCCTGCCCGGGCGCTCCCGGACTACTCCGCGGCGGGGGCGCGCTCCGTGCCCGTCCGCTGGTCGATCTCGCGCCAGAATCCCGCCCGGATCGCGTACCGGTCGTGCTCGTCGATCTGGTCGTCCTTGTGCGCGAGCAGCCCGAAGCGTGCCGCGTACCGCAACAGCTCCCCGTCGATGCGGTGCGGCACCCGCGGATACATGCCCGCCAGCTTCTGCAGAGGCGACTGGTCGGCGAGCCGCCCGATCCAGCGCCGCGCGAACACCTGCCCCACCTCGTACGGATCGCCGCCGACCGTGGTGATGTCCTCCTCGCGGTCGGCCCAGCGCTGCTCGGCGGTGGTCAGCTGCGCCAGCGTCGGCAGCAGGGCGGCGTCCGGCGACTCGCCGGCGACCGGCCGGTCCACCCAGCCCTTGTCGGACGACCACCTCAGCGTCGCCCCGGCGGGCTGCTGCACGGGCTGGGTGCCGGGCGCCCGCAGTGCCGCCAGGTCCTTCGGCGTCGGTACGCCCTTGGCCGTCGGCAGCCGCTCCTGGCCGCCGTTCTGCGCGGTGGCCGCCGCGACGTGCTCCGGCCGGGCGGCGGCCCGGTCCGCCGCCGCGAGCGCGGACTCGGGCAGCGGCGCCGACAGGATCGCGGCGATCTCCGGCCGAGGGACCGGTGGGGGCGCGCAGAGCCCGCCCAGGTCCTTGGCCCGTACGGCCCGGGTGATCCATGCCCGGTCCAGCACCCGCCGCTCGTCGGCCTCGGCGACGAGGTCCTCGGACTGGTTGTAGTCGCCGTCCGCGGCCTGCACGGCCCACAGGTGCACGGCGACCCCGTGCTCCTTGGCGGCCATCATGCCCGGCAGCAGATCCCCGTCCCCGGTGACGAGCACGACGTCCGAGCAGGCGCCGTTGCGGGCCAGCTCCGTCAACTCGGCGTGCATCGCGGCGTCCACGCCCTTCTGCGCCCACCGTCCGTCGCTGCGGGTCAGGGCGCCCAGGCGCACGGTCACCCGCGGCATCACGCGCAGCCTGCGGTGTTCCGGCTGCGGTACGCGGTCGGGGGCGCCGTCGAACCAGTAGATGCGCAGCAGCGGCCGTTCCGTGTCGGACTCGGCGCGCTCCCGCAGCCCCTGGATGAGGGCGGCGTGATCGACGGTGATCCGGGACCTGGAAGGCTCCCCTGCGAGCAGGCTGGCGGCAGCCCCGAGCAGGTACCCGGCGTCCACCAGGACGATGCAGCGGTCCACGCGATCCACCCTCTTTCCGGGAGGTTTGCTTCGGGCTTCCTTCGAGTCTGCCCGACCACGGGGAGGTTAACGGCCCGAACTCGATCTTCGGCGTGGCGTATCGGGGTACGGACCGCCGTCGAGCCTTGTCACGCACGGTAATTGTTCGACATGCAGCTGTGGTCGGCCTGTGTGAATCTGGATCCGGCCCTGGCCCCTAGATCCCCCACAGGAGGCAGATCACCATGGCCAAGAACAAGAACCGCAAGCAGGCCGGCCCGCAGAACCGCTCCTCGCAGGCCACGCAGGCCCCCCACGCCGCGCACGCCCAGGAGCAGGCTCAGGTGTCCGTGGCGGAGGCGCAGCCGTCTCCCGCCGCGCACGCCCAGGGCAGCCCCGCGGCTGCTGCCCGTAAGCAGCAGAAGCGCTTCGGCCACAACTGAGGGCCCGGGCGGACATCGAGGGGCGCACCCGTGACCGGGTGCGCCCCTCGCAGGTGTGGCCCGCCGGTGGTCAGCCGGCCAGACAGGACGGGCCGAGCAGCACCTTCAAGTCGCCGTAGAGCGCCGGGTCCGGCTTCACCCGGTGCCGGTCCAGCCGCAGCACGGTCGTCTTGCGCGGGCCCTGGAGCTTGATGCGCACCTCGCTGTCGCCCTTGTGCTGGCTGAGGATCTCACCGAGCCGGCTCACCATCGGCGGGGTCACCTTCACCGCCGGGATGGTGAGCACCACGGGCGCGTTGGCGCCGGCGGCCGACAGGTCGGGGACCATCAGCTCCATCGCGACCAGCCGCGGCACGTCCTCACGCTTGTCGAGGCGGCCCTTGACGAACACCACGGCGTCCTCGACGAGTTGGGTGGACACCAGCTGGTAGGTCGCCGGGAAGAACATGCACTCGATCGAGCCGGCGAGGTCCTCGACCGTGGCGATGGCCCAGGCGTTGCCCTGCTTGGTCATCTTGCGTTGCAGGCCCGAGATGATGCCGCCGATGGTGACGACCGCGCCGTCCGCGTGCTCGCCTCCGGTGAGCTGGGCGATGCCCGCGTCGGCCTTGTCGGACAGCACGTGCTCCAGGCCGAAGAGCGGGTGGTCCGAGACGTACAGACCGAGCATCTCCCGCTCCTGGGCGAGCAGGTACGTCTTGTCCCACTCCTCGTCGGTGAAGATCACGTCGAGGCCGAAGCCGGGCTCGCCGCTGTCCTCCTCCGCGCCGCCGAAGAGGTCGAACTGTCCCTCGGCCTCCTTGCGCTTGACCGCGACCACGTTGTCGATCATCGGCTCGTACTGCGCGGTGAGGCCCTTGCGGGTGTGTCCCATCGAGTCGAAGGCGCCCGCCTTGATCAGCGATTCGGTGGTGCGCTTGTTGCAGACCACCGCCTCGACCTTGTCGAGGTAGTCCGGGAAGGACGCGTACTTCCCCTTGGCCTTGCGGGTCTTGATGATCGACTCGACGACGTTGGTGCCCACGTTGCGGACGGCGGAGAGGCCGAAGAGGATCACGTCGTCGCCCTGCGCGGCGAAGTTCGACTCCGACTCGTTGACGTTGGGCGGGAGCACCCTGATGCCCATGCGGCGGCACTCGTTGAGGTAGACGGCCGACTTGTCCTTGTCGTCCTTCACGGAGGTCAGCAGCCCGGCCATGTACTCGGCGGGGTGGTTCGCCTTCAGGTAGGCGGTCCAGTACGAGACCAGGCCGTACGCGGCGGAGTGTGCCTTGTTGAAGGCGTAGCCGGCGAACGGGACCAGCACGTCCCACAGGGCCTGGACGGCCTCGTCGCTGTAGCCGTTCCTGCGGGCGCCCTCCTGGAAGATGGTGAAGTTCTTCGCCAGTTCCTCGGGCTTCTTCTTGCCCATCACGCGGCGGAGGATGTCCGCCTCGCCGAGCGAGTAGCCCGCGATGATCTGGGCGGCCTTCTGCACCTGCTCCTGGTAGACGATCAGGCCGTAGGTGACGTCAAGGACCTCCTTGAGCGGCTCCTCCAGCTCCGGGTGGATGGGCGTGATCTCCTGCTGCCCGTTCTTGCGCAGCGCGTAGTTGGTGTGAGAGTTCATGCCCATCGGGCCCGGCCGGTACAGGGCCGACACGGCGGAGATGTCTTCGAAGTTGTCCGGCTTCATCAGCCGCAGCAGCGAGCGCATGGGGCCGCCGTCGAACTGGAAGACGCCGAGGGTGTCGCCGCGCTGGAGCAGGTCGAAGGTCGTGGGGTCGTCCAGCGGGAGACTCAGCAGGTCGATGTCGACGCCCTTGTTGGACTTCACCATCTTGACGGCGTCGTCCATGATCGTCAGGTTGCGCAGGCCGAGGAAGTCCATCTTCAGCAGGCCGAGCGACTCACAGCTCGGGTAGTCCCACTGGGTGATGGTCACGCCGTCGGTGTGGCGGACCCAGACGGGCACGTGCTCGGTGATGGTCTCGCTGGACATGATCACGCCGGCGGCGTGCACGCCCATCTGCCGGACCAGGCCCTCCACACCGCGCGCGGTGTCGATGACCTTCTTCACGTCCGGCTCGTTCTCGTACATCCCGCGGACCTCGCCCGCCTCCGAGTAGCGGGGGTGGTTCGGGTCGGTGATGCCGGACAGCGGGATGCCCTTGCCGAGGACGTCGGCGGGCATGGCCTTGGTGATGCGGTCGCCCATCGCGTACGGGTAGCCCAGCACGCGCGCGGAGTCCTTGATCGCGTTCTTGGCCTTGATGGTGCCGTAGGTGCCGATCATGGCGACCTTGTCGGCGCCGTACTTCTCGGTCACGTACCTGATCACCTCGACGCGCCTGCGCTCGTCGAAGTCGATGTCGACGTCGGGCATCGAGATGCGCTCGGGGTTGAGGAACCGCTCGAAGATCAGGCCGTGCGGGATCGGGTCGAGGTCGGTGATGCCGAGGGCGTAGGCGACGATCGAGCCGGCGGCGGAACCCCGTCCGGGGCCGACGGCGATGCCCTGGTTCTTGGCCCACATGATGAAGTCGGCGACCACGAGGAAGTAGCCCGGGAACCCCATCTGGATGATGACGTCCATCTCGTACTCGGCCTGCTTCTGGCGGTCCTCGGGGATGCCGCCCGGGTAGCGGCGCTCCATGCCGCGGCGGACCTCCTCCTGGAACCAGGTGACCTCGGTGTAGCCCTCGGGGATGTCGAACTTGGGCATGAGGTCGCGCTTCTCGAACATGCCCGTGGTGTCGATCTGCTCCGCCACCAGGAGGGTGTTGCGGCAGCCCTCCTGCCAGGCGTCCGAGGAGTCGATGGCGTACATCTCCTCCGTGGACTTCAGGTAGTAGCCGGTGCCGTCGAACTTGAAGCGGTCCGGGTCGGAGAGGTTCTTGCCGGTCTGGATGCACAGCAGGGCGTCGTGGGCGCCCGCCTCGTGCGCGTACGTGTAGTGCGAGTCGTTCGTGACCAGCGGGGGGATGCCGAGCTTCCTGCCGATCTCCAGCAGGCCGTCGCGGACCCGGTGCTCGATGTCGATGCCGTGGTCCATCAGCTCCAGGAAGTAGCGGTCCTTGCCGAAGATGTCCTGGTAGTCGGCTGCCGCCTTCAGCGCCTCGTCGAACTGGCCGAGCCGCAGCCGGGTCTGCAGCTCGCCGGAGGGGCAGCCGGTGGAGGCGATCAGCCCGTCGGCCCACTGGGCGATGGTCTCCTTGTCCATGCGCGGCCACTTCTGCAGCCAGCCCTCGGCGTACGCGTCCGAGGAGAGCCGGAAGAGGTTGTGCAGGCCCGTCCTGTTCGCCGCCCAGATCGTCTTGTGGGTGTAGCCGCCGGAGCCGGAGACGTCGTCCCGCTTCTGGTGCGGCTGACCCCACGTGATCTTGCGCTTGTTGCGCCGCGACTCCGGGGCGACGTACGCCTCGATACCGATGATCGGAGTGATCCCGGCCTTCTTCGCCGAGTGGAAGAAGTCGTACGCCCCGTGGAGGTTGCCGTGGTCGGACATGGCGATGTGCGTCATGCCCATCTCGTTGCACGCGTTGAACATGTCCTTCAGCCGCGCGGCACCGTCCAGCAGCGAGTACTGGGTGTGGACGTGCAGGTGCGTGAACGGCGGCTTCGACACGGTTTCGGCCTCCAGGTGAGCGGGCGGGTGGCGCACGGGCGGACGGACGTCGACGGGAGTCCGACAGGCTGCGGGCAGTCCGGGGGACAGCGTCGAAGTCTATGCCCCCGGCACCGACACCGGAGGCGGATACTGTGGCGCGCAGCCCCCGACGGGGGGGGTGGCTGTCGGGTGACGGACGGGCGGCTTCCACGCCTGCCTTCATCCGGAGGCCACGGGACGCTCGCCCGTGTCCTCGCGCGACGGACACGGGACCCTGCATCCGTGTCCGCGAGCGGGGAGCGAGGGCACTCCCGCGTACCGTCGTCCGTTGGAAGGGAACGGGCGATCCGTCCCCACACACCATGCATCACCTGCACCTGGAGGCACCCAGCGATGTCGGTTCCGCAGCTCAGCGCCGAGCAACGCGGCGAGGAGATCCTCGCCGTCTTCGACACCGCCTTCGGCGAGCTGCTCGCCGCCGACCCGGCCGCGTTCCGCGTGAAGTTCCGCAAGATGGCGGCCTCCGCCTTCGCGTTCTACCGGGGCACGGCGTGCCTCTTCTACCACGACCTCGACACCGAGAAGCGGGGCGGTCCGTACCTGGACGACCGCACCTCGCGCGTGTGGATCCACGGCGACCTGCACGCCGAGAACTTCGGCACGTACATGGACTCCACGGGCCGCCTGATCTTCAACGTGAACGACTTCGACGAGGCGTACGTCGGCCCCTTCACCTGGGACCTGAAGCGCTTCGCCGCCTCCGTGGCGCTGATCGGGTACGCGAAGGCGCTGAGCGACGGGCAGATCACCGAGCTGGTCCGGGTCTACGCGGCCGCCTACCGGGAGCGCGTGCACGCCCTGGCGACCGGCGCCAAGAGCGACGAGGTGCCGCCCTTCACCCTGGACACCGCCCAGGGCCCGCTCCTGGACGCGCTGCGCGACGCCCGCTCGCTGACCCGCTTCGGGCTGCTGGACTCGATGACGGAGATCCGCGACTTCGAGCGCCGCTTCGCACCGGGCGGCGGCGCCATCGAGCTGGACGCGGCCACCCGGTACAAGGTCCTCGCCGCCTTCGACGGCTACCTGGAGACGCTGCCCGAGTCCTCCCTGGCCCGCCCGGACTCCTACCGGGTCAAGGACGTGGTCGGCCGCCGCGGCATCGGCATCGGCTCGGCGGGCCTGCCGTCGTACAACATCCTCCTCGAGGGCCACAGCGACGCCCTGGAGAACGATGTGGTCATCTACGTCAAGCAGGCCCAGACCCCGGCCGTCTCCCGGCACATCACGGACCCGGCGATCCGCGAGTACTTCCAGCACGAGGGCCATCGCACGGTGATCTCCCAGCGTGCCCTGCAGGCGCACGCCGACCCGTGGCTGGGCTGGACGGAGCTGGACGGCGCGGGCCAGCTGGTGGCCGAGGTGTCGCCGTACGCGGTGGACCTGGACTGGCGCGACATCGACGACCTGGAGGAGATCGCGGCGGTCGTCGCCGACCTGGGCCGCGCCACGGCCACGATGCACGGGGCGGCGGACGACCAGTCCGGCGAGTCCCTGGTGCCCTTCTCCACGGAGCGGGCCATCGACGCGGCGATCGCGGCCGACGAGGCCGGCTTCGCGGACCTGCTGGTGGACTTCGCCCACGAGTACGGGGCGCGCGCACGCGGCGACCACCAGATCTTCGTGGACCTGTTCCGCAACGGGCGGATCCCCGGTCTGTGAGCCGCCCCGACCGCTCCCGCACAACGCTCCCGTAACGCGTGGCCCCCTTTAGGGGGCCCTTACGGGAGCGCGTGGGACACTCTCCCCTGCTATGGACATATCCGGGACCCAGCTCAGAGCCGTGCGCGCGGCGCTGTTCACGGCGATGGTCGTGACGCTCAGCACCGCCTCGCACGTGCTGCTGTCCGAGGTCCCGCTCCCGATGGGCACGGTGGCGGCGATCGCCGCCACCGTCTTCGCCGTCGCCTACGCGCTGGCGGGCCGCGAGCGTGGTTTCGGGAAGATCGCCGCCCTGCTGGTTCCGCTCGAGCTGACCGCGGACACCGTGTTCACCACGGGCCAGCACGCCTGCTACGGGAAGGCGGGCGGCCCGGTCACCGGTCCCCTGCGTTCGGTCGGCCTGGACGTCCTGTGCAGCGGCGGCAGCGTGGGCACCCCGCTCAGCCGGGTCACCGGCACCGGCACCGACCGGGTCGCGGCGCTCCTCGCGCACGCCGACCCGGCGAGCGCCTGGCTGCTGCTCGCCGCCCACGTGGGCGTGGGCCTCCTCGCGGCGGCCTGGCTGCGCCGGGGCGAGCGGGCGCTGGGCCAACTGCTGGGCGCGGTGGTCGCGACCACGTTCCGGCCCCTGCTGATCGCGGTCGCGGCGGTGACGGGGCGGCTCGCCCCGGTCCGCCGGGCGCCGCGTCCGGTACGGCACGTCACCACGACCCGTACCCGTCTGTTCGTGCACTCCCTGGGGCGGCGGGGTCCGCCGCGCTCGGCCGCCTTCGTCTGAAGCGCCCGAGCACCAAGAGCCCCCACGTACATCCCGCGTACCGTGCGTACGCGTGTCCCCATGGAGATCACCCAATGAGCAAGCGGAACAGTCAGGCGGCGAAGACGGCGGCCCGTGAGCGGCTTCGCCTGGAGCGCGAGCGGCAGGCCAAGCGCGACAAGGTCAAGCGGCAGCTGATCGTCGCCGCCTCGATCGTGGCCGTCCTCGCCGCCGCCGGCGGCATCGGCTACGCCGTCGTGCAGAACAACAAGCCCGGTTACTGGGAGGCGGCGAAGGACGACAAGCTCGTCAAGCCGGCCAACACGACCGGCGCGAACGGCACCACCGTCGTCATCGGCAAGAGCAGCGCCAAGAAGACCCTGGTGATGTACGAGGACCCGCGCTGCCCGATCTGCGCCCAGTTCGAGCAGTCGGTCGGCACGACCCTGAAGAAGGACCTCGACGACGGCAAGTTCAAGCTGCAGTACGTCGGCGCGTCGTTCATCGACACCAACACGCAGGGCGAGGGTTCCAGGAACGCGCTGAGCGCGATGGGCGCCGCGCTGAACGTCGGCCCCGAGGCGTTCCTGGAGTACAAGTCCGCGCTGTACTCGGCGAAGTGGCACCCCGAGGAGACCGAGGACGAGTTCAAGGACGACAGCTACCTGATCAAGGTCGCGGATACGGTGGCCGCGCTGAAGGGCAACGCGGCGTTCCAGAAGGCCGTGAAGGACGGCACCTACGACAAGTGGGCCCTGGAGATGTCCGCCCAGTTCGGCAAGAGCGGGGTCCAGGGCACGCCGACCCTGAAGATGGACGGCAAGACGATCACCGGGTCCGACGGCAAGAACGCGCCCATGACGGTGCCCGAGTTCAACACGGCGATCGGCAACGCGCTCAAGGCCTGATCCGGCGGCGGCCGGGACGCCCGGGAGACCCCGGGACGAAGAGCGGGCGAACTTTCCGCGTTCGCCCGCTCTTAGCGTGTACGCGTCAGTAATGTGATCGGCTGTGACCAGTCGATACAGATCACCAGAGAGCGCGGACACCCCCTTCCCGCGCCGTCGTACGGTCGTCAAGGCCGCAGCCGCCACCGCCGTACTCGGCGCCCCGCTCGCGGCCGCCTTCCCGGCCCGTGCCGCCGCCGACACCCCGGCCTTCCTGCACGGCGTCGCCTCCGGGGACCCGCTGCCCGACGGCGTCCTGCTGTGGACGCGGGTGACGCCCACCGCCGAGGCCGTACCCGGCTCCGGGGTCGGCCCGGACACCGAGGTGAGGTGGACCGTCGCCCGGGACAGGACCCTGACGGACGTCGTCGCCACCGGGTCCCTCACCGCCACCGCCGCGTCCGACCACACCGTCAAGGCGGACATACGGGGCCTGGAACCGGCCACCGACTACTGGTTCCGCTTCTCCGCCGGCGGCACCGACTCCCCCGTCGCCCGCACCCGTACGGCCCCGGCCACCGACGCGGCCGTCACCGGCCTCCGGTTCGGCGTCGTCTCCTGCGCCAACTGGGAGGCGGGCTACTTCGCGTCGTACCGCCATCTCGCGGCCCGCGGCGACCTGGACGCCTGGCTCCACCTGGGCGACTACATCTACGAGTACAAGAGCGGCGACTACGGGACCCGGGGCACGGTCGTCCGGCCCCACTCCCCGGCGAACGAGATCCTCACGCTCGCCGACTACCGCACCCGGCACGGGCGGTACAAGACGGACCCCGACCTGCAGGCCCTGCACGCGAAGGCCCCGGTCGTCGCGATCTGGGACGACCACGAGTTCGCCAACGACGCCTGGTCGGGCGGCGCCGAGAACCACACCGAGGGCGCGGAGGGAAGCTGGGCCGCGCGCCAGGCCGCGGCACGGCAGGCGTACTTCGAGTGGATGCCGGTCCGCCCTGCGACCGAGGGCACCACCTACCGCCGACTGCGCTTCGGCAAACTCGCCGATCTCTCCCTGCTGGACCTGCGCTCCTTCCGCTCGCAGCAGGCGTCCATGGCCAGCGGGTCGGTCGACGACCCGGACCGGACGATCACCGGTCGTGCCCAACTCGACTGGCTGAAGGCGGGCTTGAAGGCGTCCGACACCTCGTGGCGGCTGGTCGGCAACTCGGTGATGATCTCGCCCTTCGCCGTGGGCTCGCTCACCGCCGATCTGCTGGCGCCGCTGGCGGAGCTGCTGGGCCTGCCGAAGGGCGGCCTCGCCCTCAACACCGACCAGTGGGACGGCTACACCGACGACCGCCGGGAACTGCTGGCCCATCTGCGCTCGAACGCCATCCGCAACACCGTCTTCCTCACCGGGGACATCCACATGGCCTGGGCCAACGACGTCCCGGTGGACGCCGGCACGTACCCGCTCTCCGCGTCGGCCGCCACCGAGTTCGTGGTCACCTCGGTGACCTCCGACAACCTCGACGACATCGTCAAGGTCCCCGAGGGCACGGTCTCGGCGCTGGCCTCGCCGCTGATCCGCGCGGCCAACCGGCACGTCCACTGGGTCGACACCGACCGCCACGGCTACGGCGTCCTGGACATCACCGCCGACCGCGCGCAGATGGACTACTACGTGCTGTCCGACCGCACGGATCCCGCCGCGACCTCCGCATGGGCCCGTTCGTACCGCACGCGCAGCGGCACGCAGAAGGTGGAGCGCACCTACGACCCCGTGTAGCCGCCGGCTACAGGCTGTCGAGGAAGCCGAGCGCCACCCGCCAGGTGGCCTCGGCCGCCTCCTCGTCGTGGTCCGGCAGGCCGGGATCGGTGTAGAGGTGGCCGGCGCCCGCGTAGCGGTGCACCTCCACGTCGGCGCCCGCCCTGCCCATCTGCAGATACCAGGCGTTCAGCCAGTCGTCCGGCTCGAACGGGTCGGGCTCGGCCACGTGCAGCTGCACCGGCAGCCCGTCCGTCGAGGCGTTCGCCGCGATGTCCGACGTACCGTGCAGCAGCAGGAGCCCGCGGGCCTTCTTGTCGCCGAGCGCCAAGGTCTGCGCGATGGCCGCGCCGAGCGAGAACCCCGCGTACACCAGCCCCCGCTCCGAGTAGGGAGCGGCGGCCAGGACGGCCCGTCTGATCAGCTCCTCCTTGCCCGTCTCGTCCTTGAAGGCCATGCCCTCCTCGACCGTCTCGAAGGTGCGCCCGTCGAACAGGTCCGGGGTCCACACCTCATGTCCGGCGGCGCGGAGCCGGTCGGCGGCGGCCCGGACGGCCGGCCGCAGACCGTACGTCGAGTGGAACAGCATGATGTTCATGAGGTCATGGTGCCAGCCACCACCGACATCGGTGGGCGCGGTCGGCTCCCGGGGCGGACCCGGGACGGGCGTTCATCCTGCCGTCGACTGGTTACGTTCCAGGGCATGGAGAACGTACTGCGCCCGTTGATCGTCGTCGGTGGCTCGGTCGCGCTCACCCTGCTCATGGGATGGGCCACGGACCTCCTGCTGCACAAGGCGAACGGCACGCACCCCGAGACACCCCTGTGGGGCCTGCTCCGGCGCGGCCGCATCCCCTACCAGTTCCTGCTGTGCGCCGCCCTGCTGAGAGGCTCGTACGACCAGGCGGAGATCCTCCAGGCGCACCGCACCGGGGTGGGGCGGGCCCTGACGCTGGTGCTGATCGGTGCCGCCGCCTGGCTGGTGGTCCGTATCGCGGCAGCGGTCGTCGAGACGACCTACACCCGCTACGCCCGCGCCCACCACGATCCGGCCCGGGTCAGGCGCGTGCGCACCCAGGTGACGCTGATCATGCGGGTGGTGGCGGCGGTCGTCGGAGTGGTGGCGGTCGCCGCCATGCTGCTGACGTTCCCGGCGATGCGGGCGGCCGGCGCCTCGCTGCTGGCCTCCGCCGGCATCCTCGGCATCGTCGCCGGTGTCGCCGCCCAGTCCACGCTGTCGAACCTCTTCGCCGGGCTGCAGATCGCCTTCGGCGACATGGTCCGGCTCGGCGACACGGTCGTCGTGGACGGCGAGTGGGGCACCGTCGACGAGATCACGCTGACGTTCCTCACGGTGCGCACCTGGGACGAGCGCCGGATCACCATGCCGGTGTCGTACTTCACCTCGAAGCCGTTCGAGAACTGGTCCCGCGGCGGCGCCCAGATGACCGGCATCGTCTACTTCCACGTCGACCACTCCGCACCCGTGCAGGCCATGCGCGACCGGCTCCGCGACATCCTGCGCGCGTGCCCGGCCTGGGACGGCCGCGCCTACGGCCTCCAGGTCACCGACTCGACGCCCACCACCATGGAGGTGCGGGCGCTGGTGACCGCCAAGGACGCGGACGACATCTGGACGGTCCGCGTCACGGTCCGCGAGCAGATGATCCGCTGGCTGACCGAGGAGCATCCTTACGCGCTGCCGCGGGTCAACACGGCCGACGCGGTCCGGCCGCCCGGCGTGGACGGCCGCCTCCGGCACGACCCGGCGGTGCGCCGGGCGCACGAACCGCCGCGGGCGGGCCGGGGCTGAGCCGCTGCCGTCGGTGTCCGCGCTCCGCCCCGCCGTTGACCTGGATCACCTGCGCGGTGATGTGACGGGCGCCGGGGGACGCCGGCCAGTGCAGGGTCCGGGCGATGTCACCGGGCGTGCCGGCCCGACCGGTCGACGTCTCCGCGACGAGCCGCTCGCGTCGCGCCGGGTCCATCGTGTCGCCGAAGAACCCGGTGTCCTCCACGTAGCCCGGCGCGACCACGTTCACCGTGATGCCCCGCGGCCCCAGCTGCCGGGCCAGATCGAAGGCGTACGGGTGCAGCGCCGCCTTGGCCGCGGCGTAGGCGCCGCTGCCCGATCCGCGGTAGGCGGCGATGGAGCTGATGAACAGCACACGCCCGCCGGGCGAGGCGAGCCGCTCCCGCAGCGCCTCGGTGAGCAGGGCCGCGGTGAGCACGTTCAGCCGGAAGTTGACGGTCCAGGTGTGCGCGACGGCTTCGAGCCGGTCGTCGGTGTCGGCGGCGGGTTCCAGGTTCCCGGCGCCGCCCGCGCCGTTGACGAGGACGTCCACGGTCCCGAACCCCTCGGCCACGAACCGGGCGGCTCGGCCCACCGCGCGGGGATCGCTCAGATCGGCCGCGTGGGTCAGCGCCCCGGGCACCGGAGCCCTCTCCAGCACCTCCGCCCGCCGCCCGAGGAGCAGCACCCGGTCCCCGTCCGCGGCGAAGGCCCGTGCGGCCGCGAGCCCGATTCCCGTACCGCCACCGCTGATCACCACGTTGCGCGCCATGATCCGATCGTACAAAGGCCGTTGACCGTCCGTGCGGCGCTCGACGGCGCATGTCGGCCGTGCGGCGCCCCCGCCTACAGGGGACGGCGCATCGCCCGGTGCGGCATCCCGGCGTCGGGGAACTCCGGTCCGTACGCCTCGTAGCCCAGCCGCTCGTAGAACCCGAGCGCATGCGTCTGCGCATGCAGGTCGACCGCGGCCAGCCCACGCGCGCGTGCCGCGTCCTCGACCGCCGCCACCAGTGCGGCCCCGACGCCCAGCCCCCGCGACTGACGGGTCACCGCGAGCCGCCCCAGCGAGCCCACGGCCGGGTCGCCGCCGTTCTTGGCCGCGGCCGCCTCGCCGTGCAGCAGCCGGCCCGTCCCGAGCGGCACGCCGTCCGCGCGCACCGCCAGGACATGCACGGCACCGGCGTCGTACGCGTCGTACTCGACGTCCTCCGGGACGCCCTGCTCGCCGACGAAGACCTCCTTGCGGACCGCGAAGCACGCCTCCCGGTCGGCGAGGTCCTCGGCGACCCGCACCACGTACGGGGCGCTCACGCCCAGCTCTCCTCGCGCACCTTGTCCAGTGCCTTCTGCAGGTCGGCCGGGTAGCCGCTCTCGAACTCCACCCACCGACCGTCCGCGGGGTGCTCGAAGCCCAGGCGTACGGCGTGCAGCCACTGGCGGGTCAGGCCGAGCCGCTTGGCGAGCGTGGGGTCCGCGCCGTACGTCAGGTCGCCGACGCACGGGTGGCGGTGGGCGGCCATGTGGACGCGGATCTGGTGGGTGCGCCCGGTCTCCAGCTTGACCTCCAGCAGGGAGGCCGAGCGGAACGCCTCGATCAGGTCGTAGTGCGTGACGGAGGGCTTGCCGTCGGCCGTGACCGCCCACTTGTAGTCGTGGTTCGGATGGCGGCCGATGGGCGCGTCGATGGTGCCGCTGGTCGGGTCGGGGTGGCCCTGCACGAGCGTGTGGTAGCGCTTGTCGACCGTGCGCTCCTTGAACTGGCGCTTGAGGGAGGTGTACGCGTACTCCGACTTCGCGACGACCATGAGACCGGACGTGCCCACGTCGAGGCGGTGCACGATGCCCTGGCGCTCGGCGGCGCCGGAGGTCGAGATGCGGTAGCCGGCGGCGGCGAGACCGCCGATCACGGTGGGGCCCGACCAGCCGGGCGACGGGTGCGCGGCCACGCCCACCGGCTTGGCGATCACGACCACGTCGTCGTCGTCGTGCACGATCTCCATGCCCTCGACCGGCTCGGCGACCACCTGCACCGGCGCGGGCGCCTGCGGCATCTCCACCTCGAGCCAGGCGCCGCCGCGCACCCGCTCGGACTTGCCGACCACCGCGCCGTCGACCAGCACCTTGCCCGCCGCGGCCAGCTCCGCCGCCTTGGTACGGGAGAAGCCGAACATGCGGGAGATGGCGGCGTCGACGCGCTCGCCCTCCAAGCCGTCGGGCACGGGCAGGATACGGATCTCGGGAAGGCTGCTCACCCGTCGAGTATGCCGGACTCCCCGGACGGCGCCGCAGCGGAGTCCCGGGCTCAGTCCCGGTGGACGGTCCCGTCGGGGTCGAGGCCGCGGAAGGAGAGCAGCACGATCAGGATGCCGCCGCAGACGATCGCCGAGTCTGCCAGGTTGAAGACGGCGAAGTGCTTGGGCGCGATGAAGTCGACGACCGCGCCCTCGAAGACGCCCGGCGAGCGGAAGATCCGGTCGGTGAGGTTGCCCAGGGCGCCGCCGAGCAGCAGGCCCAGGGCGATCGCCCAGGGCAGGCTGTAGAGCTTGCGGGCCAGCCGGGCGATCACCACGATCACGGCGGCCGCGATCACCGTGAAGATCACGGTGAACGCCTCGCCGAAGCCGAAGGCGGCGCCCGCGTTGCGGATCGCCTCGAGCTGCAGCCAGTCCCCGATGACCCGGATCGGCGCGTGGTGCTCCAGCTTCGCGACCACGATCAGCTTGCTGGCCAGGTCGAGGGCGTAGGCGAAGGCGGCGACCGCGAACAGGACTGCGATCCGCCGCCTGCCGCGGGCCGGGGGCGCGGCGGCGGAGTCCGGGGCGGTTCGCTCGCCGGAGGGGGCCTGCCCGCCGGATTCCTCCGGCCCGGCCCCCGCCGCTCCTGGGGTTCCCGGCGTACCGATGATGCGCTCCGCCTCTGCCACGTGAGTCCCTCGACCTAGGTTCCTGACTGAGGACGAGACTACGACACGACCCCGCCGGTCCATGCGTTCAGGACGGGATCATTGACGGCGTTCCTGTTTCTGCTTGCACTCCACGCACAGCGTGGCGCGCGGAAACGCCTGCATACGGGCCTTGCCGATGGGGTCCCCGCAGTTCTCGCACAGACCGTAGGTGCCGGCGTCGAGGCGGTCCAGGGCGCGCTCGGTCTGTTCGAGCATCTCGCGGGCGTTGGCGGCGAGCGCCATCTCGTGCTCGCGGGTGATGTTCTTGGTGCCGGTGTCCGCCTGGTCGTCGCCGGCCCCGTCCCCGGAGTCCCGCATCAAGCCGACCAGCGCCCGCTCCGACGCGTCGATCTCACCGCGCAGCCGCGTCGCCTCGGCCTGGAGTTCCGTGCGCGCCTCGGCCACCTCTTGGGGCGTCCACGGCTCCTCGCCGGGGCGCACCGCCAGCTCGCCCGGCTCCACGGCGGCGACCCGTGCCTTGGGGACCGCGGTGGAGTTGTCCTCTGCTGTGGCCGTGCCAGGAGTCTTCTTCGCAACCACCGTCGTGGCTCCCGTCTTCTTCGCGGCCTCGACCGTGCCCGCCGTGGCGGTGCCCTTCTCGGCCGCAGGATGTGTGGGGGTGCTCTTGGTGCCGCCCTTCGCGGCGCCGCTCTGTCCGGCGGCCCCGGCTGGGGCCGCCTTCCTGGCGACGGCCTTCTTCGGCGCCGCCTTGCGGGGGACGGCCTCCTTCGCCGCCGTCTTGCGGGGGACGGCCTTCTTCGCCGCCGTCTTCCCGGCGACGGGCTCGGCCGCCGCCTTGTCGGCAGCGGGGCCGGTCGCCGCCGCCTTCCTGCCGGCCGCCGCCTTCCGCGCCGCCGGTCGCTCGGGGCCGCCTTTCTCTTCGGCCGCCTTCTTCGCGGGGGCCGCCTTCCCGGCCGCCTCCTTCACGGGGGTCGCCTTCCCGGCCGCCTCCTTCACGGGGGCCGCCTTCCCGGCCGCCTCCTTCACAGGGGCCGTCCGGGACGCCGCCGCCTTCTTGGGGGTGGGCTTCCCGCCGGCCGGCGCCCTGGCCGCGGACGCGGCGGACGCCGGCTTCGCGGTGGCCGCCTTCGCGGTTCCCTTCCTCCGGGTGGCGGCCTCGGCGGGCTCCTCGCAGGCCGCCTTCTCGGCGGCCGACGTCGCGCCGGCCCGCTTCGCGGCCGACGTCTCCTTCGCCGCCGTCTCCTTCGCCGCCGTCTTCTTCGCCGCCGTCTTCTTGGCCGCCGTCCTCTTCCCGGCGGGCCCCGGGTTCGCCGACGCGGAGCCGCCCCCGGCCGCACGCCGTCCCGCGCCGGCGGCGCCCGTCCGCCGTGCCTCGACCGGGCGGGTCGCACGCTTGGCCGATGCCGCGACGGTGCTCTTCGTGCCGTTCACGTCCTTGGCCGCCACGCCGCCGGAGGCAGCCGCACCCGTGGATCTGCCGGACGCCGACTGCTGTACGGCGGTCTTTTTCGCCACCATGGCCGCGGCCCCTTCACATATTGTGATCTTGCGCGCGAATCGTGCTGGGACGATAAATCGACTTCTGGCCCGCGGCAACGGGGCCCGCCAACGAATCGCCCGCCGCACGGGCACCGCACGGTGAGCCTGCATCCGTTGTGCCCAGCTCTCCGCCCGGTAATCCGCCAGACCCCGTGTCCCGGGATCCGGACGCCGCGACCCTCGCCATTCGGGTCACCCTCCGCCCCCGGGAACCCGCCGCCGGGGGACCGGGAAAACTGGTCGGCCGCGGTCCGTGCGGCGCCGTACACTGGGCGGAGCGAAAAGCGTGGATGGGGACGAGTAGCGTCGTACGCAGCAGTGAGCGACCCGGGGACGGTGGAAGCCCGGGGGCGAGCGCGACGCGAAGATCACCCCGGAGCCGCCGGAGGAACGCCCGTCCAGGGTCAGTAGAACCGGCATCGCGACCCCAATGAGGGGGCTCACCGGCGCACAGGACGCGCCGGAGGGCCAAGGAGGGTGGTACCGCGGGAGCGCGCCGCACACGGCGTCCGGAGAATTGTCGCAATTCCCGGCTCTCGTCCCTCCGACGGAAGGCAGCACGTCCGCCGGAGGAAGATCCATGACGCAGTACCGCCAGGTGCCCGCCCAGATCGACCTGCCCGCACTCGAGCACGCCGTGCTCGACTTCTGGCGCGAGCAGAAGATCTTCGCCAAGAGCCTGGAGCAGTCCGAGGGCCGCCCCGAATGGGTGTTCTACGAGGGCCCGCCCACGGCCAACGGCATGCCGGGCGCCCACCACATCGAGGCCCGAGTCTTCAAGGACGTCTTCCCGCGCTTCCGCACCATGCGGGGGTACCACGTGGCGCGCAAGGCCGGCTGGGACTGCCACGGCCTGCCGGTCGAGCTGGCGGTCGAGAAGGAGCTCGGCTTCGACGGCAAGAAGGACATCGAGGCGTACGGCATCGCCGAGTTCAACGCCAAGTGCCGCGAGTCGGTGACCCGGCACACCGACGCCTTCTCCGACCTGACGACCCGCATGGGCTACTGGGTCGACCTCGACGACGCCTACCGCACCATGGACCCCGAGTACGTGGAGTCCGTGTGGTGGTCGCTCAAGGAGATCTTCGGCAAGGGTCTGCTCGTCCAGGACTACCGCGTGGCCCCCTGGTGCCCGCGCGACGAGACGGGCCTGTCGGACCACGAGCTGGCGCAGGGCTACGAGACCATCGTGGACCCGTCCGTGTACGTCCGCTTCCCGCTCACCTCCGGCCCGCTGGCCGGCGAGGCCGCGCTCCTGGTGTGGACGACCACCCCGTGGACGCTCGTCTCCAACACCGCGGTCGCCGCACACCCCGAGGTCACCTATGTGGTCGCGACCGACGGCGAGGAGAAGCTCGTCGTCGCGGAACCGCTGGTCGACAAGGCGCTCGGCGAGGGCTGGGAACGGACGGGCCGGACCTTCACCGGCGCCGAGATGGAGCGCTGGACCTACCGGCGTCCGTTCGAGCTCGTCCCGTTCCCCGCCGAGGCCCACTACGTGGTCAACGCCGAGTACGTGACGACCGAGGACGGTACGGGTCTGGTCCACCAGTCCCCCGCCTTCGGTGAGGACGACCTCAAGGTGTGCCGCGCGTACGGCCTGCCCGTGGTCAACCCGGTGCGTCCCGACGGCACCTTCGAGGAGGACGTCCCGCTGGTCGGCGGGGTCTTCTTCAAGAAGGCGGACGAGAAGCTCACCGAGGACCTCCAGCACCGGGGTCTGCTCTTCAAGCACCTCCCCTACGAGCACAGCTACCCGCACTGCTGGCGCTGCCACACCGCGCTCCTCTACTACGCACAGCCGTCCTGGTACATCCGCACCACGGCCGTCAAGGACCGGCTGCTGGAGGAGAACGAGAAGACCAACTGGTACCCGGAGACCGTCAAGCACGGCCGGTACGGCGACTGGCTGAACAACAACATCGACTGGGCCCTGTCCCGCAGCCGCTACTGGGGCACGCCGCTGCCGATCTGGCGCTGCGAGGAAGGCCACCTCACCTGTGTCGGCTCCCGCGCGGAGCTGACCGAGCTGACCGGCACGGACCAGTCGGGGCTCGACCCGCACCGCCCGTTCATCGACGAGGTCACCTTCGCCTGCCCGCAGTGCGGAGAGACGGCCACGCGCGTGCCCGAGGTCATCGACGCCTGGTACGACTCGGGCTCGATGCCGTTCGCACAGTGGGGCTACCCGTACAAGAACAAGGAACTGTTCGAGTCCCGCTACCCGGCACAGTTCATCTCCGAGGCCATCGACCAGACCCGCGGCTGGTTCTACACGCTGATGGCGGTCGGCACGCTCGTCTTCGACAAGTCGTCGTACGAGAACGTGGTGTGCCTGGGCCACATCCTCGCCGAGGACGGCCGCAAGATGTCCAAGCACCTGGGCAACATCCTGCAGCCCATCCCGCTCATGGACCAGCACGGCGCGGACGCGGTCCGCTGGTTCATGGCGGCCGGCGGCTCCCCGTGGGCCGCCCGCCGCGTCGGCCACGGCACCATCCAGGAAGTCGTCCGCAAGACGCTCCTGACGTACTGGAACACGGTCGCCTTCCAGGCGCTGTACGCGCGCACGTCGAACTGGGCGCCGAGCGGGGCCGACCCCGCCCCGGCCGACCGCCCCGTCCTCGACCGCTGGCTGCTGTCGGAGCTCCACGCGCTCACCGACCAGGTGACCGAGGCGCTGGAGTCGTACGACACCCAGCGTGCCGGCAAGCTCCTGTCGGCGTTCGTCGACGACCTGTCGAACTGGTACGTCCGCCGCTCGCGGCGCCGCTTCTGGCAGGGCGACAAGGCGGCGCTGCGCACGCTGCACGAGGTCCTCGAGACGGTCACGAAGCTGATGGCGCCCATCACCCCGTTCATCACCGAGCGGGTCTGGCAGGACCTGGTCGCGCCGGTGACCCCGGGCACCCCCGAATCGGTGCATCTGGCAGCGTGGCCGCAGGCCGACCTGTCGGCGATCGACCCGGAGCTGTCGAAGCAGATGGTGCTGGTGCGCCGACTCGTCGAGCTGGGCCGCGCCACGCGTGCGGAGTCGGGCGTCAAGACCCGCCAGCCGCTGCGGCGCGCGCTGGTCGCGGCGACCGGCTTCGAGACGCTGGATCCCGAGCTGCACGCCCAGATCACGGAGGAACTGAACGTCGAGGCGATCGCCTCGCTGAGCGAGGTGGGGGGCTCGCTGGTCGACACGACCGCGAAGGCGAACTTCCGCGCGCTGGGCAAGCGTTTCGGCAAGCGCGTCCAGGAGGTGGCGAAGGCCGTCGCGAACGCCGACGCGGCGGCGCTGTCCCTGGCGCTGCGCGAGGGCACCGCCTCGGTGGAGGTCGACGGGGAGACGATCACCCTCGCCCCCGACGAGGTGATCATCACCGAGACGCCGCGCGAGGGCTGGTCGGTGGCCTCCGACTCCGGCGCGACGGTCGCCCTGGACCTGGAGATCACCGAACGGCTGCGGCAGGCGGGCCTGGCCCGTGACGCGATCCGGCTGATCCAGGAGGCTCGCAAGAACAGCGGCCTGGACGTCGCCGACCGCATCGCGCTCCGCTGGACCGCGACGGACCCGGCGCTGATCGCGGCCCTGACCGAGCACTCCGGCCTGATCGCCGACGAGGTCCTGGCCACGGACTTCGCCCAGGGGGAGGCGGACGGCACGTACGGTGACGCGTTCACCGACGAGCCGCTGACCCTGACGTTCCGCCTGCGCAAGGCCTGACGGCACACACGAGGGCCCGGCCCGCCGAAAAATCTTGGCGGGCCGGGCCCTCGGCGTTGCGTGCGCACGTACAACCGCGCCCCCGTCCGAACACACGGTGCACCGGCCGGACCCGCACAGCACAAGGGCGGGGCCCCGGATCACATCCGGGGCCCCGCCCTTGAGACTGCCGACGCCTACGACGTAGGCGCCACCGTCAGTTGTCGTCCTCGTCGATGAGGAACCCGCGCATCGGCGAGGGCGCCTGACCCATCGGCGACGGGCCCTGCGGGCGCACCGGCGCCATCGGCTGCGTCATCGCCGGGGACATCTGCTGACCGCCGTAGGACGGGGCGGCAGGACCCGGGCCACCGCCCATGGTCTGGTTGCCTCCGTACGACGGGGCGCCCGCGCCCGCGGGAGCCATCGACGGCGCCGACGGCGACGGCAGGGAGGCCGTGGCCGGGGTGCGCGGCGGGGCCAGCGAGTCGTCCGCCTGCGTCTCCAGCTGGCGCAACTGGGACTCGAGGTAGGACTTCAGCCGCGTGCGGTACTCGCGCTCGAAGCCGCGCAGGTCCTCGACCTTGCGCTCCAGCGTGGCGCGGGCGGACTCCAGGGAGCCCATCGCGACACGGTGCTTCTCCTGCGCGTCCCGCTCCAGGGCGTCGGCCTTGGCCCGGGCGTCGCGCTCCAGACCCTCGGCGCGGCTGCGAGCCTCACCGACGATCTTGTTCGCCTCGGCACGGGCCTCGGCGATCGCCTGGTCGGCGGTCTGCTGGGCCAGCGAGAGGACACGCGCGGCGCTGTCGCCACCGGGACCCTGACCGGGCATCCCCGGACCGCCCATGGGGCCGCCCATAGGACCGCCCATGGGGCCGCCCATCTGCTGCATCGGGGGCTGGCCCATCGGACCGTGCCCCTGCCCCATCGGGCCGTGACCCTGACCCATCGGGCCGTGACCCTGACCCATCTGTCCAGGGCCCTGCCCCATCTGTCCCGGGCCCTGCCCCATCTGTCCGGGGCCCTGGCCCATCGGACCGTGACCCTGACCCATCGGGCCGGGACCCTGAGGACCGCCCTGTCCGCTGGGGCCGGCGGGCAGCTGCGGGGCACCGCTCGGCAGCTGGGGCGGGCCACCCATGGGGCCACCCATCTGCTGCTGCGGCGGGCCCGATATCCCGGCGGGCACGGGGGCGCCCGGACCTCGCATGCCCTGCTGCTGGTCCTGGGGCTCCGGGGGTTTGCGCATGTTCTGCTGGTTCTGCGCGGCGGCACGCGTGGCGGCGGCCAGCTTGGCCCGCAGATCCTCGTTCTCCCGGAGCAGACGGGTCAGTTCGGCTTCGACCTCGTCGAGGAAGGCATCGACCTCGTCCTCGTCATAGCCTTCTCGGAGGCGGACGGTCGTGAACTGCTTGTTCCGCACGTCCTCGGGGGTCAACGGCATCTCTTCACCTCAACGTAGTCATCGGCAGTCGGCAAGACCGTATCGTCCACAGTCACCTCGCGAGGTTGCCCACGACGGAGATCAGGATGTAGACGATGATCATCAGTACGAAGAAGGACAGGTCGAGCGCCACGCCCCCGAGACGCAGCGGCGGAATGAACCGCCGCAGAAGCTTCAGCGGTGGATCGGTGACAGTGTAGGTGGCCTCCAGAACGACCACCATCGCCTTGCCGGGTTGCCATGAGCGGGCGAACTGGAAGACATAGTCCATGACCAACCGAAAAATCAGCACGATGAGGAAGCACATCAGCGCGATGTAGAGAACCTCCAAGACCACGCCCATGATCCGTGCTTCCCTCTCCCCTGTGTCGTGTGGCTTTCCGGTGGTGCGTCTCAGCTCTGGTTGAAGAACCCGCCCTCTGCGATGCGGGCCTTGTCCTCCGCCGTGACATCGACGTTAGCAGGAGACAGCAGGAACACCTTCTGCGTCACCCGCTCGATACTGCCGTGAAGACCAAACACCAAACCGGCCGCAAAGTCGACAAGTCGCTTCGCATCTGTGTCATCCATCTCAGTCAGATTCATGATCACCGGGGTGCCCTCGCGGAAGTGTTCCCCGATGGTACGGGCCTCGTTGTACGTCCGGGGGTGCAGCGTGGTGATCCGGTACGGCTCTCGTTCGGACACGACCTTGGGCATGATCACCGGTGCGTTCTTCTCCAGACTCTGACGTTCTTGTGTGATGGACGCCACGGGCGCGATGCGCGCCGGACGTCCGGATTCCGCGGCCGGCGAAACCGAACGGGACACCGGATCACGCTGCGCCGGCGGCTGCACCACTCGCACCGATTCGTCCCTTTGGGACTGAAGCGCCTGGTGCGACTGACGGGACAGCTCGTGCCGCCTGCGGTCCCGCTCCGGCTCCGGGTCGAGCTCGGGCTCGAAGTCGTCATCGGGGTCGAACCCCCTGCCGTCGTACCCATCGTCCTCCACGAGGCCGAGGTAGACCGCCATCTTGCGCATCGCGCCGGCCATGCTCTGAGTCCTCCGCTCTGTGGTGGATCGGCTGACGACTGCCAAGTGCCCGCGATCCACGAGGTCGTTATGCCCGCCTTTCGGCGGTAATGACCATATTTTCTGCTGTGGTCCGACTTCTTGGCGACGTTACCCGAGCCTGGGGCGGACTCCGAGTACCGCGGTGCCGACGCGTACATGTGTCGCTCCGGCGGCCACGGCCTGTTCGAGATCCGCACTCATCCCTGCCGAGACCATGGTTGCAGCCGGATGGGCTCGGCGCAGGTCGGTCGACAAATCCATCAACCGCTCGAAGGCCGCCTGTTGACGCCCCGCGTACACCCCGGTGAGCGGCGCCACGGTCATCAGACCGTCCAGCCGCAGCCCGGGGGCCTCCGCGACGAGGTCGCCCAACTCTTCGATTCCCTCGGGCGCCACGCCCCCGCGCGCCCCTCGCCCGCCCTCGCTCGCGTCGAGCGCGACCTGGAGGAGACAGCCCACCTCGCGCCCGGCCCGCACGGCCTCCTTCGACAGCGCCGCCACGAGCCCGGGACGATCGACGGACTGCACGAGATCCGCATAACCGACCACCGAGCGCACCTTGTTGGTCTGCAATTGACCGACGAAATGCCAGGTGAGCGGCAGATCCGAGCAGGCGGCCGCCTTGGGCGCCGCGTCCTGGTCCCGGTTCTCGGCGACGTCACGCACACCGAGTTCCGACAGAATCCGCACGTCACTCGCGGGATAGGTCTTGGTGACCACGATCAGGGTCACCTCCCCCCGCTTCCGCCCCGCGGCCCGGCACGCCGCCGCGATGCGCTCCTCCACCTTCGCCATGTTTTCGGCGATTTGCTGCTTACGGTCCGTCATGCCCCATCAGTCCAGCCAGACATAGCCCGCGAGCCGTCCGGTGGTCCGGTCGCGGCGGTACGAGAAGTGGTCACGCGATTCGAGCGTGCACACCGGTGACTGTGCCCGGTCGCGCACCCCGAGCCGTTCGAGCTGGGCGTGCACGCCGGCGGTCACGTCGACCGAGGGAGTGCCCCAGCTCGTCTCGGCGTGCGCCGCCGGTTCGACGGCGGACACCTCGGCGCGCATCGCCTCCGGCACCTCGTAGCACCGGCCGCAGACGGCCGGTCCCGTGCGGACGACGATCCGGGACGGTTCGGCGCCCAGTTCCGTCATCGCGCGGACCGCGGCGGGAACGACCCCGGCGATCATGCCGGGGCGGCCCGCATGGGCGGCGGCCGCGATCCCGGCGGCCGGGTCGGCGAGCAGGACCGGCGTGCAGTCGGCCGTGAGCACGGCGAGGGCGAGACCGCGCCGCGCGGTGACGATCGCGTCCACCCCGGGCACGGTCCCGGCAGCCCACGGTCCGTCGACGACGGCCACGTCCGCCCCGTGCACCTGGTTCATCCAGACCACGCGGGCCGGGTCGAGGCCCAGTGCCCCGGCCGCAAGTTCCCGGTTGGCCCGTACCGCGGCGGGGTCGTCGCCGACCGCTCCGCCGAGATTGAGCTCCTCGTACGGAGCGGCGCTCACCCCGCCCCACCGGTCGGTGAAGGCGAAGTGCGCGCCGCTCACGGTGTCGCGCTGTCCTATCACTTCAGGAAGTCCGGCACGTCCAGCTCCTCGGCCGCGCTGTCCGAGTAGGTTCGCGACGGCGGCACCGACGGGGTGACCGGGAGGTCGCCCACCGGCTCCGGGGCCGGCTCCGGGGCCGCCTCCTTCGGCGTGACGCTGCCGAGCGAGCCGAAGGAGGGGCGGCTGTCCGCGGGGCGGACCGGCTCCTCGCGCTTGACCGAGGACGAGCCGAGGACGTTGTCCCGCTTGGCGGGGGGCTGACCGCCGTCGAAGCCCGCCGCGATCACCGTGACCCGCACCTCGTCGCCGAGGGCGTCGTCGATGACCGCGCCGAAGATGATGTTGGCCTCGGGGTGCGCGGCCTCGCTCACCAGCTGGGCGGCCTCGTTGATCTCGAAGAGGCCGAGGTCCGAGCCGCCGGAGATGGACAGCAGCACGCCCCGGGCGCCGTCGATGGACGCCTCGAGCAGCGGGGAGGAGATCGCCATCTCGGCCGCGGCCACCGCCCGGTCGTCGCCGCGGGCCGAGCCGATGCCCATGAGGGCCGAACCGGCCTCGGACATGACGGACTTGACGTCGGCGAAGTCGAGGTTGATCAGGCCGGGAGTGGTGATGAGGTCGGTGATGCCCTGAACACCGGAGAGCAGGACCTGGTCCGCCGACTTGAAGGCGTCGAGGACGGAGACCTGGCGGTCCGAGATGGACAGCAGCCGGTCGTTCGGGATGACGATGAGGGTGTCGACCTCTTCGCGCAGCTCGGCGATGCCGTCCTCGGCCTGGTTGGCGCGGCGGCGTCCCTCGAAGGTGAAGGGCCGCGTGACCACGCCGATGGTGAGGGCGCCCAGCGAGCGCGCGATGTTGGCCACGACGGGCGCGCCGCCGGTGCCGGTGCCGCCGCCTTCACCGGCCGTCACGAAGACCATGTCGGCCCCCTTGAGGACCTCCTCGATCTCCTCGCGGTGGTCCTCGGCGGCCTTGCGGCCCACGGCCGGATTGGCGCCCGCGCCGAGTCCGCGGGTGAGTTCGCGGCCGACGTCGAGCTTGACGTCGGCGTCGCTCATCAACAGAGCTTGCGCGTCGGTGTTGATGGCGATGAACTCGACGCCCTTGAGACCGACCTCGATCATCCGGTTGATGGCATTGACACCACCGCCGCCGACACCGATGACCTTGATGACTGCGAGGTAGTTCTGCGGTGCTGCCACGTCGAAGGCCTCTCGCCTCGAATTACGTCGCCGTCGTCTCGCGGGTGCCCCGCGATCCGACGGCTGATGCCGAATGGGACGGTCCGAACGCCGACCCGAACCCTAACCCTGAAGTTTAGGGTTACCAGTGTGCCTGTTCCTTGGACTCTTCCGAACAGGACACTAAGTCGACAAGTGGCGCCCGTTCAACGAACACGCCGAACCTCCCGTTTTTCTTTTCACCCTATGTGATCAGCCATAGCGCTGCCCAACCAGGGTGCTGGCCTGCGCTGATGTGCGTCAACCGGCCGATGACGCAGGGGCGGTGGGGACACTCACGTCGAAGTGCCGGGCACGGGGCGCGGCTTTCATCAGCGCGGTCAGCGCGGCCGCCTTGGCCCGGCCCTTCTCCCCGCTGCCCCACAACACATTGCGGCCGCCCGTCAACTCCAGCGTGATGGAGTCGTAGGAACGGACCTTGACGGTCCGGGTGTCACGGGCGACGGCGGCCGGAACGTCCCGGGCGACGCGCACCGCCCCGCGGATCAGCCGGTCGGTGCCGAAGCGGCGCGTGCCGGACGACGGGGACAGCGTCAATTCCAGTACGGGGACCGCCCTGGGGGGCTCCGAAACCGTGGCGAACCGTACACCCTCCTTGTCCACTTCGTCGAACTTTCCCCCGTTTCCGATCAACAGAACCGGAACCCGTTCGGTCACCTTCAACCGGATTCCACGGGGCCAGGAACGGACGACGTCGACCGTCGCAATTCGGGGCAGTTTCCGGCGCACACGCGCCGCGATCGCATCGGTGTCGAGGGAAATCAGGGGCGATCCGAGCGACACATCGGCCGCCTCGCGCACCTGTGCCCCCGTCAGGACCCGCGTCCCGGAGACGGAGACGCGCTTCACGCGCAGATACGGTGAGCCGTACAGCAGCCACACCGAGCCGCCGATCGCCAACAGCGTTGCCAGCAAAAGGATGATGAGCATATGAGGGCGGCGGAGTCGCCCGCGACGCGGCGGCCGGGGCGGGCCGGACTCCTGCTGCTGCCGCTTGCCTCGCTCGGCGGTCGTCGGTCCGGCCACGCGCACTTCCCTTCCCTGGCCCGGTTCGCCTCCGGGGCGCGCCGGCCGGCGGCCCGACCGTGCTCAGCCCTTCGGGCCTGCGCGCGCTCGGCCTCGCGGCACCGGCACGCCCCTGCGGCGCACTCGCCGATGCGTCACTGGTGGTGGCGCGAGGCGATCGCCTCGTACACCATGCCGACGAGCAGGTCGTCGGCGTCCCTGCGGCCGAACTCCGCGGCGGCCCGGGACATCTCGTACAGCCGGTGCGGATCGCCGAGCACGGGCAGGATGTTGCGCTGGATCCACTCGGGCGTCAGCTCCGCGTCGTCGACCAGCAGGCCACCGCCGGCCTTGACCACCGGCTGGGCGTTCAGCCGCTGTTCGCCGTTGCCGATGGGCAGCGGGACATAGGCGGCCGGAAGCCCGACGGCGGACAGTTCGGCGACGGTCATCGCGCCCGCGCGGCAGAGCATCATGTCGGCCGCGGCGTACGCGAGATCCATCCGGTCCAGATACGGTACCGGCACATAGGGGGGCATTCCCGGCATTTGGTGGACTTGCGGCAGTTCGTTCTTCGGGCCCACCGCGTGCAGGATCTGGATCCCGGACTGCTGAAGGTACGGGGCGACCTGCTGGATCACCTCGTTGAGCCGGCGCGCGCCCTGCGAGCCGCCGGTGACCAGCAGCGTCGGCAGGTTCGGGTCCAGCCCGAAGGCGGCCCGGCCCTCGGGACGCATGGCGGCGCGGTCCAGGGTGGCGATGGAGCGGCGCAGCGGGATGCCGATGTAGCGGGCGCCCCGCAGCTTGCTGTCCGGGGTGGAGACGGCGACCTGGGCCGCGTACCGCGAGCCGATCTTGTTGGCGAGGCCGGGGCGGGCGTTTGCCTCGTGGATGACGATCGGCACGCCGAGGCGCTTGGCGGCCAGATAGCCGGGCAGGGCGACATAGCCGCCGAAGCCGACGACCACATCCGCCTTGGTGCGCTCGAGGATCTGCTCGGCCGCCTTGATCGTGCCGCGCAGCCGCCCGGGGACCGTGATCAGTTCGGGGGTGGGTTTCCTCGGCAGCGGGACGGCGGGGATCAACGCGAGTTCATAGCCGCGCTCGGGTACGAGCCGGGTCTCCAGTCCGCGCTCCGTGCCCAGGGCCGTGATCCCCACGGTCGGGTCCTGCCTGCGCAGGGCGTCCGCGAGGGCGAGCGCGGGCTCGATGTGGCCGGCGGTCCCCCCACCGGCGAGTACGACATGCACCGAAATTCACCGCTCTCCGGACGAACGCGCCGCCGAGGCACGCCGTCGCATCGTGTTCCATCTCCGAGGTCCCGGAGGGCCTCCCGCCCGCTTTCTACCAAAGCGAGGTTGCCGCATCGCAAGCGCCGCCCGCGCAGCGGGCTCGTCGCGCGCGAAGGCGATCAGCAGCCCGATGGCGAACATGGTCGGCAGCAGGGCGGATCCCCCGTAGGAGAACAGCGGGAGGGGGACGCCGGCGATCGGCAGCAGGCCGAGCACCGCACCGATGTTGATCATCGCCTGAGCGGTGATCCAGGTCGTCACGCCTCCCGCGGCGTACCTCACGAAGGGGTCCTCCGTGCGTCCGGCCACGCGGATACCCGCATAGCCTAGAGCCGCGAAGAGGGCGAGCACCGACAGAGTGCCCGCGAGACCCAGTTCCTCACCGGTGACGGCGAAGATGAAGTCGGTGTGCGCTTCGGGGAGTTGCCCCCATTTCTCCACGCTCGCGCCGAGGCCCGAACCGAACAGTCCGCCGGACGCCAGTGCGTAGATGCCGTGCACGGCCTGCCAGCACTGGTCGTTCGGACCCGGATCGGCCGCGCCGATGCAGGCGAGGCGGGCCATGCGGTTCGGGCTGGTCTTGATCAGGACGACGCCGATGGTCGCGGCGAAGGCCAGCACCCCGACGAACATCCTGGTCGGGGCCCCGGCCAGCCACAGCAGCCCGAACAGGATCGCGGTCAGGATGATCGCCGTGCCCATGTCGCCGCCCAGCATGATCAGCCCGAGCAGCAGGAACGCCACCGGAACGAGCGGCACCAGCATGTGCTTCCACTGCGTGAGCAGCCGCTTCTCCTGCTTGCGCGCGATCAGGTCGGCGCCCCACAGCACGAGCGCGAGCTTGCCGAACTCGCTGGGCTGGATCTGGAAGGAGCCGCCCAGGGCGATCCAGTTCTGGTTGCCGTTGACCGCCATCCCTATCCCCGGCACCTGCACCAGGACCATCAGGAAGACGGCGCCCGCCAGGATCGGGTACGCCAGCGCCCGGTGCAGCTTCACGGGCATCCGCGAGGCCACGAGCAGCAGCAGGGTCCCGATCGAGGCCGCGAGGAACTGCTTGCGGAAGAAGAACGACCCGGGCAGCGACATCTGCAGCGCGGTGATCTGGGAGGCCGAGTAGACCATCACCAGACCGAGCACGGTGATCAGCAGACTGCCGCCGAGGACCAGGTAGTACGCGGTGAGGGGCCGGTCCCACGCCCGGCGGGTGCGCGTGAGCAGCCGTGCGACGGGGTTGTCGCGCGGGGAGCGGAACACGGCGGGCCGCTTCGGGGCCCGCTGGACGGGAGGACGGCCTGTACGGCTACCGGGCACGACGCTCACCCCGCCACGAAGCGCCGGCGCGGCGCCGTGCCACCGGCGGAAAGCCGCCGACGAGACACCGACCACATCCCTGTCACGCGTCCCTCCCAGGGGTCCGGGCGCGCCCGGACTGACCGAGACCCGCCGTCAGGCGTCCGCGCCGAGTTCGCGAACCGCTTCCGCGAAGGCGTCGCCGCGCTTGTTGTAGTTCGCGAACATGTCCATGGAGGCACAGGCCGGCGCCAGCAGCACCGTGTCGCCCGCGCGAGCGAGCCTCCGCGCCTCCCGCACAGCCGCGGGCATCGCCCCAGTGTCGGTCCGTTCCAGGTCGACGACGGGCACTTCCGGCGCGTGTCGCGCAAGGGCTTCACGGATCAGCGCCCGATCCGCCCCGATGAGCACCACGCCCCGCAGCCGCGGTGCCGACCTGGCGACCAGTTCGTCGAAGGTCGCGCCCTTGGCGAGACCGCCCGCGATCCACACGATCGACTCGTACGCCGCCAACGACGCTTCCGCGGCGTGGGTGTTGGTGGCCTTGGAGTCGTCGATGTACGCGACCCCGTCCACGTCCGCCACGTGCGCGATGCGATGGGCGTCCGGTGTGAAGGCCCGCAGCCCGTCCCGCACGGCCCTGGGGGGTACCCCGAAGGCGCGCGCGAGGGCCGCCGCGGCAAGGGCGTTGGCGATGTTGTGCGGAGCCGGCGGGGTGACGTCGGACACCTCCGCCAGTTCCTGGGCACTGTGCTGCCGGTTCTCGACGAAGGCGCGGTCGACCAGGATGCCGTCCACCACACCGAGTTGGGAGGGCCCGGGGGCGCCCAGCGTGAACCCGACGGCCCGGCAGCCCTCCTCCACGTCCGCCTCGCGCACCAGGTCCTCGGTGGCCTTGTCGGCGACGTTGTAGACGCAGGCGACCCGATTGCCCTCGTAGACACGGCCCTTGTCGGCGGCGTACGCCTCCATGGAGCCGTGCCAGTCGAGGTGGTCGGGTGCCAGGTTGAGCACGGCGGCCGAGTGGGCGCGCACCGACGGCGCCCAGTGGAGCTGATAGCTCGACAACTCGACCGCCAGGACGTCGTACCGCTCCTCGCCGAGGACGGCGTCCAGCAGCGAGACCCCGATGTTCCCGACGGCGGCCGTGCGCAGGCCCGCCGCCCTCAGGATGGAGGCGAGCATCTGCACGGTCGTGGTCTTGCCGTTGGTGCCGGTCACGGCGAGCCAGTCGGCCGCGTCGGGGCCCCGCAGGTGCCAGGCCAGCTCGACGTCGCCCCAGACCGGGACGCCCGCCTCGGCCGCGGCGGCGAACAGCGGCTTGTCGGGCCGCCAGCCGGGCGCGGTGACGATCAGCTCGGTGCCCTCCGGCAGGGAAGCCCCGTCGCCGAGCCGGACCGTGACGCCGAGCGCCTCCAGCTCCGCGGCCTGCTCCCGGGCGCGCTCGTCGTCGCCGTCGTTGACGACCGTCACGACGGCGCCGAGGCCGTGCAGCACCTTGGCCGCCGGGACGCCCGAGACGCCGAGGCCGGCGACGGTGACGTGCTTGCCCTGCCAGTCGGTCACTTTTCCGCTGCCCATCCGGCGTAGAAGATGCCCAGTCCCACGATGACGCAGATTCCCTGGATGATCCAGAAACGGACCACGACGAGGACCTCTGACCAGCCCTTGAGTTCGAAGTGGTGCTGGAGCGGCGCCATCCGGAAGACGCGCTTGCCGGTGAGGCGGAAGGAGCCCACCTGGATCACGACGGACAGGGTGATCAGGACGAAGAGACCGCCGAGCAGCGCGAGCAGCATCTCCGTGCGGGAGCAGATCGCGAGGCCGGCGAGCGCGCCGCCCAGGGCCAGCGAACCGGTGTCACCCATGAAGATCTTGGCGGGCGAGGTGTTCCACCACAGGAAGCCGATGCAGGCGCCCATCAGCGCGGAGGAGACGACGGCCAGGTCGAGCGGGTCGCGCACCTCGTAGCAGGCGGCCGGGTTGGTCAGGGTCTGCGCGTTGGCGCAGGACTCCTGGAACTGCCAGACGCCGATGAACGTGTAGGCGGCGAAGACCAGCACGGAGGCGCCGGTGGCGAGGCCGTCGAGACCGTCGGTGAGGTTCACGCCGTTCGACATCGCCAGGATCATGAACAGCGCCCAGATCACGAACAGCACCGGGCCGATGGTCCAGCCGAAGTCCTGCACGAAGGAGAGCTTGGTGGAGGCCGGGGTGTTGCCCCGGGCGTCGGCGAACTGCAGCGCCAGCACGGCGAAGGCGATGCCGACGATCAGCTGGCCGGCCATCTTCGCCTTGGCCCGCAGGCCGAGCGAGCGGCGCTTGACGATCTTGATGTAGTCGTCCAGGAAGCCGACCAGGCCCATGCCGCCCATCAGGCCGAGCACCAGCAGCCCGGAGAAGGTCGGCGGCTTGCCCGTGATCACCTTGGACAGGAAGTAGGCGGCGATCGTCGCCAGGATGAAGGCGATGCCACCCATGGTCGGCGTACCGCGCTTGCTGTGGTGCTCGCGCGGGCCGTCGTCGCGGATGTACTGCCCGTAGCCCTTGCGGGCCAGCAGCTTGATCAGCAGCGGGGTGCCGATCAGGGTCAGGAAGAGGCCGATGACTCCTGCGAACAGGATCTGCTTCATCATCGGGCAGCCACCTCACCCTCGGCCCCGGCCTCGAGCAGCGCCTGGGCCACGCTCTCGAGCCCGACCGACCGGGACGCCTTCACGAGTACGACGTCTCCCGGGCGCAATTCGCTGCGCAACAGGTCGACCGCCGACTGTGCGTCGGACACGTGCACCGACTCCTCACCCCACGAACCCTCGTTATATGCGCCCAGTTGCAGCCAGGACGCTTCCCTGCCCCCGACCGCGACGAGCTTGCTGACGTTGAGCCGGACGGCGAGCCGTCCGACGGCGTCGTGCTCGGCGAGCGCCTCGTCCCCGAGCTCGGCCATCTTGCCGAGCACCGCCCACGTACGCCCCCCTTGTGCCCGTGCGGCCTTGCCCATCGCCGCGAGCGCGCGCAGTGCGGCCCTCATGGACTCGGGGTTCGCGTTGTAGGCGTCGTTGACGACGGTCACGCCGTCCGGGCGCTCGGTGACCTCCATCCGCCAGTGGGAGAGGGAGCCCGCCTCGGAGAGCGCAACGGCGATCTCGTCTGCGGACATGCCCAGCTCATGGGCGACGGCGGCCGCGGCGAGCGCGTTCGACACGTGGTGCTCACCGTACAGGCGCATGGTCACATCGCTGCACCCGGAGGGTGTGTGAAGGATGAAAGAGGGCTGTCCGCTGTCCGTGAGTCTCACGTTCTCGGCGCGTACGTCCGCTTCGCCGGACTCTCCGAAAAGGAGGACCTTCGCCTGTGTACGGGAGGCCATGGCGCGTACGAGCGGATCGTCGGCGTTGAGGACCGCGACGCCGCCGGCGTCCGCGGGCGGCAGGCTCTCGACGAGTTCGCCCTTCGCCTGTGCGATCTGCTCGCGGCTGCCGAACTCGCCGATGTGGGCGGTGCCGACGTTGAGCACGAGACCGATCCTCGGCGGGGTCAGGCCAGCGAGGTAGCGGATGTGGCCGATGCCGCGAGCGCCCATCTCCAGGACGAGGAACCTCGTGTCCTCGGTGGCGCTGAGCGCGGTGAGCGGCAGCCCGATCTCGTTGTTGAGCGAGCCGGGCGTCCACACGGTCGGCGCCCTGCGCTGGAGCACCTGCGCGATGAGGTCCTTGGTGCTGGTCTTGCCCGCGGAGCCGGTGAGGGCGACGAGGGTGGCTCCCAGCCTCCCGACGACGTGCCGGGCGAGGGCGCCGAGGGCCGCCTGGACGTCGTCCACGACGATCGCGGGCACGCCGACGGGGCGGGACGCCAGTACGGCGGCGGCACCCGCCTCCACGACCGCTGGTGCGAAGTCGTGTCCGTCCACGCGCTCGCCGACGAAGGCGACGAAGAGGCTGCCGGGCTCCACTTCGCGGGAGTCCCGGACGACCGGTCCGGTCACTTGGACGGACGGGTCCGGTATGTCGTGCGTCTGCCCGCCGACGACTGTGGCGATCTCGGCGAGAGAGAGGGCGATCACAAGTTCATCCCTGGGTCTTCTGGATAGCTTCGCGGAGCACCTGGCGGTCGTCGAAGGGACGGACCACTCCGGCGATGTCCTGGCCCTGCTCGTGGCCCTTGCCCGCGACCAGGACGGTGTCCCCGGGCCGCGCACGGGCGACGGCCGCGGCGACGGCGGCGGCCCGGTCCTCGAAGACCTGCACCTCGCCGCGTTCGTGCGCGGGCACGGAGGCCGCGCCTTCGAGCATGGTCGCGAGGATCGCGAGGGGATCCTCGGAGCGGGGGTTGTCGGAGGTCAGTACGGCCGTGTCGGCGAGCCGGGCCGCGGCGGCGCCCATCGGCGCGCGCTTGGTCCGGTCGCGGTCGCCGCCGCAGCCGAGCACCACGTGCAGCCTGCCCTCGGTGACCTTGCGCAGGGCACGCAGCACCGACTCGACCGCGTCGGTCTTGTGCGCGTAGTCGACGACCGCGAGGTACGGCTGCCCGGCGTCCACGCGCTCCAGGCGTCCCGGTACGCCCGGCACGGCGGCGACGCCGTCGGCGGCGGTCTGCGGGTCGAGACCGGCGGCGGCCAGGGCGACGATCGCGGCGAGGGTGTTGGCGACGTTGAAGGGGCCGGGCAGCGGCGACCTGGCGGTGATGCGCTCCCCCTCGGGGCCGGTCACGGTGAACGTCGCGTCCACCGGGCCGACGCGGACGTCCTCGGCGCGCCAGTCGGCGTCGGGGCTGCCCTCGGCGGAGAAGGTGACGACGGGCACGCCGGCCTCCTTCACGAGCCTGCGGCCGTATTCGTCGTCGAGGTTGACGACACCGGCCCGGCTGCGTTTCTCCGTGAACAGCTGCGCCTTGGCCCGGTAGTAGTCCTCCATGTCGGAGTGGAACTCCATGTGCTCCGGGCTCAGGTTGGTGAAGACCGCGACGTCGAAGACGCAGCCGTCGACCCGGCCCAGGACCAGGGCGTGGCTGGAGACCTCCATGGCGACCGCGTCGACCCCGCGCTCGCGCATGACGGCGAACAGGGCCTGCAGATCGGTGGCTTCGGGGGTGGTGCGCTCGGACTTGACGCGCTCGTCACCGATCCGCGTCTCGACGGTGCCGACGAGCCCGGTGCTGTGGGAGGTCCGCAGGCCCCCCTCGACGAGGTACGCGGTCGTGGTCTTGCCGGAGGTGCCGGTGATGCCGATCTGGAGCAGGTCGCGCCCGGGGTGGCCGTAGACCCCGGCGGCCAGCTCGCCCATCCGCCCGCGCGGGTCGTCCACCACGAGGACCGGGAGCCCGGTCGCGGCGGCGCGTTCGGCGCCCGTGGGGTCGGTCAGCACGGCGACGGCGCCGAGGCCGGCCGCCTGGGCCGCGAAGTCGGCGCCGTGCAGCCGGGCGCCGGGCAGGGCGGCGTACAGGTCACCGGGGCGGACGGCCCGCGAGTCGTGGGTGATGCCCGTGACCTCGGCCGCGCTCTCCGGCGGGGTGACACCCAGCTGGACGGCGAGCTCCGCAAGGGGTACGGCGGAGACGTGGACCGGTCGCGGCGGTCCCGGACTGGTCACGGGAGCGCCCTTGGGGGTGCTGGGGGACTGATCGGCGTGTGACACGGCGGTGAGCGTACCGGGCCGACCCCCGCCCGGGCTAAAAGGGAGCCCTGGGGCGGGGTCCGCCGGGGACGCGGGTGGGCGAGGGGCGGGCGAGGGCGAGGGCGGGTTCTGGTCCCCGGGATCGGGGCTGATCGTTGTCACGAGCTGGTTCCTCGTCGGTCTTTCCCGTAGTGCTGATCATGGCGTGAACGTGACGGGGAGGTTCGCCGCCCCGGCACCGGTGGGCGGCACCTGGAGGGTCTTCAGGGCGAACTCCATGACCTGCTTGAAGATCGGACCGCAGATCTGGCCGCCGAAGTAGTTGCCCTTGGTGGCGTTCTGGATCGCGCAGTAGACGGTGACCCGGGGCTTGTCCGCGGGCGCGAATCCGGCGAAGGAGGACGTGTAGCCGCGATACCTGCCGGTGGCCGGATCCACGCGGTTGGCCGTACCCGTCTTCCCCGCGACCCGGTAGCCGGGGATGCGCGCCTTGGCGCCCGTCCCCTGCTCGTCGTCCACGACGGACTCCAGCATCCGGGCGAGGGTCTTCGCCGTCTTCTCGCTGACGACCCGGGTCTCCTCGGGCTTCGGGGCGGGTGTGAAGCGCCCGTCCGCGCCCTTGGTGCCGCGCACGAGCGTGGGCTCGACGCGGACACCCCCGTTGGCGACGGTCGAGTAGACCGACGCCGCCTGCACCGCGTTGATCGACACGCCCTGGCCGAAAGGAATCGTGTACTGCTGCGACGTCGACCAGGTGCCGGGGGGCGCGAGGATGCCCCTCGTCTCGCCGGGGAACCCGAGCCCGGTCGGCCGGCCGATGCCGAACTTGCGCAGGTAGGAGTAGAGGACCCGGTTGGCCTCCGCCTGGGTCTTGCCCAGCTGGCCGGCCGCCAGGATGGTGCCGATGTTGCTGGACTTGGCGAGGACGCCGTTGAGCGTCAGGTACCAGGTCTCGTGGTCGATGTCGTCCTGGAAGATCCGGTCGCCGCGGTGCAGCCGGTTGGGCACGGTGACGTGCGTCATCGGCGTGGCGACGTTCTCCTGGAGCACCGCCGCCATCGACATGACCTTGGCGGTGGAGCCGGGCTCGTACGCGTCCTGGAGGGCCGCGTTGCCCAGGGCCGCCGGATCGGCCTTCGTCAGGTCGTTGGGGTCGAAGCCGGGCGAGTTCGCCATGGCCAGGATCTGGCCGGTCCGCGTGTCCTGCACGACCACGTAGCCGCGGTCGGCCTTCGACTTCTTCACCTGCTCGGTGATCGCGTTCTGGGCGGCCCACTGGATGTCGCGGTCGATGGTCAGCTCGACGTCGGATCCGGCCACGGCGGGCGTCTCGGCGGAGCCCGCGGTCGGCACCAGACGGCCCCCGGACTGGGCGTAGCGGATCCTGCCGTCCTGACCGGCCAGCTCCTTGTTCAGCTGCTGCTCGACACCGCCGCCGCCCCTGCCCTCGGCGTTGACCCAGCCCAGTATCCCGGCGGCGAGGCCGCCGTTGGGGTAGACGCGCTTGCTCGTGGGCTCGGCGAGGACGCCCGCGAGGACGCTGACCCCGTCCTTCTCGCTCTCGGCCTTGGCCGCGAGCGTGTTCTTCAGGTCCTTGATCTGCTTCCAGACCTGGGGGGTCCGGCGGCGCGCCAGCAGGACGTAGCGGGTGTGCGGGGTCCTGAGCTTCTTGGCGATCGCGGCGGTGTCCCGGCCGAGGATCGGGGCGAGGAGCTCGGCCGCCTGCTCGGGGGCGTCCGACGTCTTGGTGATCTCCTGGGTGAAGAGCGTGGGGTCGGCCGTGATGTCGTACGCGTCCACGCTGGTCGCCAGCTCGTTGCCGTTGCGGTCCGTGATCTCGCCCCGTACGGCGGCCAGGGTGCGGCCGACATACCGGTTCTGGTCGGCCTTGGCGGCGTATGCGCTCGCGTCCACGGCCTGCACCTGCAGCAGCCGCGCGACGAAGGCGAGCATGACCAGGGTCAGGGCGAGGCCGACCATGCGCAGCCGGGGACGCGGGCTGCCGAGCCGGATGGTCCGGGGCGCGGGCCCGCGCCCCGGGGCCGGGCGGCGGGCGGGGCGGGTGCCCGGGGCCGGGCGGCGCCGGGCGTCGGGGCGTGCGGGCCGGGCGGGGCCGGGCACGCGGCGGCGCGGCGGTTCCCTGTCGGACACTTCCGTCACCTGCCGGGGGTCGTGGAAGGGGCTGCGGGCGGGGTGGCGGGCTCCGTCGTGGGGCGGGCCGCCGAGAGGGCGTCCGGCGACAGTGACGGCGGCGACATGGCGGACAGCGGGGCCGTCGCACCCCCGGACGGTGGCGGGGAGGCCGTCGCACCCCCGGACGGGAGCGGGGAGGCCGTCGCACCCCCGGACGGTGGCGGGGAGGCCGTCGCACCCCCGGACGGTGGCGGGGAGGCCGTCGCACTCGCGTCGGGGCCTGATGCCTCGGGCGGGCCCTCGGTCCCGGTGCTCGCCGCGGCCTGCGGGGCGGCGGCTTCGGGGACGCCCCTGACGGTGCCGTCGGGGTTGAGGAAGGCGGGGTCGCCGCCGGGGACCATGCCGAGTTCGCGGGCGCGGCGCTGCAGGGCGTCGGGGGCCGAGTAGGCGTCCACGTCCCGCTGGAGCGCCTGCTCCTCGTCGGTGAGGTTCTTGGTCTCCCGGTGCAGGTCGTCGAGTTTGAACGCGCCCTCGCTGAGCGCGGAGTTCAGCACGAGGAGCCCGATGAGCCCGCCGCCGAGCAGCAGCACGACGAGCAGCACGAAGGGGGTACGGGCGGCGGCGCGGGCGCCGCGCACGGGGATCAGCCGCGCCAGCCGGGCGGCCCGCCCCCTGAGTTCGGGTCTTCTGCTCACACGCCCTCCCGTCGCGCGTACGTCCCGGGTCCGCAGTTCACTCGACCACCCCTTCCGCCCGGCTCACCCGGCGCGCTCCCGTCCGGCCCACTCGACGTCCTCCCGTCCCGCTCACAGGTGTCCTGGCGGCCGGCTCACCCGGCGTCCTGGCGGCCGGCTCACCCGATGTCCTCGCGGATGCGCTCGGCGCCGCGCAGGCGTGCCGGGGCCGCGCGTCGGTTCTCGGCCACCTCGTCCTCGGTGGGAAGTTCGGCACCGCGGGTGAGGAGCTTGAGCCGGGGCTGGTGGTGCTCGGGCACGACCGGCAGCCCGGGCGGCGCGGTGCTCGCGGCGCCGGCCGCGAGCACCTGCTTGACGAGACGGTCCTCGAGCGAGTGATAGGAGAGGACGGCGATCCGGCCACCGACGGCGAGCGCCTTCACGGCCGCGGGGATCGCCCTCTCCAGGACGGAGAGTTCGCCGTTGACCTCGATGCGGAGCGCCTGGAAGGTGCGCTTGGCGGGGTTGCCGCCGGTCCGCTTGGCCGCCTGCGGCAGCGCGTCACGGATCAGCTCCACGAGCCGCGCGCTGTTCGTGAACGGCTCCTTCTGGCGCTCGCGCACGATCGCGGACACGATCCGCTTGGCCTGCTTCTCCTCGCCGTAGGCCCGCAGGATCCGCACGAGTTCGCCCGGAGGGTAGGTGTTGAGGACCTCGGCGGCACCGATGCCCGTCGTCTGGTCCATGCGCATGTCGAGCGGGGCGTCCTGCGCGTACGCGAAACCGCGCTCCGCCTCGTCGAGTTGCATCGAGGAGACGCCCAGGTCGAACAGCACGCCCTGGACGCGCGGAACACCGAGCCGTTCGAGCACTTCGGGGAGTTCGTCGTAGACCGCGTGCACCAGCGTGGCGCGCTCCCCGAAGGGGGCCAGCCGCTGCCCGGACAGACGCAGCGCCTCCTTGTCACGGTCGAGCCCCACGAGCCGGACCTCGGGAAACCGGCTCAGCAGCGCCTCGCTGTGCCCGCCGAGCCCGAGGGTGCAGTCGACGACGACGGCCCCCGGCGCGGTGAGGGCCGGAGCCAGCATGTCCAGGCACTGCCGGAGCATGACGGGCACATGGCGGCCGGCCGGTCGCCCGCCGCCGTTGTCGGGAAGCGCTTCGCGCCCTGTCACTTCGGGGCCTCTCGGATCCGGCGCGGCCGGTGCGCACCGCCGGGTCCCCGCCCTCTCCCGGGCTGACGCCGGGGTCCCCCCGGTGAAGAGGTCGCCCGCCGGCGCCGGAAGCGCCGGCCGACCGGGAGCGGGAGGAGGCCGAGCCGTACGTACGCGCCGCGCACGTGGGGAGAAACCGGCGTACTGCCGGGGTCTCCGGGTGAACAGTCCGCAGGGAGAGCGTCTCGCCTCCCGCTTCGCGTCACTTTAGTCCACCGAGTCTTGCGGTCAATCAACCGGCCTGCGCGTCGCGCACCGGCTCGTCGCCGCGGCCCGCTGTGCGCCGATTCACCCGTCCAGCGGCGTTTCACTGTCCGTGTGGGTTGCGTCACAACAAGCCCCGACGACGTTCTTTGTCCCCTCTCACAGCAGGCTCGGACCGTCTGTGACCAGTACCGTCATGGGTATGACCACTACTGCATCCGTTCCCCCCAGCCCCGAAGGCGCCATACTCGGCGGCACCGTCACGGACCGTCTCGTAGAGGCCAACGGGCGCTATGCCGCCGCATTCAGCGACCCCGGGATGGACGCCCGTCCCATCCTCCACGTCGCGGTCGTGGCCTGCATGGACGCCCGGCTCGACCTGCACGCCGCGCTCGGCCTCGAGCTCGGCGACTGTCACACCATCCGCAACGCGGGCGGCGTCGTCACCGACGACGTGATCCGCTCCCTCACCATCAGCCAGCGGGCGCTCGGCACCCGCAGCATCGTGCTCATCCACCACACGGGCTGCGGCCTGGAGTCCCTCACCGAGGACTTCCGGCACGAGCTGGAGATGGAGGTCGGCCAGCGGCCCGCCTGGGCGGTCGAGGCGTTCCGCGACGTCGACCAGGACGTGCGGCAGTCGATGCAGCGCGTGCGCACCTCCCCGTTCCTCGTGCACACGGACGACGTGCGCGGCTTCGTCTTCGACGTGAAGACGGGGCTGCTGCGCGAGATCGACCCCGCCTGACGACGCGGTTCCCACCCCGCCCGTCACCCCGAACCTGCCCCACCGAACAGGTATTCGGGCAAAAATCCCGGCCCCACTGCGCCGAAAAGGCCGTAAGGCCGACATCTCGCAGCCAGTTATCCACAGGCGAGTGACACGAACCGGTAACGGCCACAAGAATGCGGGTGTGGCGTCACGCAGAGCATTTCCCGCGTGGCGTCCGTAATCCGGGGTGGGCCGGTCCGCATCGCAGAGCGTCGGCCCGGAGAAAGAACGGGCCGAGGAGGGCCGGGTGACGACCTATGACGATCGAGCGAGCCTTACAGATCTGACCGCCACTGTGGAGCGTGTCCGCAGTTCGGTGGAAGGAGTGATCGAGGGCAAGCCAGAGGTCGTACGGCTCTCGCTGACCGTGCTGCTCGCCGAGGGACATCTTCTGATCGAGGATGTCCCCGGCGTCGGCAAGACCATGCTCGCCAAAGCGCTGGCACGCTCCATCGACTGTTCGGTGCGACGCATCCAGTTCACCCCCGACCTGCTGCCCTCGGACATCACGGGCGTGTCCATCTGGGACCAGCAGCGCCGGGACTTCGAGTTCAAGCCGGGCGCGATCTTCGCCCAGATCGTGATCGGCGACGAGATCAACCGCGCCTCGCCCAAGACGCAGTCCGCGCTGCTGGAGTCGATGGAGGAGCGCCAGGTCACCATCGACGGCCAGACGTACACCCTGCCCAGCCCCTTCATGGTGGTCGCCACCCAGAACCCGGTCGAGATGGAGGGCACCTACCCGCTGCCCGAGGCCCAGCGCGACCGCTTCATGGCCCGTGTCTCCATCGGCTACCCCAGTCCGGAGGCCGAGCTGCAGATGCTCGACGTCCACGGCGGAGTGAACCCCCTGGACGATCTCCAGCCGGTCGCGCACGCGCACGAGATCGTGAAGCTGGTCGAGGCCGTCCGGGGCGTCCACGTCGCGGATGCCGTGCGGCGCTACGCGGTGGACCTGGTCACGGCCACGCGGACGCATCCCGACCTCAGACTCGGCGCCTCGCCGCGCGCCACGCTGCACCTGCTGCGCGCGGCGAAGGCCGCCGCCGCCCTCGGCGGCCGGGAGTACGCGCTGCCCGACGACGTGCAGTCCCTCGCCGTGGCGGTCCTGGCGCACCGTCTGCTGCCCACCGCTCAGGCCCAGCTCAACCGGCGGACCGCGGAGCAGGTCGTCGAGGAGATCCTGCAGCGCACCCCGGTGCCCGCAGCACCCCAGCAGCAGTCCGGCCTGGCCATGGGCCGGGGCTACGACCAGCAGCCTCCCCGGAGGCTGTGATGGCCTCCGGGGGGACGGCGCGCCCCGCGGAGCGCGCCGGGGGCGGACTGCGCACCGTGTTCGCCGGACTGACCACGCGCGGGCGCTCCTTCCTGGCCGCCGGCATCGCCGCCGCCGTCTGCGCCTACGTCCTCGGCCAGAGCGATCTGCTCCGGGTCGGGCTCCTGCTGGCGGTGCTGCCGCTGGTGTGCGCGACCGTGCTGTACCGCACGCGCTACCGGGTCGCGGGCAGCCGGCGCCTCTCCCCCGCCCGCGTTCCCGCGGGTTCGGAGGCCCGGGTGCATCTGCGCGTGGACAACGTCTCGCGGCTGCCCACCGGACTGCTGATGCTCCAGGACCGGGTGCCCTACGTCCTGGGGCCGCGCCCCCGGTTCGTCCTGGACCGGGTGGAGGCGGGCGGCCGCCGCGAGGTGTCGTACCGGGTGCGCTCCGACCTGCGCGGCCGCTATCCGCTCGGCCCGCTCCAGCTGCGCCTCGCCGACCCCTTCGGAATGTGCGAACTGACCCGCTCCTTCTCGACGTACGACACGCTGACGGTCGTCCCGCGCGTGGAGCCGCTGCCGCCTACCCGGCTCACGGGCGAGGCGAAGGGGTACGGGGACGGGCGGCAGCGCTCGCTGGCGCTGGCCGGCGAGGACGACGTGATCCCGCGCGGCTACCGGCACGGCGACGACCTGCGCCGGGTGCACTGGCGCTCCACCGCGCGCTACGGCGAGCTGATGGTGCGCCGGGAGGAACAGCCGCAGCGGGCCCGGTGCACGGTGCTGCTCGACACCCGCGGCATCGCCTTCCACGGCGCGGGACCCGACTCGGCCTTCGAATGGGCGGTCGCGGGCGCGGCGTCCGCGCTGGTGAACCTGCTGGAACGAGGCTTCTCCGTGCGGCTGTTGACCGACACGGGCAACTCGGTGCCCGGTGAGGGCGCGGACGGGTTCGCGGGCGCGAGCCAGGGGTCCGCGGACGCGGCCGGGCTGATGATGGACACGCTCGCCGTGATCGACCACTCGGACGGCACGGGTCTGTCACGCGCGTACGACGTGCTGCGTGGCGGGAACGAGGGCCTGCTGGTGGCCTTCTTCGGCGACCTCGACGAGGAGCAGGCGGCCGTGGCCGCCAAGATGAGCAGGCGCAGCGGCGGCGCGCTCGCCTTCCTGCTGGACAGCGACTCCTGGGGACGCGAACCGGCCGATGTGCCCGGCCCCGTGGACCGGAGCGAGGAGCGGCTGCGGATGCTGCGCGACGCGGGCTGGACCGCACTGACGGCGCCCCGGGGCGTCTCGCTGGCGGAGCTGTGGCGCGAGGCGGACCGACAGCGCACGGGCGTCGGTGCCGTCGGCGGCCCGGAGGGACGGTCATGAGCGGACGAGCCCGCCTGGCGCTGTGCGCCGCGGCGGCGACGCTGATGACGTCGTGCGCCCTGCTGCCGCTGGTGACGCTGGCGACCTGGTTCTTCCAGGCGGCCTTCCTGGTGGCGGTGCAGACGGGGGTGGGCGCGCTGACCCGGCGGGTGCCGCTGGCCCGTCCGCTGACCGTCGCCTGCCAGGTGGTGGCCGACCTGATGCTGCTCACGCTGACCTTCGCCCGCGACCGGGCCATCGCCGGGTTCCTCCCCGGCCCGGACGCCTTCCACCACTTCGGGCAGCTGCTGCGGTCGGGCGCTGAGGACGTCGGGCGGTATGCGATCCCGGCGCCGCTGACCCCCGGGATCCGGCTGCTGATCGTCGGCGGGGTCCTGGTGATCGGGCTCCTGGTGGACACGCTGGCGGTGACGTTCCGCGCGGCGGCCCCGGCCGGGCTGCCGCTGCTGGCGCTGTACGCGGTGGCCGCGGGCCTGTCCGACGGCGGCACCGACTGGCTGTGGTTCCTCGTCGCCGCGGGCGGCTATCTGCTGCTGCTGCTGGCCGAGGGCCGCGACCGGCTCTCCCAGTGGGGCCGGGTCTTCAGCGGCGGGCCCCGGACTCCCGGCACGGACTCAGGCGTCGTCGCCCCCGTCCGCACCGGGCGCCGCATCGGCGCGGTGGCGCTGGGGATCGCCCTGGTGGTGCCGCTCGCCCTGCCCTCGCTCGACGGCGGGCTGCTGGACGGTGCCCGCACGGGCGTGGGGGCGGGCATCGGCGACGGCGGCACCATCTCCGCGGTCAACCCCCTGGTGTCGCTGCGCGACAGCCTGAACGTGGACCAGGACCGCCAGGTCATGGCCTACCGCACCGACACTCGGGACACGCAGGACATGTATCTGCGGATCGTCGCCCTGGACGATTTCGACGGCACGAGCTGGAAGCCGGCCCAGCGGCGCATCACCGCCGTCCCCGACCGGCTTCCCACGCCGGCCGGTCTCGCGGGCGACGTGCGGCGGACCGAGATCGAGACCAGGATCTCGGCGGCCGACTGGTACGCACAGGACTGGCTGCCCATGCCCTACCCCGCGACGGGGGTGAAGGTCGGCGGCAACTGGCGGTACGAACCGGTCGGCCGCACGCTCGTCGGGGACCACGGGCAGAACACGCGGGGCGTGCAGTACGAGGTCAAGAGCCTGATCGTGCAGCCGACCGCGGCGCAGCTGGCCACGGCGCCGGCACCGCCGGCACCGCTGCAGCGCGAGTTCACCAAGGTGCCCTCGTCGCTGCCGTCGGCGGTGGCCCGGACGGCACGCCGGGTGACCGCCGGGTCGTCGAACCACTACGAGGAAGCGGTCAAGCTCCAGGAGTACTTCGCGGTGGACGGCGGGTTCACCTACGACACCCAGGTGCAGGTCGGCACCGGACCGGGTGCGATCGCCCGGTTCCTCAAGGAGAAGCAGGGCTTCTGCGTGCACTTCTCCTTCGCGATGGCCGCGATGGCGCGCACGCTGGGCATACCGGCACGGGTGGCGGTGGGCTTCACCCCTGGCTCCGTGCAGACGGACGGTTCGATGTCGGTGGGGCTGCGGGACGCCCACGCATGGCCGGAGCTGTACTTCGAGGGCGTGGGCTGGACCCGCTTCGAGCCGACTCCGAACCGGGGCTCGCCACCCTCGTACACCCAGGCGGACACGCCGAGCGGCACCGACCCGGTCGCGCCGCGGCCGTCGCTGTCGTCGTCCACGGCACCGTCCGCCGCGCCGTCGGCGAGCGAGAGCTGCACGCCCGCGATGCGCAAGCTCGAGGCCTGCCCGAGCCGGTCCGCGCAGGCCGTGGCGGTCTCCGGGGACGGCGGACCGCCCTGGTACCAGATCCTGGCGTGGACGCTGCTCGGGCTGGTCCTGCTCGCGGTGCCGCTGGCGCCGATGCTGTGGCGGCTCAGGAGCCGGTCGCTGCGGCTGGCCTCCGCGCAGCACGCGCCGTCCGCTCCCTCGCCGGCTCGCGCACGCCGCGGGGAACGCGGGGCCGGCGAGTCGTACACGTCCGAGATCGGGATGACCGTCCTGCCGGGCGAGGCCGCTCCGGACCCGGTCGCCGAGGCCGTCGTGGGACACGCCCTGGCCGTGTGGCGCGAACTCATCGACACGGCGTGGGACTACGGCATGGCGCCGGACGACGCACTGACCCCGCGGAAGGCCGCCGAGCGGATCGTGCGGCTCGGCCGGCTGGACACGGCGACGGCCGAGGCCGTGCACCGGGTGGCCGGCGCGGTGGAGCAGGCGCTCTTCGCCCCGCAGCCGCGCTTTGCACCCGGGCTGGTCGAGGATGTGCGCAGGCTGCGGGCGGCCCTGCGGTCCTCGGCCGGGCGGCGGACGCGGCTGCGTGCGGTCCTGGCGCCGCGCTCGGCCGTGCGCGCGGTGTGGGCCCTCAGCGACCGCTGGGGGAAGCTCGGGGCCCGCTGGTCGGCGCGCTGGGTCGCCCTGACACGGCGCCCGTCCGGACAGCGCAGCGGGTGACGCGCGGCGCCGCCCGCTCCGGTCCCCGGGGAGCGGGCGGGCGCCGCCGCGTCCCTCCGGTACCGGGACCGCCTCGGACCTCGGCACGCCGCCGCGGGCCGGGCATCCGTGACGGACCGGCCGGGCGGCCGAGCCGGGCGGGCGGCGGGGCGGGAGGCTCCGTGCGCCGTCCGGGGACGGCAACAGGGGGCGACCACCTCGTCGGTGGCCGCCCCCTGTCGGTTGTCCTCGAGTGCCGTGGGAGGGTTACTGACCCTGCTCGTCCCGGCGCCGCTGCCAGCGCTGCTCGATCCGGTCCATCATGGAGCGTCGCTGCCGCGCCTGCCTGCGGGCGCCCGGCGCCCCCTGCTCGCCCGGCTTGGGAGCCCGTCGCCACCCGGTCACGGCGAGCACGGCGCAGCCCAGCATGACGAGGAATCCCACCACGCTGATCCAGATCTGCTGTGCGACCATTCCGGCCATGAGGAGCGCGATACCCACCAGGAAGCCTGCGACCGCCTGGTAGACCCGTCGCCGGGTGTACGTACGCAGCCCGCTTCCCTCAAGCGCTGTCGCGAACTTGGGATCTTCGGCGTACAGCGCTCGCTCCATCTGCTCGAGCATTCGCTGCTCGTGCTCCGAGAGCGGCACGGAGTCCTCCTCATCGTGCAGTCGCCGGGGCGACCGGGGGTCCCCTTCAGGATAGGCAGGGAATCGCCCCCTTGAAACCCGCCCCTCTACGCCAATTGGCCAACCGGAACCCGCCATGGGTGTCCCGGCTGCTGAGGCTTCCATTCCCCAGCGGCCGAGCCGTCATGCCGGGCGGTCTCCTTCGATCATACGGCGCGGATCGCCCGATCGGGTGGCCTGTGGCTTACTCCATCCGCCGCCGAGCCCCTGATCAGGGGCTCGTCAGGGGAAGCGGCTCAGGCCCCGGCGGCCCCCTGGGTCTCGGCGAGGACGTGCAGCTGCGTGGCCACGGAGTGGAACGCGGGAAGCTCGGCGGCCGCGGCCTCCAGCTCGAGCAGCGCCTCCAGGGCGCCCGGCTCGGTGTCCACCAGCACCCCCGGCACGAGGTCCGCGAAGACCCGGACACCGTGCACGGCGCCGACGCGCAGGCCCGCGTCCTCGACGAGCCCGGTGAGCTGCTCGGCGGTGAACCGGTGCGGCACCGGGTCGCCCACGCCCCAGCGGCCGTTCGGATCCTCCAGCGCCTGCTTGGCCTCCTTGAAGTGCCCGGCGAGGGCCCGCGCGAGCACGGCACCGCCGAGGCCGGCGGCGAGCAGGCTGAGGACGCCGTCGGGGCGCAGCGCGGCGACCACGTTGCGGACGCCCTCGGCGGGGTCGTCCACGTACTCCAGGACGCCATGGCACAGCACCGCGTCGTAGCCGCCGCGCTCGACCACGTCGAAGAGGCCGTGGGCGTCGCCCTGGACGCCCAGCACCCGGTCCGCGACACCGGCCTCGGCGGCCCGGCGTTCCAGCGCGAACAGTGCGTTGGGACTGGGGTCCACGACGGTGACGCGATGGCCGAGGCGGGCGACGGGCACGGCGAACTTGCCGCTGCCTCCGCCGGTGTCGAGGACGTCCAGCACGTCCCGTCCCGTGGCCTTGGCGCGGCGGTCGAGGGCGTCCTTGAGAACCTCCCAGACCACGGCGGTACGGAGGGACGCGCGGGGGGAGGGGTCCGCGCGTAGCGACGTCGTTCGAGCGTGGTGGTGGGAGACGGGCGGGCGCATCGGGTCCGACACGGCAGTTGACTCCTCGGCGCGGCACCGCCTGGTGTACGGCGGAGCGATCGGGCTGCCTTCCGCCCCCGGTACCAGGGCGAAGGCTTCATGCGCCTCCACCCTATTGCCTCCGGAGCCCCGAGCCCCATTGCCTCCGGAGCCCCGGGCGGCGGCCTGTCCGCCCGCCGGACACCGCACCGCCCCCGGCGGCGGTGGGCCGGCGTGCGAGCGGCCCGCTCGGACGCCCCTCCGCCCTTGCCCATGCTCATCCGGCGTCCGGCATCCGCCGATCCGGCATCCGCCGATCCGGGAGCTGCCGATCCGGGAGCTGCCGGTCCCGCTCCGGCCTCGGCTGCGGCAGCACCGGCTGGAGCACCAGCATCCGCTCGACCAGGCGCAGGAACATCGCCACGTCGCGTATCAGGTCGTCCGCCTCCCGGGCACCGGCCGCGCCCTTGATGCCGGCCTCGGCACGGGCGCGACGCGGGGCTCCGGCGGCGAACAGCGCGCACCACTCGGTCAGTTCGGGCGCGATCTCGGGGAGCACCTCCCAGGCGCTTCTGATCCTGGCGCGGCGCCGCGCCGTCGGCTCCGGGCGTCCCCGCGCGGCGAGCACGGCGGCGGCGATGCGCAGGGCGGCCAGATGGGCCGTCGCATAGCGCTCGTTGGGCGTCTCGAGAACGGCCGCCTCCTCGAGTCCGGCACGGGCCTGGGCGAGCAGGTCCAGTGCGGCGGGCGGCGCCGTGGCCCGGCGCAGCACGGGGTGCACATCGCTCGCCGGGCCGGTCAGTGAGGGGGCAGGGCCGGTGCCGCGCCGCCGGTGTGCGGCGGCTGCGTGGTGGCTGGCCATGACGAACCTCCTGTCGTCTGCGTGACGGCCCTGTGGCCGTATGTGCCCATCGTGAGGTATGCCACTGACAATCCGTTCTGACCTGGGCCGATGCCTCTCCTTGGCGGGTGGGCGGGTGCAGCGCGGCCGCCTTTCCTGCGGGCGACCGACATGCGCTTTTGCTTCGCTTCCAGGTTCACGGTAGCTTTTGAACTGACTGGTCAGTTCAAAACGGGGGCGTCGGCGCCTCATGGGATCCAGGAGGGACATGGACGTGCCAGGGGCAGCGGACGGGACAGCCGTCAGCGCCGCGGACCTCGGCCTGAAGGGACCGCGCGGCTGGGCGTTCCGGGGCGTCGGCCTCGACGCGGAACCCGGCTCGCTCATCGCCGTCGAGGGGCCCTCGGGCTCGGGCCGGACCTGTCTGCTGCTCACGCTCACCGGCCGGATGAAGCCGACCGAGGGGCGGGCCACGGTGGGCGGGCACCGGCTGCCCAGGGAGATGGCCGCGGTGCGCCGGACCAGCGCGCTCGCGCACGTGCCCGGAGTCACCGACCTCGACCCGGCGCTGACCGTCGGGGAGCATCTGCGGGAACGGGCGCTGCTGCACAGCCGGTTCGGCGCGCCCCTGCGCGCGCTGCTGCGGCCGGGTGCCGAGAAGTCGGCCGAGGCGGGAGAGCGGATCGAGGCCGCCCTCGCCGCCGCCGGGCTCGACTGCGACGCGCTGCCCAAGGGCTCCAGGACCGCCGTACGCGACCTGGAGCGCCTGGAGGCCCTGCGGCTGTCCGTGGCACTGGCCCTGATCGTCCGTCCGCGCCTGCTGGCCGTGGACGACACGGACCTCAAGCTCTCCGCAGCCGAATGGGCCGCGGTCTGGGGCCTGTTGAAGTCGATCGCCGAGTCGGGCACCACGGTCCTCGCGGTGTGCGCCGAGGCCCCCGAGGGCGCCGTCGTGGTCTCGACGGCCCGCGGCGGCGACCGGCCGGACGGCGGCGGCGAAGGCCCGCGGGACGCCGTGCCCGGCGAGCAGGGCGTTCAGCCGGAAGGCACCCCCGACGAGCCGTCCGAGGACGGCGCAGACGACGAGAAGGAGACGGCGGATGCGCTCGCCGAGACTGGCCGCGCTTGAGCTCAGGCGGTTCGGCAGGGGACGGCTGCCGCGCGCCGCGCTGGCCGCGCTCCTGCTGCTGCCGCTGCTGTACGGAGCCCTGTACCTGTGGTCGTTCTGGGACCCCTACGGGCGGCTCGACCGCATCCCCGTGGCGCTCGTCAACGACGACAAGGGAGCCACGGCGGCCGGCCGGCACGTCACCGCGGGCGACGACCTCGTCGAGGGCCTGCTGAAGAGCGACACCTTCGAGTGGCACCGGGTGAGCGCCGCCGAGGCCCGCAAGGGCGTCGAGGACGGCACCTACTACCTGTCGCTGACCATGCCCTCCGACTTCAGTGCGCGGATCGCCTCCAGTTCCGGGAGCTCCCCCGAGACGGGCGCCCTCCAGGTGCGCACGAACGACGCGAACAACTACATCGTCGGGCAGATCTCCAGGACGGTGTTCAACGAGGTGCGCACGGCGGCCTCCACCAAGGCGTCGCGGTCGTTCCTCGACAGGATCTTCATCTCGTTCTCGGACATCCACGGGGCGACCGTGAAGGCCGCCGAGGGTGCCGACCGGCTCAACGGCGGGATCGGCAAGGCGGAGAAGGGGTCCAAGGACCTCGCCGACGGGCTCAAGCAGGCCAAGAAGGGCAGCGGACGGCTCTCGAGCGGCGTGAAGAAGCTCGACAAGGGTGCGGGCGACCTCCAGGACGGTACGCAGCAGGTCGCCGACGGCACCCAGGCGCTTGCCGACCGGGTCGACGGCGCGGCCGACCAGGTGCGGCCCTTCCTGAAGAAGAACGGCAGGCAGATCGCCGACACCGCGACCCTGGTGGCCGATTCGGCCGGCGTGATCGGCGACCGTCTCGACACGTTCGTCGCCACCGCGCCGCTCGCGGAGAGCGGCACCCGCACCGCGTCCGAGGCGCTGGACGCCGTCTACGCGAAGCGCTGCGCGAAAGCACTCCTGCCCGACCCCGCGTGCGGCGACCTCAAGAAGGCGAAGGACGCCGCGGCGGACGCGGCGCGGCTCGCCAAGGACGTGAACACCGTGGTGCAGGACTACGACGGCGACACCAAGGCGCTGAAGAAGGACCTCAAGACCCTCCAGCGGCAGGCCCGGGCGCTCGCCAAGGCGGCGCCGCACCTCTCGGAGGACCTCGACGACGCGGTCGCCAAGGTGGACGCGCTCAACAAGGGCGCCGCCCAGGTCGCCAAGGGCGCCAAGAGACTGCACACCGGTCTCGGCACCGCCACGACGGGCGCGGCGGACCTCGACTCGGGCGTCGGCGAGCTGAAGACGGGCGCGATCGACCTCAACGGCGGCATGTACAAGCTCGTGGACGGCTCCGGGAAGCTCGCCGGCGGACTGCACGACGGTGCGGGCAGGATCCCCGACTACGACGAGGCGGACCGCGACCGGCGCACCCAGGTCATGTCCGACCCGGTGCAGCTGGCCTCCAGGGACCTGCACAAGGCGCCCAACTACGGCACCGGCTTCGCCCCGTACTTCATCCCGTTGTCCCTGTGGGTGGGCTCCATGGTGGCGTACATGCTGATCCCGCCGCTGAACCGGCGCGCGCTCGCGGCGGGCGCCTCGGCCTGGCGGATCTCGCTGGCGGGCTGGCTGCCGGTGGCCGCCGTGGGTGTGCTGCAGACGGCCGCCCTCATGGCGGTGCTGCACTGGGCGATCGGACTGGAGATGGTGCACACGGCCGGCACGATCGGCTTCCTGTTCCTGGTGACGGCGTGCTTCGCGGCGCTCGTCCAGTGGCTGAACGCGCGCTTCGGAGCGGCGGGCCGCATCCTCGTCCTGGCCCTCCTGATGCTTCAGCTGACGTCCGCCGGCGGCACGTACCCCGTGCAGACCAGTCCCGGCTTCTTCAACGCGATCCACCCGTTCCTGCCGATGAGTTACGTCGTCGAGGCCCTCAGGAGGCTCGTCACGGGCGGCGGTCTCGGACCCGTGTGGCAGGCCTGCGCGGTGCTGGCGGCGTTCACCGCGGGCGCCCTGGTGCTCACCGCCCTGGCGGCGCGCCGCATGCAGGTGTGGACGCTCGACCGGCTGCACCCGGAGCTGAGCCTGTGACGCCGGGAACCGAGTCCATGCCCTCTCACAGGGCCGTTCCTGTGAGAATCAGGACCATGGAACGCAGCAGCGCCGCCGCGGGAGGCGGCTCGAGCCGCCGCGAGGCGACCCGGCAGAAGCTCTACGAGGCAGCCGTCACCCTGATCGCGGAGCAGGGGTTCTCCGCCACCACCGTCGACGAGATCGCCGAGCGGGCCGGGGTCGCGAAGGGCACGGTCTACTACAACTTCGCGAGCAAGTCCGTCCTCTTCGAGGAACTGCTGCGGCACGGGGTGGGACTCCTCACCGCCTCCCTCCGGGAGGCGCGCGAGAAGACCGGTCTCGCCGGCGGCACCAGGGTGGACGCACTGGACGCGATGATCCGCTCGGGACTCGGCTTCATCGCCCGCTACCCGGCCTTCACCCAACTGTTCGTGGCGGAGCTGTGGCGCACCAACCGGGCCTGGCAGTCCACGCTCATGGTGGTCAGGCAGCAGGTCGTCGCGGTCATCGAGGACGTACTGCGCGAGGGCGTGGCCAACGGCGAGTTCAGCGAGGAGATCGATGTGCCGCTGACGGCGGCCGCGCTGGTCGGCATGGTCCTGGTGGCGGCTCTCGACTGGCAGTCGTTCCAGCCGGAGCGGTCCTTGGACGACGTCCACGCGTCGCTGTCACGGCTGCTCCAGGGACGCGTGAGCGGCAGCCGCTAGTGCTGTGACCGGGAAGGTTCGCCGGCCACAGCACCAGGAATACGCGAAAGCGCCGGTCCGGTGTGTCCGTGTTGCCGCGGACCGCCCCGGACCGGCGCTCTGCCGTGCCCCCGTTCCCCCCGTGGGTCTCCCGTTCGGTCGTTCCCCCGGACCCCCGTGCCCCGCTTCCGCCGAGGCGTGCCGGCGGAAGGAGCGGAGAAGGGCGCGGCTCCGTTCCGCCGCCCCGTGTCGGCGGTACGGAGCCGCGCCCTTCTCCGTGCCTCCACTCTTCCGTCCGCGCAGGTCGGAGCCCATCCGCCCCGGTACTCATCTCACCGGATAGGTACGGATACTCAGCCCTGGGCGCTCACCCTCAGGGCGCCGCCCCGGAGTGCCGCGCGCCGCCGGACGCCTCGCGCGAGCCGGTCACCGCCCCGCGTCCGAAGGGTCGGCGAGGGCCGATAAAGTCGAGGTCATGGCACGGATTGCGGTGATCGGCGCCGGGATGGGCGCGATGGCGGCCGCCGCCCGGCTGGCCGTCGCGGGCCACCGGGTGGTGGTGTACGAGCGCACGGAGACGTACGGCGGCGCGGTGCGCCGTTTCGCCCGGGACGGCTTCTCCTTCGACACCGGGCCGGGCCTGCTCCCGCTGCCCGCGGTCTATCGCGACCTGTTCGTCAAGACCGGCAAGCAGCCCCTGGAGGAGTGCGTCGAACTGGTCCAGGTGGACCCCTCCGCGCGGCACGTCTTCCCGGACGGCACGGAGGTGTCGCTGCCGAACGCGTCGCGCGCCGGTGTGGTGGCCGCCCTGGACGGAGCGCTCGGCGGCGGGGCGGGCGGGCGCTGGGGCGACTTCCTGGTGCGGGCCCGCGAGGCATGGGACCGCACGCGCAGGCCGCTCCTGGAGGAGCCGCTGTGGCCGAACTGGCAGGTGCTCGCCGAGCGGGAGCCGTACCCGGCGGTGCCGCACAGGCGGCTGCTGCGCACCCGGCGGGCCGGCACGCTCGCCGAGGTCGGCGCCTGGGAACTGCGCGACCCGCGGCTGACGGCCCTCCTGGAGAGCCATGCGCTCGCCCACGGCCTGGACCCCCGCACCGCTCCCGCGGGCGCGGCCGTGCTGCCGTACATGGAGCACGCGTTCGGCACCTGGCGGGTGAGCGGCGGGATGCGGGAGCTGGCACGTGCCGTGTACGAGCGGTGCGTGGCCCGGAAGGTGGAGTTCGTCTTCGGTGCCGAGGTCACCGGGATCGTCGAGAAGGACGGCCGGGCGGCGGGGGTCGAGCTGGCCGGGGACGCCTCCGGGAGAGGTTCGGTGGTGGAGGCCGACCTGGTGGTCTCCGGGGTGGCGCCCGCCGTTCTGGACCGCGTGCTGCCGGGTACGGCGGGCGCGCGGGGCGCGGACGAGGTCGGCCCGCGGCGGGGGATGCCCAGCCGGCTGACGGTGCTGCTGGCGCTGCGCGGTGCCCGGCCGGAGGGAACCGCGCACCGCACGGTGGTCCACACGGCGGACCGCGAGGGCGAGTTGGAGCGCCTCTTCGGCGCGGGCGCCGGGCCGGCGTCCGCGCCGACGGTGACCGTGCTGCGGCCGGACGACCCGGCGCTGGTGCCGGACCCCGGGCACGAGGCGGTCACCCTGACGGCCGCGGTGCCCGCGGGCGCGAGCGTGTCCGAGGCCGAGGTCGACCGCGTCCTCGATGCCGCCGGGCGTGCGGTACCCGCTCTCCGCGACCGCGTCCTGTGGCACGAGGTGCGCACCCCGGCCGACATCGCCGGGGACACCGGCGCGCCCGGTGGCGCCGTCCCCGCGCCGGCGCTCGCCGCGGCCGACGGCCGTCTGCTGCACCCGTCCAACAGCACGCGCGTGCCCGGTCTGTTCACGGTCGGCGGCTGGTCCCACCCCGGTGGCGGTCTTCCGCACGCCGGCATGTCGGGCGCCCTGGTGGCCGGGCTCATCGTGGAGGGGCCGGACTTCCGCGGCTCGCAGTGAGGGAACAGGCGCCGCGGCTCGTGGTCGGTCAGAAGCGGTACTGCTCTCAGAAGCGGTACTGCTCGTCGTAGCCGTTCCCCTGCGGCGTGCCGTCGCCCTGCGGCGTGCCGTCGCCCTGGTAGGGGTAGGGCTGCTCCGGCGGCAGTTCGCCGCCGGAGTCGCCGTCGGCGGTGCGCTGCTGGGGGACCCAGACGCCACCGGGCGGGGTCTCGCCGTACGTGCCCGTGGCGTACTGGTCCTGGCCGTACGCCTGCTGCCCGTACTGCTGCTGGCCGCCGTACGTGCCGTCGTAGGAGCCGCCGTAGGTCTGTGTGCCGGTGTACGGGTCGGAGTAGCCGGCGTACTGCTGCTGGCCGTTGTCGTAGCCGTACTGCTGCTGGCCGTAGGCGGAGTAGCCGTCGTACGCGTACGCCTGCTGGTCCTGGCTCTGGCCGGACGCCGCGTACGAGGGGTCGGCGGACGCGGCGTAGGGCGCGTCGGCGGAGGCCGCGTACGCCGCGTCGCTGTAGACGCCGTAGGAACCGGTGTCCTCGGGCATCGGCTGGGGCTCGTACACGGCGGTGGCCTCGGCCGCGTTCTCCGCGGCCGCCTGCGGGCGGGTGAAGACGTCGTCGCGGTCGTCGTCGTACCCGTCGTCCTGGCGGTACGTTCCGGCGGCCGTGGACCCGGGGTCCTGGGCACCCAGCACGGGATCCTGGCGGGCGGCCTCGCCACGGCGGCGCTTGCTGCCGCCGTCGCCGTCCTCGCGCGGGCGGTTGCCGACGGCCCAGCCGGCCGCGAAGCCGCGCCGGAACGACAGCGTGACGTAGGTCTGCCCGACCGCGAACGCGGCCGCGCCCAGGCCGATGACCACCACCGAGGGGATCAGCACACCGAGCACGACGACGAGGAAGCCCACGAACGCGAGCAGCCGCCAGCGAAGGCGAGCCTTGTACTGCAGCAGCACTTCACCGAGCAGCCACAGTGCGACGATGCCGAACGCGATGTAGAGGACCGTCCAGCCCATGTACGCCCCTCTCCCAGTGACCGCTACGCAGTGTGTCGTACGGCGGTGCGGCCGGTCTAGGCCCGCTGCGGATGGTGCAGACCTAGATTTTCGTAGATTTCCAGTGTCGCCGTGGAGTTGTTGAGTGTAATGAAGTGAAGTCCGGGGACTCCCTCGGCCAGCAGTCTCGCGCAGAACTCCGTGGCGAACTCGATCCCGATCGAGCGTACAGCGGCCGGATCGTCCTTCGCCGCGAGGATCCGCTCTTTCAGACGGGACGGAATGGCCGCGTTGCCGAGCTGCGGCAGCCGCTCCAGCATCCGCACGCTGGTGACGGGCATGACCTCGGGGATGACCGGGGTGGCGCAGCCGGCCGCCTCGACCCGGTCGCGCAGCCGCAGATACGACTCCGGCTGGAAGAACATCTGCGTGATCGCGTAGTCGGCTCCGGCCCGGCACTTGTCGACGAAGTGCTCGACGTCGGTCTCCCAGTCGCTGGAGCGTGGATGCATCTCGGGGAAGGCCGCGACACCCACACAGAAGTCGCCGGACTCCTTGATGAGCCGGACGAGTTCGGCCGCGTAGGTCAGGCCCTTGGGATGCGGCACCCACTCGCCCATGGGGTCGCCGGGCGGGTCCCCGCGCACGGCCAGCATGTTGCGGATCCCGGCGTCGGCGTACTGGCCGATGATGTTGCGCAGTTCGGCGACGGAGTGGTTCACGGCGGTGAGGTGGGCGACCGGCGTGAGCGTCGTGTCGGCGACGATCTGCTGGGTCTCCTTGACCGTGCCCGCGCGGGTGGAGCCGCCCGCGCCGTAGGTCACGGAGACGAAGTCCGGGGCCACGGCCTCGACCCTCCGAAGCGCGCTCCACAGGTTCCGCACGCCCTTGGGGGTCTTCGGGGCGGAGAACTCGAAGGAGTACGTCGCCTTGCCGGCGGCGAGGATGTCCCGCACCGTCCGTGCGCGATCAGTCCTGGTGGATGCGGTTCCGAGGGCCATACTCGCAGGTTAACCAGGGGGCGGCGGTCCCCCAACCAGGCGCAGGAAATTTGCCCGAATTGTCGATTTGTTGTCCACCTGTCGGACACTTCGGCCCTCTCGGGCCGCCCCGGAGGGTTCCCGCGGCGATGTCACAGCGCGCGCAGCCGCTCGGCGAATTCGGCCGCCGCCGCGCCCGGGTCGTCCGCCTCGGTGATCGCGCGCACCACGACCACACGGCGGGCACCGGCCTCCAGGACCTCGTCGAGGTTCCCGAGGTCGATGCCGCCGATGGCGAACCAGGGCCGGTCCGTGCCGAGGGCGGCGGTGTGGCGGACCAAGCCGAGTCCGGGGGCCGGGCGGCCCGGTTTGGTGGGGGTGGGCCAGCAGGGGCCCGTGCAGAAGTAGTCCACGCCCTCCTGGACGGCGGCGGCCTCGGCCTCCGCCTCCGAGTGCGTGGAGCGGCCTATGAGGACGTCGTCGCCCAGGACGGCACGGGCCGCGGGGACGGGGAGGTCGCCCTGGCCGAGGTGCAGGACGTCGGAGGCGGCGGCGTGGGCGACGTCCGCGCGGTCGTTCACGGCCAGCAGTCTGCCGTGGCGGGCGCAGGCGTCGGCGAAGACCCGGAGGTGCTCCAGCTCTTCCGCGGCCTCCATGCCCTTGTCGCGCAGCTGCACGATGTCGACGCCGCCGGCGAGCACCGCGTCCAGGAACGCGGCGAGGTCGCCCTGGCGCCTGCGGGCGTCCGTGCACAGGTAGACACGGGCGTCGGTGAGCCGGGACGTGCGGGCGGTGCGGACGGTCTCGGGCACGGTGGGGTCCCCCCGTGGTCGGTGGCGTACGGGCCGCGGCGGGCACGGTCGGCCCGGGGCCGTGGCCCTGGACCGCGGCCCGTACGCCGGATGGTCGTTCTTTGCTCAGACGGCGAGCGCCTGCGCGCGGCGCTTCACCTCCGTGCCGCGATTCTCGCTGAGCGCCTGCGCGGGGGTGCCGGGCAGGGTCGGGTCGGGGGTGAAGAGCCACTCCAGCATCTCTTCGACCGTGAAACCGTCGTCCCGCAGGAGCGTCAGGGTGCCGGACAGGCCCTTGACGACCTTGTCCCCGTCGATGAAGGCGGCGGGGACGTGCAGTGCGCGGTTCTCACCACGGCGCACGGCGATCAGCTGGCCCTCCTTGACCAGCTGCCGGACGCGGGTCACCTCGACGCCGAGCGCATCGGCGATGTCGGGGACGGTGAGCCAGGCGGGGACGAGAGCATCGATCTTTGCGTCAATCTCGGTCACGGGACAAGCGTGCCATCCCGGACTGACAGTCGGAAGCGGGGCTCCTCCGGCCGGGGGCCGGTTGCCTCCTGCGGAGGAACACGGCGCGTCCCCGCGACCTACGCCGTGGCCTCCTTCAAGGGGCGGGACGGGTCCGCCAGCAGGTCCGGGTCCATCCGCGCGCCCGACTCGATCAGGCGGCGGCCCTGGGCGAGATCCCGGGGCCGGCCCACCGCCAGGAGGCCCACCAGGCGGCCGGACCGCAGCCAGCACACCGTCCACGCGGCGCCCCCCGGGTCCCCGCGCCACACCAGCGTGTCGGCGGACGCGTGGTGGCCCACGTACTGGACGAAGCGGCCGAACTGCTCCGACCAGAAGTACGGCACCGGGTCGTAGGCCACCGGGGCCTGCCCGATGATGTTCGCGGCGACCGCGCGCGGTCCCTGGAGGGCGTTGTCCCAGTGGTGCACGAGGAGCCGCTCCTCGTACCGCCCCGAGGGGAAGGACGCGCAGTCGCCGACCGCGTACACGTCCGGCGCCGACGCGCGCAGGTGCCGGTCGGCCAGCACCTCGCCGTGCACGCCCAGGGTGATGCCCGACCCGGCGAGCCACGCGGTGGCGGGACGCGCCCCGATGCCCACGACCACGGCGTCCGCGGGCACCCTGGAGCCGTCGTCGAGCACCACGGCCCCCGGCTCGACGCGCTCCACGCGCGCGCCCGTGCGCAGCTCGGCCCCGCTGTCGGCGTACCAGGCCGTCATCGGGGCGGACACCTCGGCGGGCAGCACCCCCGCGAGCGGCCGGTCCGCCGCCTCCACCACGGTCACCGCGCAGCCCGCCTCGCGCGCGGCGGTGGCGAACTCGGCGCCGATCCAGCCCGCGCCCACGACGACGACGTCGTGCTGCCGCGCGAGGACCGGCCGCAGCCGCTCGGCGTCGTCCAGGGTGCGCAGCAGATGCACCCCGGGGACACCCTCCGCGCCCGGCAGCCGGATCGGCTCCGCTCCGGTCGCGATGACCAGGACGTCGTACGGGACGGGGCCCTGCGCGGTGTCCAGCTCGTGGTCGCCGGGGCGTACGCCGAGCACCTCGCTGCCCAGCCGGAGCTCGATGCCGAGGGCCTCGAAGTCGATGTCGAAGGCGGAGCCCTCCGCCTTGCCGAGCAGGACGGCCTTGGACAGCGGCGGCCGGTCGTAGGGTTGGTGCGGCTCCGCGCCGATCAGCTTCACGTCGCCGGTGAAGCCCTGTTCCCGCAGGGCGACCGCGGTCTGCACCCCGGCCATGCCCGCGCCCACGACGACGACGTGCCGGACCGCACCACCCTGTTGCTGCCTCTGCTCGCTCACCTGATCACCATAGACACCTGACGATTTGTCAGTCAGCCTGCGTGCCGGGTGATGTGTTCCACAGCCTCCGCACACGCCGCGGCCACCGGGGCGGAGGCTCCCTTACCGCGCTGTACGGCACGGGCTAGGGTGGCACCGTAAGCACTCGCGGGAGCCCGGACGCACCGGGCTGAGAGGGAGGCTGGACGGCCTCCGACCGTACGAACCTGATCCGGGTCATGCCGGCGAAGGGAGGGGCTGGACGCCCATGTCGCGTACATCGGACGACGTGTCGACCACGTCGGACGTCCTCGTCATCGGGGGCGGGATCATCGGGCTCGTGACCGCCTGGCGGGCGGCGCAGCGCGGGTTCGGCACGGCGGTGGTGGATCCCGGACCGGGCGGTGGAGCCGCCCAGGTGGCCGCCGGGATGCTCGCCGCCGTCACCGAACTGCACTACGGCGAGCAGACGCTGCTCGGCCTCAATCTGGAGTCCGCGCGCCGCTACCCGGACTTCGCCGCCGAGCTGACCGAGGCCGCCGGCCTGGACCTCGGCTACCGGCGCTGCGGCACGCTCGCCGTCGCGCTCGACGCCGACGACCGCGCCCAGCTGCGCGAACTGCACGCCCTGCAGCAGCAGTCCGGCCTGGAGTCGGAGTGGCTGAGCGGGCGGGAGTGCCGTCGGCTGGAGCCCATGCTCGCGCCGGGCGTGCGCGGAGGGCTCAGGGTCGACGGCGACCACCAGATCGACCCGCGCCGGCTCGCCGCGGCCCTGGTGACGGCCTGCGAGCGCGCCGGGGTGGTCTTCCACCGGACGAGGGCGGAGCGGCTCTCGGTGGTACGGGAGCGGGCCGCCGGGGTCACGACCGCCGACGGCACCGACCTCACCGCGGGGCAGGTCGTCCTGGCCGCGGGCAGCCTCAGCGGACGGCTCGCGGGCGTCCCCGACGAGGTGGTGCCGCCCGTGCGACCCGTGAAGGGCCAGGTGGTGCGGCTGACCGTGCCGGAGCCGTACGCGCCCTTCCTGAGCCGCACCGTGCGGGCCGTCGTCCGCGGCGGCCCGCTGTACCTCGTGCCGCGCGAGAACGGCGAACTGGTCATCGGGGCGACCAGCGAGGAACTGGGCTGGGACACGACGGTCACCGCGGGCGGGGTGTACGAGCTGCTGCGGGACGCGCACGAGCTGATGCCGGGGATCACCGAGCTGCCGCTCACCGAGACCCGGGCGGGGCTGCGCCCCGGTTCTCCGGACAACGCGCCGATGCTCGGCCCCAGCGGCCTGGAGGGCCTGCTGCTCGCCACCGGCCACCACCGCAACGGCGTCCTGCTCACGCCGGTCACCGGCGACGTCATGGCGCACGTCCTGACCACCGGCGACCTTCCGGACGAGGCCCGCCCCTTCACCCCCAGGCGCTTCGCCGCCGCGCTCACGGAGCAGCCCGCATGAACATCTCGGTCAACGGGGAGCCCCGGCAGGTGGCTCCCGGCACCGCGCTCGACGCGGTCGTGCGGACCCTCTCGGCGGCGCCCTCCGGCGTGGCCGCCGCCGTCAACGAAACCGTCGTCCCGCGCGGCCAGTGGTCGTCGACGTCCCTCCGCGAGGGGGACCGCGTCGAGGTCCTCACCGCCGTCCAAGGAGGCTGACCCATGGCCGACGATCCCTTCGTCCTCGGTGGTACGACCTTCTCGTCCCGGCTGATCATGGGGACCGGGGGCGCGCCCAGCCTCGATGTGCTGGAGCGGGCCCTGGTGGCGTCCGGCACGGAGCTGACGACCGTGGCGATGCGCCGCGTGGACGCCACGGTGCACGGTTCCGTGCTGTCCGTGCTCGACAGGCTGGGCATCAGGGTGCTGCCGAACACGGCGGGCTGCTTCACCGCGGGCGAGGCCGTGCTCACCGCCCGCCTCGCGCGCGAGGCGCTCGGCACGGACCTCGTCAAGCTGGAGGTCATCGCCGACGAGCGGACCCTGCTGCCCGACCCGGTGGAGCTGCTGGACGCGGCCGAGACCCTGGTCGACGAGGGCTTCACGGTGCTGCCGTACACGAACGACGACCCCGTGCTCGCCCGCAGGCTGGAGGACGTGGGCTGCGCCGCGGTCATGCCGCTGGGCTCGCCGATCGGCTCGGGGCTCGGCATCCGCAACCCGCACAACTTCCAGCTGATCGTCGAGCGCGCGCGCGTGCCGGTCATCCTGGACGCGGGCGCGGGGACGGCGTCGGACGTGGCGCTGGCGATGGAGCTGGGCTGCGCCGGCGTGATGCTCGCCTCGGCGGTGACCCGGGCGCAGGAGCCGGTGCTGATGGCGGAAGCCGTGCGGCACGCGGTGGAGGCGGGCCGGCTCGCGCGGCGGGCGGGCCGCATCCCACGGCGCCACTTCGCGCAGGCGTCGTCACCGGCGGAGGGCATGGCCCGTCTGGACCCGGAGCGGCCCGCCTTCTGAACCGGCCGGGCCCGCACACGCCTCCCGCGCGCCCGCCGGACGCGCGGGGCGCGGGCGCGGGGGCGCGGACACACGGGGCGCGGGGCACGTGCGCGCGGCACGGTGTGCGTCACAGGTCGGCTGCAGTCGTGCCCCGGTTCGACGGAACGGCTGGGGCCGACAGTGGGTCCTCGTACACTCACCTGCGTGGATACGACCCTTCAGGACCCTCTCGTCGGGCGGGTGCTCGACGGCCGTTATCGCGTCGACGCGCGGATCGCGGTCGGCGGGATGGCCACGGTCTACCGGGCCCTGGACACCCGCCTCGACCGTGTCCTCGCGCTCAAGGTGATGCACCCGGCGCTGGCCGCCGACGGCTCGTTCGTGGAGCGCTTCATACGCGAGGCCAAGTCCGTGGCCCGCCTCGCCCACCCGAACGTGGTCCAGGTCTTCGACCAGGGCACCGACGGGTCGTACGTCTATCTCGCCATGGAGTACGTCGCCGGGTGCACCCTGCGTGACGTGCTGCGGGAGCGCGGGGCGCTGCAGCCGCGCGCCGCCCTGGACATCCTGGAGCCGGTGCTGGCCGCGCTGGGCGCCGCGCACCGTGCCGGGTTCGTGCACCGTGACATGAAGCCGGAGAACGTCCTGATAGGGGACGACGGCCGGGTGAAGGTGGCCGACTTCGGTCTCGTCCGGGCCGTGGACACGGTCACGAGCACGACGGGCGCCGTCCTCGGCACGGTCTCGTACCTCGCCCCGGAGCAGTTGGAGCACGGCACGGCGGACCCCCGGGTCGACGTGTACGCGTGCGGGGTCGTCCTCCACGAGATGCTCACCGGCGCCAAGCCGCACCAGGGCGACACCCCCGCCCAGGTGCTCTACCGGCATCTGCACGAGGACGTGCCACCGCCGTCGGCCGCGGTGCCGGGGCTGGCCTGGGAGCTCGACGAGCTGGTCGCCTCGGCGACCGCGCGCGACCCGCGGCTGCGCCCGCAGGACGCGGTGGCCCTGCTCGGCCAGGTGCTCCAGGCCCGCAGCGCGCTCACCGCCGAGCAGTTGGACGCGGTGCCGCCGCAGGCCGTCGCCTCGGACCACGCCGGCGCCGAGGACCGCACGAGCGTGATCCCGCGTCTGCTGCCGGTCGACCCGGTCGGCGAGCCCGGGGACGCCCTGCTCCACCGGACCAGCCGGCTGGAGACGTCACCGCCCGAGCCGCCGGCGCGCCCCGGACGTCCCCGGCGGGGGCTGCTCGCGATCGTCCTGGCCGTGCTGGTGGTGTTCGGCGTCGGGGCGGGCGTCTGGTACATCAACTCGGGCCAGTTCACCGAGGTCCCGCCGCTGCTCGCGAAGACCGAGGCGCAGGCGCGGGCGCGGCTGGCGCAGGCGGGACTGGACGTCAAGCGGGTCGAGCACGCCTACAGCGACACGGTGAAGCGCGGCACGGTCATCGGCAGCGACCCGGCGGCGGGCGCCCGGATCCGCTCCCACGACGGGGTGACGCTGACCGTCTCGGACGGCCCCGAGACCGTGAAGGTGCCCGATCTGAAGGGCTACCGGCTGGACAAGGCGCGGGCCCTGCTGAAGCGGGACGGCCTGGTCGCGGGCATGGTCACGCGGGCGTTCAGCGAGGATGTGCCCAGGGGCTTCGTGATCGGCACGGACCCGGGCGCGGGGACCGAGCGCCACAGCGGTTCGGCCATCGCGCTCACGGTCAGCAAGGGCAGCCCCGTGGAGGTGCCCGACGTCACCGGCACGTCCGTGGACGACGCCACGGCGGAGCTGCGGGACGCGGGCCTGAAGGTGAAGATCGCCGACACGCAGATCACGTCGGAGTTCGACGCCGGGCAGGTCGCCCTGCAGTCGCCCGACGCGGGCAAGCAGGCCGCCGAGGGCGACACGGTGACGCTGACGGTCTCCAAGGGCCGCGAGATGGTCGAGGTGCCGGACGTGACCGGCGACAAGGTCGGCGACGCGAAGAAGGCCCTGCAGGACGCGGGCTTCGCGGTCGAGGAGGACCGGGGCCTGCTGGGCCTGTTCGGCGACACGGTGAAGAGCCAGTCGGTGAAGGGCGGCGAGAAGGCGCCGAAGGGCTCGACGATCACGATCGAGATCCGCTGACGGGAGCGGCACCGCGGACCGGCCGGCGGGGTGCCCGGGACCGCGTGCCACCCTTGGGGGGTGAGCACCCAGCGGTCCCGCACCCCCCGCGGCGCGTCCGGCGTCCCGCGCAACCCCGTCGGCAGCCATGTCCCGGTGGCCGGCGGCCTCCACTCCGTCGGGCTCGCCTACGCCCGCGACATCGAGGCCGAGGCCGTGCAGGTCTTCGTCGCCAATCCGCGCGGCTGGGCGACGCCCGCCGGCAATCCGCGGCAGGACGAGGCGTTCCGCGCCGCGTGTGCCGCCGAGTCCGTCCCGGTGTACGTCCACGCGCCGTATCTGATCAACTTCGGCTCGCACACCGAGGCGACCGCCGAGCTGTCGGTGGAGTCCCTGCGGCACTCGCTGCGGCGGGGCCGGGCGATCGGGGCGCTGGGCGTGGTCGTGCACACCGGCAGCGCCACCGGCGGCCGGACGCGGGCGGTGGCGCTCGAACAGGTGCGCGAGCGTGTGCTGCCGCTGCTGGACGAGCTGACGCACGACGACGACCCCCGCCTGCTGCTGGAGTCGACCGCGGGTCAGGGTGCCTCGCTGTGCTCGCGCACCTGGGACTTCGGGCCCTACTTCGAGGCGCTGGACGCGCACCCCAAGCTCGGCGTGTGCCTCGACACCTGCCATGTCTTCGCCGCCGGGCACGACCTGACCGGTCCGGACGGGATGCACCGGACGCTGGACCTGCTGGTGGACACCGTCGGCGAGGGGCGGCTCGGGCTGATCCACGCGAACGACTCCCAGGACGTGGTGGGCGCCCACCGGGACCGCCACGCGAACATCGGCTCCGGCCACATCGGCGAGGCCCCGTTCCGCGCGCTGATGACCCACCCGGCCACCGAGGGCATACCGCTGATCATCGAGACGCCCGGCAGAAAGGAAGGGCATGCGGCGGACGTGAAGCGGCTGAAGGAGCTCAGGGACGGCCGACGTGGGACCGGCGAGTCGCTCCTCCCTCTCGTGCACCGGTAGCACCACCGATCGCGGGGCTCAGAGCTCGGGACCGTCCCCGGGCTCCTCCTGGTACGAGTAGCGCTGCTCCTTCCACGGGTCGCCGACGTTGTGGTACCCGCGCTCCTCCCAGAAGCCGCGGCGGTCGGCGGTCATGTACTCGACGCCGCGCACCCACTTGGGCCCCTTCCAGGCGTAGAGGTGCGGAACGATCAGGCGCAGCGGAAAGCCGTGTTCCGCGGTGAGCAGCTCGCCGTCCTTGTGGGTGGCGAAGATCGTGCGGTCCGAGGCGAAGTCGGCAAGGCGCAGGTTCGAGCTGAATCCGTACTCGGCCCACACCATGACATGCGTGACCTCGGGCGCCGGCGGGGCGATCTCCACGACCGTGCGCGCCGCGATGCCGCCCCATTCTGCGCCGACCATGCTGAACTTCGTGACGCAGTGCAGATCGGCGATGACGCTGGCGTACGGCAGCGCCGTGAACTCCTCGTGGGTCCAACGGTGCCTCTCACCGTCCGCGGTGGCGCCGAAGACCGCGAACTCCCAGCGGTCGGCACGAAACCTGGGGACCGGACCGTAGTGCGTGACCGGCCATCCCCGCTGAAGCCGCTGTCCCGGCGGAAGCTCGGAACGTGCTGCTGCTCCAGACTCTCGCTCCACCGGATGACCCATGCCTCCATCGTGACAGACCGCGGAGGGTGCGCAGGACCCACCCCGAACAAACCGGGACATCATCTACTAAGCGTGAACTTACTGGACGGCTCCGGGCGCCGGTGCGATCATGCGGCGCAACCCGCCAGTCCCCGCCTGGAAGGAGCCCGCGCGATGCAGGGCGACCCCGAGGTCATCGAATTCCTCAACGAGCAGCTCACCGGCGAGCTGACCGCGATCAACCAGTACTTCCTGCACGCGAAGATGCAGGAGAACCTCGGCTGGTACAAGCTCGCGGCGTACACGCGGCGGGAGTCCTTCGACGAGATGAAGCACGCGGAGGTGCTCACCGACCGCATCATCTTCCTGGAGGGGCTCCCCAACTACCAGCGGCTCTTCCATGTGCGGGTGGGCCAGACCGTCAAGGAGATGTTCGAGGCCGACCGGCAGATCGAGGTCGAGGCGATCGACCGGCTCAGGCGCGGGATCCGGCTGATGCGGGAGAAGGACGACATCACGTCCGCCAACATCTTCGAGTCGATCCTCGAGGACGAGGAGCACCACATCGACTACCTCGACACCCAGCTGGACCTGCTGGAGAACCTCGGCGAGGCGCTGTACATCTCCCAGGTCATCGAGCAGCCGGAGAGCCAGACCTGAGCCGGCGCCCCGGGACCAGGCCCTGTCGTCTGGAACGTCCCGGCGTCGCGGGGCCCCGCTCGGGCCGGCCGGAAAGCGCCGGGACCCACAGCCGGCCTGATCCGAACGACAGGGCCCAGGCCTGGCCTAGGCCGCTTCCTCCAGGCCGTCCGGCCCGGCGGCCCGGTCCGAGCCGGAAGGGCGGGGCAGGACCGGGCCGACCCGGACGGCCGGTGCGGGGCGCGGGGCGGCGTCCCTGCCCAGCAGCGCCTGGATCCGCCGTACGCAGGAACCGCAGTCGGTACCCGCCTTGCAGGCCGACGCGATCTGCCGGGGGGTGCGGGCGCCGTCCTCCGCGTGCTGCGCGACCTGGGCCTCGGTCACGGCGAAGCAGTGGCAGACGTACACGCAGTCTCACCTTCCCACCGGAGCGGACGGGTCGCGCCACCCGACCCGGCTGGTCGGTGAGGCAAACCTAACCTTACCTGGCGCGAGCAAGCCGGAGAAGCGCGGTGGGGCGCGGATCGCATGTGATCCGCGCCCCACCGGTGCCGGTGCTCTCGAAGCGGGCTACTGGTCCCGGTACATCTCGGCGACGAGGAACGCCAGGTCGAGGGACTGGCTGCGGTTCAGTCGCGGGTCGCAGGCCGTCTCGTAGCGCTGGTGCAGGTCGTCGACGAAGATCTCGTCGCCGCCGCCCACGCACTCGGTGACGTCGTCACCGGTCAGCTCCATGTGCAGACCGCCCGGGTGGGTGCCCAGCCCCTTGTGGACCTCGAAGAAGCCCTTGACCTCGTCCAGCACGTCGTCGAAGCGGCGGGTCTTGTGCCCGGAGGCCGCCTCGAAGGTGTTGCCGTGCATCGGGTCGGTCACCCAGGCCACCACCGCACCCGACGCCGTGACCTTCTCCACCAGCTCGGGGAGCCGGTCGCGGATCTTGTCGGCGCCCATGCGGACGATGAAGGTCAGCCGGCCCGGCTCACGCTCCGGGTCGAGGCGCTCGATGTACTGCAGCGCCTCCTCGGCCGTCGTCGTCGGGCCGAGCTTGATGCCGATCGGGTTGCGGATCCTCGCGGCGAACTCGATGTGCGCCCCGTCCAGCTGGCGGGTGCGCTCGCCGATCCACACCATGTGCGCGGACACGTCGTACAGCTGCCCGGTGCGCGAGTCGACCCGGGTCAGCGCCGACTCGTAGTCCAGCAGCAGCGCCTCGTGCGAGGAGAAGAACTCGACGGTCCTGAACTCCTCCGGGTCCGCCCCGCAGGCGTGCATGAAGTTCAGCGCGTTGTCGATCTCCCGCGCCAGCTGCTCGTAGCGCTGTCCGGACGGCGACGACTTCACGAAGTCCTGGTTCCAGGCATGCACCTGGCGCAGGTCGGCGTAGCCGCCGGTGGTGAAGGCACGCACCAGGTTGAGCGTCGATGCGGACGCGTGGTACATCCGCTTCAGCCGCTCGGGGTTCGGGATGCGGGCCGCCTCGGTGAACTCGAAGCCGTTGACGGAGTCGCCCCGGTAGCTCGGCAGGGTCACGCCGTCGCGGATCTCCATCGGCTTGGAGCGCGGCTTGGAGTACTGGCCGGCGATCCGGCCGACCTTCACGACGGGCACCGAGGCCGCGTACGTGAGCACGGCACCCATCTGGAGCAGCGTCTTCAGCTTGTTGCGGATCTGGTCGGCGGACACCGCGTCGAAGGCCTCCGCGCAGTCGCCCCCCTGAAGCAGGAACGCCTCGCCCCTGGCGACGGCTCCCATCCGGGCGCGCAGCTGGTCGCACTCACCCGCGAAGACGAGTGGCGGATACGACTCGAGCTCCGCGATCACTTCGCGCAGAGCCTCGGGGTCGGGGTACTCGGGCTGCTGCGCCGCGGGCAGGTCTCGCCAGGTGTTGCCAGCGCTCGCGCTGGACTTAGCGTTCACGGTCACCTTGTCCACATTACGGGGTCCTGCCCCCTGCTTTTCGCCGCGCTCGCCAGATGAGACGGCCCGTCCCGGGTGGCTGCGGCGCTCGTGTAGGGTGCGGGGCATGTTCGCGCACTCGACCCAGAACCAGAACTGGTGGTGGACCGCTCCCCCGGCGGCCCGCTGACTGCGCGTACCCAGACTTCGCGAAGGCCGCCCGAGGGGCGGCCTTCGGCGTTCCCGCGACCGGGCCGTTCCTCTCACGATCCGCAGACGATCCGCAGAAAAGGAACACGCCCCATGACCCTGCTCGACCTGCTGGACGACTCCCGCCCGTTCGCCCTGCTGCGCCGCCGCACGCCCGGGCGCGACCACCGGACCGTCGAGGTGCTGATCGGCCCCGTCGCCGCCTACGAGCGCCTGGCCGACCTGCCCGACGAGGCGCTGGCCCTCGTCCCCTTCCGGCAGATCCGCGAGCGCGGCTTCGACGTCCGTGACGACGGCACGCCGCTGCTGGCGCTGCGGCCCGAGACGTCGTACGAGCTCACGGTGGAGCAGGCCCTGTCCCAGCTGCCCCGGCACGACGTGCACGTCCGGGACGGCGGCTTCGACGTGGGGGACGAGGAGTACGCCCGGATCGTCGCCCGGGTGCTGCGCGAGGAGATCGGCCGGGGGGAGGGCGCGAACTTCGTGATCAGGCGGACGTACCAGGGGCGCATCCCGGGGTTCGGCCGGGCCGACGCCCTCGCGCTGTTCCGCCGGCTGCTGGTCGGTGAGCGCGGTGCGTACTGGACGTTCGTGGTGCACACGGGCGACCGGACGCTGGTGGGGGCCAGCCCCGAGGTGCATGTGCGGATGTCGGGTGGCGGCGGCGGGTGCGCGGCGGGGCCGGCCGAGGGCGGGACCGTCGTGATGAACCCGATCAGCGGCACGTACCGCTATCCCGCGGACGGCCCGACGCCCGAGGACCTGCTCGCCTTCCTCGCCGACGGCAAGGAGATCGAGGAGCTGTCGATGGTCGTCGACGAGGAGCTCAAGATGATGTGCACGGTGGGCGACATGGGCGGGGTGGTCGTCGGGCCGCGGCTGAAGGAGATGGCCCACCTCGCGCACACGGAGTACGAGCTGCGCGGGCGCTCCACCCTCGATGTGCGCGAGGTGCTGAAGGAGACCATGTTCGCGGCGACCGTCACCGGCTCGCCCGTGCAGAACGCCTGCCGGGTGATCGAACGGCACGAGGTCGGGGGCCGCGGCTACTACGCGGGAGCGCTGGCGCTGCTCGGCCGGCGCGCGGGGGCCCAGACCCTCGACTCCCCCATCCTGATCCGGACCGCGGACATCGACGCGCGGGGGCGACTGCGGGTGCCGGTGGGCGCCACGCTGGTGCGGGGCTCGGACCCGGCGGGCGAGGTCGCGGAGACGCACGCCAAGGCGGCCGGGGTGCTGGCGGCGCTCGGGGTGCGTCCCGGCCGGCCGCGCGAGGAGGGGGTACGGCCGCGGCTGGCGGACGACCCGCGGGTGCAGGCCGCGCTCGCCGGGCGGCGGGCCTCGCTGGCGCCGTTCTGGCTGCGGATGCAGGAGCGTGGCCGTGATCTGACCGGGCATGCCTTCGTCGTCGACGGCGAGGACACGTTCACGGCGATGCTCGCGCACGTCCTGCGGTCCTCGGGCCTGGAGGTGACCGTGCGGCGGTACGACGGGCCCGGGCTGCGGGAGGCGGTGCTCGCGCACGAGGGGCCGGTCGTGCTCGGTCCCGGCCCCGGCGACCCGTCCGACCTGGACGACCCCAAGATGCGGTTCCTGCGGGACCTGACCGCCGAGTTGATCCGAGGGCACCGGCACGGCGTGCTGGGCGTCTGCCTCGGGCACGAGCTGATCGCGGCCGAGCTGGGACTGGAGATCGTGCGCAAGGAGGTCCCCCACCAGGGCGCGCAGCTGGAGATCGACCTGTTCGGGCGGCGGGAGACCGTCGGCTTCTACAACAGCTTCGTGGCGCACTGCGACGACGAGACAGCGGCCGAGCTGGCCGCGCACGGCGTCGAGGTCAGCCGCGGCGCCGACGGCGAGGTGCACGCGCTGCGCGGGCCGCGTCGTGCCGCGGGAGCGCCCATGAACGCGGTCGCGGGCGTCCAGTTCCACCCGGAGTCGGTGCTGTCGGTGGGCGGTGCCGCGATCGTGCGGGAGCTGCTGGTTCAGCCGGCCGCCCTGGGCACGAGCACGTTCTCGGAGCCTCGGCCGGCCTTGTAGTCGAGGACGTTGCGCACCGTGGCGTCGATGATCTGCGTCACGGCGTCCACGGTGTAGTACGCCTGGTGGGAGGTGACCAGGACGTTCGGGAAGGTGACAAGGCGGGCCAGGGTGTCGTCCTCGATCGCCTCCAGGGACTTGTCCAGGAAGAACAGGCCCGCCTCCGCCTCGTACACGTCCAGGCCGACGCCGGTGAAGCGGCCCTCGCGCAGTTCGGCGACGAGGGCCATGGTGTCGATGAGGCCGCCGCGGCTGGAGTTCACCAGGATCGCGTCGTCCTTCATGGTCTTCAGGGCGACCGCGTCGATCAGGTGCTGCGTCGCGGGCATCAGCGGGACGTGCAGGCTGACCAGGTCGGACTCGGCGAGCAGTCGCTCCTTGGCGACGTACGTCATCCCGAGGTCGACGCAGGCCGGGTTCTCGGCGACGTCCCAGCCGAGGAGTTCCATGCCGAAGCCGTGGGCGATCCGGGCGAACGCCTCGCCGATCTTGCCGGTGCCGAGGACGCCGGCGGTGCGGCCGTGCATGTCGCGGCCCATCAGGCCGTCGAGACGGAAGTCGAAGTCGCGGGTGCGGTTGCAGGCGCGGACGATGCGGCGGTTGACGGCCATGCCCAGGGCCCAGGCGAACTCGGCCACGGAGTACGGCGAGTAGTACGAGACCCGGGCGATCGTCATGCCGAGCTCTTCGGCGGCCGTGAGGTCGATGTTGTTGAAGCCGGTGGAGCGCTGGGCGATCATCCGGGTGCCGCCGGCTCCCAGGGTCCGCAGGACGTTCTCGCCCAGTTCGCAGTTGACACTGGTGCAGACGATGTCGTGGCCCACCGCGATGGGGGCGGTGTCCTCGTTGAGGAAGACATCGAGGCAGCGGATGTCGTGGTGGCCCGCGAACGCCTTCTCGAGCAGGGGCTTCTCGTCGGCCTGCACGCCGAACGCCACAATCTCCACGAGACCCTCCGGGGTCGGGCCGAAACCGCCTGACACTGCCGAATATACGGGGGCGGGGCGCGCGGCGGGGGCCGAACCCGCGCCGGACGGCCGCCGTCCCGCGGGCGCGCCGGTGCCCCCCGCAGGCCAGCGGCTCGGCGGGGACGCCGTCAGCCGAAGAAGACGCCGACCTCCTGGTACAGCTTCAGGTCGACCGTCTTCAGCCTGGCCGTGGCCTCCGCGATCGGTACGCGGACGATGTCCGTGCCGCGCAGTGCGACCATCGTGCCGAAGTCGCCGTCGCGGACCGCCTCGATGGCGTGCAGGCCGAAGCGGGTGGCGAGCCAGCGGTCGAAGGCGCTCGGCGTGCCGCCGCGCTGGACGTGCCCGAGGACGGTCGTGCGGGCCTCCTTGCCCGTGCGCCGCTCGATCTCCTTCGCCAGCCACTCGCCGACGCCGGAGAGGCGGACGTGCCCGAAGGAGTCCAGCGACTCGTCCTTGAGCACCATGTCGCCGTCCCTCGGCATCGCCCCCTCGGCCACGACCACGATCGGCGCGTACGACGCCTTGAACCGGGACGTCACCCACGCGCACACCTGTTCCACGTCGAAGCGCTGCTCGGGGATGAGGATCACGTTCGCCCCGCCGGCCAGCCCCGAGTGGATCGCGATCCAGCCCGCGTGACGGCCCATCACCTCCACCACCAGGACCCGCATGTGCGACTCCGCGGTGGTGTGCAGGCGGTCGATCGCCTCCGTGGCGATGTTGACGGCGGTGTCGAAGCCGAAGGTGTAGTCGGTGGCGGAGAGGTCGTTGTCGATGGTCTTCGGTACGCCGACGACACGCACGCCGTACTCGTCGGCCAGGCGCGCCGCGACGCCGAGGGTGTCCTCGCCGCCGATCGCGACGAGCGCGTCGACCTCCTCCTTGGCGAGGTTGTCCTTGATGCGGCGGATGCCGTTCTCCTGCTTGAGGGGGTTGGTGCGCGAGGAGCCGAGGATCGTGCCGCCGCGGGGCAGGATGCCGCGCACGGCGGGGATGTCGAGCCGGACGGTGTCGCCTTCGAGAGGTCCCCGCCAGCCGTCCCGGTAGCCGACGAAGTCATAGCCGTACTCCTGCGCGCCCTTGCGGACGATGCCCCGGATGACGGCGTTGAGCCCGGGGCAGTCGCCGCCTCCGGTCAATACTCCGACCCGCATGGAAAGTCCCTTTCGCCGCGGTTGCCTGATGCGGGTCACGCTAATGGTGACCCACGTCACTTCAGCATGGCGCGGATGCTCAATTCCGGTGAATCGCCCGGTAATTGATCACTTGGGACGAGTCGGACTTCACTCGAAGGTGGGCATGGGATGCACACGCTCGCCGTTCACTCCCGAACGCCCGCCCGGCTCGCGGTGAGTGCGCGTGGTCCGCGTGCGCGCGCCCGGCTCGCGGTGCCTCAGCCCTCGTCCAGCCCCCGCTCGATCGCGTACCGCACCAGCTCCACCCTGTTGTGCAGCTGGAGCTTGCCCAGGGTGTTCTGCACGTGGTTCTGCACGGTGCGGTGCGAGATGACGAGGCGCTCCGCGATCTGCTTGTAGCTCAGACCCTTGGCGACCAGCCGCAGCACCTCGGTCTCCCGCTCGGTGAGCCGCGGCGCCCGTGGCTCGTCGGCGTCCGCGGCGGGGACCGGTTCCGAGGCGAGCCGGCGGTACTCGCCCAGCACCAGGCCCGCGAGGCCGGGAGTGAACACCGGGTCGCCGGCCGCGGTGCGGCGCACCGCGTCGATCAGCTCCTCCGTGGACGCCGACTTCAGCAGGTAGCCCGTCGCACCCGACTTCACGGCCTCCAGCACGTCCGCGTGCTCGCCGCTCGCCGACAGCACCAGGACCCGCAGCGCCGGATCGGCGCCGACGAGTTCCTTGCAGACCTGGACGCCCGGTTTCGCGGGCAGGTTGAGGTCCAGGACCAGGACGTCGGGCGCGGCGGCCCGGGCGCGACGCACCGCCTGCTCGCCGTCGCCCGCGGTGGCGACCACGTCGAAGCCCGACTCGGCCAGGTCCCGGGCGACGGCGTCGCGCCACATGGGGTGGTCGTCGACCACCATGACCTTGATCGGGTCCTGCCGCGCACCGGAGGTGTCCGCCGTCATCGCCGCTCCGCCTTCCCCCGTGCGGCCCTCGGGCCGCCCGATACGTCCTTCGGTACCTTCAGTTCCACTTCCGTGCCCTGGCCCGGGACCGAGATCAGGTCGGCGGTGCCGCCGATGTCGCGCAGCCGACCGCGGATCGACTGGGCCACCCCGAGCCGCCCCTCGCCCTCGGCCTGGGCGAGGCGTCCCTCCGGGATACCGGGCCCGTCGTCCCGTACGGTCACGACGATGCCGTCCGGCTCGTCCTCCACCAGGATCCAGGCCCGGGCCGTCTCCCCCGCGTGCCTGCGCACATTGTCCAGCGCGGCACCGACGGCCGCGGCCAGTTCGCGGGCGGCGGCCGACGGCAGCGGCACCGGGGAGCCGGGCTCGGAGAGCGTCACCCGGGCCCCGGCGTACGGAGCGAGCAGGGAGCGCAGGTCGACCGGGTCCTCCCCGGCGTCCGGCTCGTCGACCGCGCGGACGACCGCGCCGAGCGCCGCGTCACGCGACACGCGCGAGGGGGCCGCCAGCCCGCCGGAGACCAGCGTGCGCAGCGCGATCTCCTGCTCGCCCGCCAGCCGGCCCAGCTCCGCGGCCTCGCCGCCGAGCGCGGAGCCGCGCCGCTGCACCATGGCGAGCACCTGGAGGACGCCGTCGTGGATGTCCCGGGCCAGCCGCTCCCGCTCCCGGGTCGCTGCCTCGATCTCCAGGGCGCGGGCGAGGGTGCGCTCGGAGGCGCGGGCGACCTCGACGACGTATCCGATCGCGATGGAGGCGACCCACACCAGGATCACGTTGTGGACGGTGTCGCGGGCCGGGGTGCCGCGCTCGGCCAGGTTCGCGACGGCGACCGTCGTGGAGGCGAACGCGGCCCAGCGCCAGCCGCCCTTGACCGCGTACGCGAGGACCGACCCGGCGGTCCATATCGACGGCAGCGTCGGACCGCCCGACAGGACCCGCTCGTGGGTGTCGGCGAGGGGGGTGAGGAGGATGCCGGTGAGCGCGACGGTGAGGTCGACGGCCAGGAACCACCGGGTGCAGCTCGCCGCGTTCGCCACCCGGGGGAGCGTGGCCAGCGTCCACCCGCACAGCACGACGAAGTAGGCGACGGCCAGCCAGGGCCGGGCGAACCTGTCGTAGGCCGTCGCGAAGAGAGCGACGGCGTACCCCATGGTGAGCACGCGGTACGCCATGAGCGCGCGCCACAGCGGCTGTTCGACCGACATTCTGATGACCCGCTCGCGCCCGGCCATGTCCCCCCGCCCCCCGAGAGCCGACGGCCGCGCCCCTAGGAGGCCGGCCGCTCGCTCACGGTTGCCTTCTCCGTGTCCCTCTGCGTCTGTGCGGCGTCCTTGTGCGCCTGCTTCTCCGCCTTCGCCGCCTCCGCGATCTGCCGTTTGGCGGCGGTCGCGTACATGTCGACGTACTCCTGGCCGGAGAGCTTCATGATTTCGTACATGACCTCGTCGGTCACCGCCCGCAGCACGAAACGGTCGTGCTCCATGCCCCGGTAGCGGCCGAAGTCCAGCGGCTTGCCGATGCGGATGCCCGGGCGCATCAGCTTGGGGACGATCTTCCCGGGCGGCTGGATCTTCTCCGTGTCGATCATGGCCACCGGGATGACCGGCGCGCCGGTGGCGAGCGCCACCCGGGCCAGGCCGCCGGGCTTGCCCCGGTAGAGGCGGCCGTCGGGCGACCGGGTGCCCTCCGGGTAGATGCCGAACAGCTCACCGCGCTCCAGGACTTCGATGCCGCTCCTGACGGCGGCCTCGCCCGCGCCCCGGGCGCCGGAACGGTCGACGGGCAGCTGCCCGACCCCCTTGAAGAAGGCGGCGGTGAGCCGGCCCTTCACGCCGGGCGTGGTGAAGTACTCCGCCTTCGCGATGAAGGTCACCTTGCGGTCGAGGACCGCGGGCAGGAAGAACGAGTCCGAGAACGACAGGTGATTGCTCGCCAGGATGGCGGGGCCCTCGGCCGGGACGTTCTCGATGCCCTCCACCCAGGGTCTGAAGGCGAGCTTCAGCGGCCCCCCGATGGATACCTTCATCGCGCCGTACAACAACCGACTGCCTCCTGTGTGTGTCGATCAGACCTTAACCCGCTCCACCGCCAATGGCTCCGACGGCCCTGGTCGGTGGCGGTGCCGTCGCGTACGGTGAAGTACCTGCAATCGACGTGCCCAGCCCCCTTCCACGAACAGGAGACCGAACGTGCCGGTCCTCCCCGGAGCCGAGCCGTACCGCCACGACGGCGGGGAGGTCGGCGTCCTCCTCTGCCACGGCTTCACCGGCTCCCCCCAGTCGCTGCGCCCCTGGGCGGAGTATCTCGCCGAGCACGGCCTCACCGTCTCGCTGCCGCTGCTGCCCGGGCACGGTACGCGCTGGGAGGACATGCAGCTCACCGGCTGGCAGGACTGGTACGCGGAGGTGGACCGCGAACTGCGCACGCTGCGCGACAGCTGTGCGCAGGTGTTCGTCGCCGGTCTGTCCATGGGCGGTGCCCTGGCGCTGCGGCTCGCCGCCCGGCACGGGGACGCGGTCAGCGGCGTCGTGGTCGTCAACCCGGCCAACAAGGTGCACGGCCTGGCCGCGTACGCCCTTCCGCTGGTCCGCCACCTGGTGCCCTCGACGAAGGGGATCACCAGCGACATCGCGAAGCAGGGCGGCACGGAGCTCGGGTACGACCGGGTGCCGCTGCACGCCGCGTACTCCCTGCGCACCTTCTTCCGCCTGGTCGACGGCGAGCTCCCGCAGGTCACCCAGCCGCTGCTGCTCCTGCACAGCCCGCAGGACCACGTGGTGCCCCCGGCCGACTCGGCCCGGGTCCTCAGCCGGGTGTCGTCGGCGGACGTCCGGGAGATCCTGCTGGAACAGAGCTACCACGTGGCGACGTTGGACCATGACGCGGACCGGATCTTCGAGGAGAGCCTCGCGTTCATCGGCCGGCTCGCGCCGAGTGTCGGCAAGGAAGGGACGGCCGCAGGTGGCTGAGCACGACTCCGACCGCGAGGGCCGCGAGCCGGACGAGAAGGGCGTGCCCTTCGACGAGGACGCCGCCTGGGCGGCGATCGTCGCCGGGTACGGCGAGGAGCCGCCGGACCCGCCCGGCAGCAGGCCCTTCAGGTCGGTCGAGGACCTGGCGCTCCCGGAGCCGGAGCCCGAGGGGGAGGACGACGGCGGCGTCGAGGGCGGCGGTGCCGGGGACAAGCCCGCGAAACCGCTGGGCAGCTCGGTCTCCTTCGCGCCCGGCGTCGGTCCGCGGGACTACACGGCGCGGGAGCCGTCCGACGACGACTTCGACGAGGACGACGAGGGCCACTTCGTGCCACCGGAGCCACCGCCGCTGCCCGCCGCCGACGCCACGGCGAAGTTCGCCTGGCTCGCGGTGATCGGCGGCCCCGTCCTGCTCCTGCTGGCCGTGCTCCTCGGCTGGGAGATGACCTGGTGGCTCGCCACGCTCGGCGTCGGCGGTTTCCTCGGCGGCTTCGTGACGCTGGTGGTGCGCATGAAGACGGACGAGGACGACGGCGATCCGGGGCGGGGCGCGGTGGTCTGACCCGCGCCACGCCGCGGGAGCCGTCGGGACGGCGCGGGGCCGCTGCGGCACGGGAACCGCTGCGGCACGGGAGCCGCTACGACGCGGGAACCCTGAGGGCGGCCAGTACCGGCAGGTGGTCGGTGGCCGCCGTCAGGTCGGCCCGGGTCACCCCCGGGTGGCCGAGCGGGACACCGCAGCCGAGGACCTCCACGCCCCGCGTGGCGAAGATCGCGTCGATGCGCTGGTGCGGGTCGGCGGGCGTCCAGGTGTGCTCGCCGCCCCAGGGCGCGGTGGCCCAGCCGTCCTGGAGGCGGGCGGCCAGGCGCTCGAAGGCAGGGCCGCCCGGGCGTTCGTTCAGGTCGCCGCCCGCGACCGCGTGCCGGACACCCATCGCCGCGAGCCGGTCGAGGAGCATGCCCCCCTGCTCGTAGCGCTCGTCCGGCCGCAGGCTCAGGTGGCAGCTGAGGACGCCGAGCCGGGCGCCGCCGAACCGTACGACGGCCGTCGCGAAGCCGCGCCGGTGCAGGCCCGGGGTGAGCGGGAGCAGCACGTCCTCCGTGCGTTCGACCGTGGCGCGCAGCGAGCACAGCAGGGCGGGTCCGGCGGCCGTGGCGCCGCCCGAGAGGATCACCAGGCCCGAGGCCGCCGCGAGCCGGGCGAGCTTCTTGCGCCAGCGGAAGAAGCGGGGTGCCTCCTGGACGAGCACGAGATCGGGGGCGCAGGCGCCGATCACACGGGCGAGCGCACCGGTGTCGTCGCGCATCGAGCGGATGTTGTAGCCGAGCACCCGGACGATGGCCGAACCGTCGGCTTCGGTACGGGAATTGGGCAGCGTGATGGTCGTCGCCATGGCGATCGAGAATACGCCGCGGCGGCCGGTACGGGGGCGCCCGCCGGCCCCTGACGGGGCTCGGCGGGCGCTGCCGCGCGCGGACGGACGTCACATGATCGGGTCGGGCTCCCGGGCCAGGTCGGCCGCGCCCACCAGTCCCGCCTTGTTGCCCAGTTGGGCGACGATGACCTCGGCGACCGGGCGCCAGTTGCCGCCGACCAGCCAGCGCTTGTACGACTTGCGGATCGGGTCGAGGACCAGTTCGCCCTCGTCCGAGAGGCCGCCGCCGACGATGAAGGCGGAGGGGTCGAAGAGCGAGGCCAGGTCGGCGAGACCCGCCCCCGCCCAGCGGGCCAGCTCACGGTAGGAGTCCACGGCCACCGGGTCTCCCTGCCGGGCGGCCATGGAGATGTGCTTGCCCTCGATGCCCTCGGGGGTGCCGTCCCCGAGCGACAGCAGCACCTCCGCGTTCTCGGGGGTGGCGTTGGCGCGCTGCTTCGCGTAGCGCACGAGGGCACGGCCGGAGGCGTACTGCTCCCAGCAGCCCTGCGAGCCGCAGCCGCACAACAGGCCGTCCGGCACCATCCGGATGTGGCCGAACTCGGCGGCCACCCCGAAGTGCCCGCGGCGCAGCTTGTTGCCGATGATGATCCCGCCGCCGAGGCCGGTGCCGAGCGTGATGCAGATGACGTTGCGATGACCCTTGCCCGCGCCGAACTTGTACTCGCCCCACGCGGCCGCGTTCGCGTCGTTCTCGACGACCACCGGGAGGCCGACGCGGGCCTCGACCTTCTCCTTCAGCGGCTCCTGGCGCCAGTCGATGTTCGGCGCGAAGTAGACCGTGGAGCGCTGGCGGTTGACGTACCCGGCGGCACCGATCCCCACGCCGACGATCTCGTGCCCGGCGCGGGCGCCCTCGACGGCAGCGGCGATGGCGTCCACGATGGCCTCGGGCGTGCCCGGAGTCGGCACTTTGTGGGTGGAGAGGATGTTGCCTTCCTCGTCGACCACACCGGCCGCGATCTTCGTGCCACCGATGTCGACGCCGATGGTGAGTCCCATGAATCCCTCAGTTTCGGTCGAGCCCCGCTACGGCCAACCGTACCCGAGGTGACCGGGGGGTGTCGGAGTGCTGCCGGTCCCCGAGACCGCCCCCGGTCACCTCTAGTCGAGGTCGATGCGCTCTCCCGGACCCTGCTCCCCGTCGTCCCGTCGCGGACCGGCGTCGCGGGCGTCGCGGGTGTCGCGGGCGTCGCGGGCGTCGCGGGCGGTCCAGCGCCGTTCCTGGGCCTCGACGGCGGAGCGGTAGGCCGCGAGCAGCTCCGAGCCGGCCGCGGCGAGGTGGTCGAAGACGTCCGGGTTGCGCTCGATCACCGGCTCCACCGCGGCCTTGGCCTGCCGCACCACCTGCTGGACCATCTGCTGGGCGGAGCCCGATGTCGCGGCGCCCAGCAACGGGGTCTGCAGGCCGGACAGCTTGTCGGCGACGGCGTCGACCAGTCGGCGCAGCTCCTCGGCGGCCGAGCCGGGCGGCGGCCCGTACCGGGCACGGCGGCGGGCCTTCTCCGCGGCGAGGTCCTCGGCGCATGCCTTGGCCCATGCGTCGGCGTCGGTCACCGCCTCGGCGGCCTCCCGAGCGGCCTCCTCCCGAGCGGCCTCCTCCTGAGCGGCGTCGGACGTGGGGCGCTCTTCGCTCATGGCGGACTCCTGACTGCGGTTCGTACCTCCGACGTTACCCGAACGGGGGTACGCGGTTCACCGTGTGCGGGGCTGGTCGCCGCGCCCCCGGGCGCGCCGGGTCACACCTGGTGCGGCCACAGTTGCGGGTCGGGCGCGAAGCGGATGCGCAGCTCGCCCTCGCGCAGGGCCGCGCCCGCCACGGTGCAGCGGCGCAGGGCGGACGGGAGCGGGACGATCCGGCGGAAGGGTCCCACGGTCACCACGATCTCGTCGCCGCGCCGGACGAGGTCGAGTTCGTCGCGTATGGCGCCGGGCAGCGGGATACCCCACACCAGCACTCCGTCCTCGGCGATCCGGTCCGTCACGGGCCACTCGACCGGGGGCGGCGCCTGGTTGACGGCGGGGCCGGCGAGCGGGGCGAGGTCGTCGGCCCCGCGCGGGTCCCTGCCGAGGTGCGGCACGCCGTGCACGGCGTGCGCCCCGTACGTGCCCTGCCACTCCTCCACGGTCTTGCGCTGCTGGGCGGCGAGACCCGCGATCCAGGCGTCGTGGGCGGTGTCGGGCAGGACGCGGTTGGCGATCACGGCCTCGGGGCGCAGGGCGCGCAGGGCCAGGCCGATGGCGGCGGTGCGGACGGCGTCGGCGCCGGCCGGGCCCGGCTCGGCGACCAGCCACACGCTCGTGGCGCGGTCGGCGAGGACGGCCTCGACGGCGGCCAGTTCGAGGTCCCAGCGGGCGGCGGTCTCGTAGAGCCACTCGGCGGGCATCGGGACGCCCGCGAGCCGGCCGAGCACGGGGCGCAGGGCTCGGGCGGCCTGCCGCTCCGGCGGGAGCAGCCGGCGCAGATAGCGGCGGAGTTCCTCGGGGAGGGCGAGCAGAACCAGCGCCTGCGGCACCGGGGGCAGGTCGACGACGAGGAGGTCGTACGCCTCCGAGAGCGCGGCGTCGCGCAGGGCGCGCAGCACGGCGAGTTCCTCGGCACCGGGCAGCGGGGTGACCTCCTCGGCGTCCAGCCGGGCCGCGCCGAGGAGGTCGAGTGCGCCGGCGGCGCGGTCCTGGAAGGCGACGAGGTCGTCCCGGAAACGGGCGGCGGCGTCCGGCCGCCAGACCGTGAGGCGGGGGGCGGCCTCGGCGGGACGGGCGCCGGTGGTGGCGCCGAGCAGGGCACCGGGGGTGTCGGTGCGGTCGGCGCTGAGCAGCAGGGTGCGGGTGCCCCGGCGGGCGGCGTCCAGCGCGGTGGCCGCGGCGACGGTGGTGCGGCCGCAGCCGCCGGGGCCGGTGATCAGGATGGTGCGCATGACGGTGAACGCTACCCGGGCGTTCCCCGCCGGGCCGCCCATGACGCCGGGCCGCCCATGACGCCGGGCGGCCGGGGCCTCGACAGGCCGGGGCGAAACGCTTCGGCGGGCCGGCCGGCTACGCGACGGACCCGGACTCCACCCTCTTCTTCAGCCCCGCCAGCGCCCGGTCGATGATGACCTTCTCCGCCTTGCGCTTGATCATGCCGAGCATCGGGATCTTGACGTCGACCGTCAGCCGGTACGTCACCTCCGTGCCGCCCGAGCCGGCCGGCTTCAGCAGGTAGGAGCCGTCCAGGGAGCGCAGCATCTGCGACTTGACCAGGGTCCACGCGACCTCGCCGTCGCCCGTCCAGGTGTACGCCAGGGTCTGGTCGTCCTTGATGGCGCCGGCGTCCATGACGAGGCGGACCTGTTCCGCGCGGCCCTGCTCGTCCGTCGAGAGGACCTCCGCCTCCTTCACCTCGCCCGTCCAGTCCGGGTAGCGCGCGAAGTCGGCGATCACCTGCATGACATCGGCCGGAGCCGCCTCGATCGTGATGCTCGAGCTGGTGTGTTCCGCCATCGCCGTGGCTCCTCCAGATGCGGTCCGGTCAGGGAGGGTGGTGCGCAGGCGCGCACGGGTGCAGCGTGAAGGCTACCGCGCACGCGCCGCGCCGCTACCACCCCACCTGCGGTTCGGCCACCGGCCCGGCACGCGGGGCGCCCCGGCCCCTCGCGCCCCTCCTCCGTCCCCGTCGCCGGCCGCTCACCACTCGAGCGCCCACGGCCTGCCGCTGCCCGCGAAGTGCCCCACGTTCACGCACTCCGTCGCGCCGATCCGCATCCGCCGCACCAGCGGCTGGTGGACATGGCCGAACAGGGAGTACCGCGGCCTGGTACGGCGGATCGCGTCCAGCAGGGCCCGGCTGCCGCGCTCGAAGCGGCGCGCCACCGTGTCGTACACCAGCTCGGGGACCTCGGGCGGGATGTGGGTGCACAGCACGTCCACTTCCCCCACCGCCTCGATCTTCGCCGCGTACTCCTCGTCACTGATCTCGTAGGGGGTCCGCATGGGGGTGCGCAGGCCGCCGCCGACGAAGCCGAAGGTCCAGCCGCCGATCTCGGCCCGCTCGCCGTCGAGCACCCGGACGCCCTCGCCCGCGTACTCCGGCCACAGGGTCGGCATGTCGACATTGCCGTAGGTCGCGTACGTCGGGGTGGGGAACGCGGCGAACAGCTCGGCGTACTGCCTGCGGACCGCCCGTTCGATCGCCGAGGCGCGGTCCTGGCCCACGCCGGCCCACAGGCCGGCTCCGAACCGCCGGGCCTCGGCGAAGCGGCGGGCGGTGCGCAGTTCGACCAGCCGGCGGGCGTTCTCCGCGCCGAACAGATCGGGGAAGATCCCGCGCGAGTGGTCGGCGTAGTCCAGGAAGAGGACCAGGTCGCCCAGGCAGATCAGGGCGTCCGCCCCGTCGCCGGCCCTGGCCAGATCCCGTGCGTTGCCGTGCACGTCGCTGACGACGTGCACGCGCGTCCTCGGGTCACCGCCCGATGTGGGTGCCATGGCGATCAAGGGTAGGGGTGTGGGACATATGTGAACAGTGGCGTCCGGACCTGCGGTTACTGGCCCACGGGGAGAGGCCTGGACTACTGTGCGCGAAGGAACGCCAAGCCGTGTGACTCATGGAACATCTCACCGCGACCCCCTGTCGGAGAAGCCATACCGGCGGGTAACGTCCGGGCAGTCCAGTCGTGCTCAGGGTTTCAACCAACGACGTCGGAGGAAGAACCCTGCGCACCTCCCCGAGCCTTGGACCGCACCGTCGCAGCACACGGAGTCGTGGCGTCGGCGCCCTATGAGGAGCAGCAGTCTTGCGCGAGTTCAGCCTTCCGGCTTTGTACGAGGTCCCTGCGGACGGAAATCTCACCGACATCGTCCGCAGAAACGCCGCGCAGCACCCCGACGTCGCCGTCATCGCCCGCAAGGTCGGCGGGCAGTGGCAGGACGTCACCGCCGTCGTCTTCCTCGCCGAGGTGCGGGCCGCGGCGAAGGGGCTCATCGCCTCCGGTGTGCAGCCGGGCGACCGGGTGGGGCTGATGTCGCGCACCCGCTACGAGTGGACGCTGCTCGACTTCGCGATCTGGAGCGCGGGCGCCATCACCGTACCGGTGTACGAGACCAGCTCGCCGGAGCAGGTGGAGTGGATCCTCAGTGACTCCGGCGCCACCGCCTGCGTCGTGGAGCTGGACGCCCACGCCGCGGCCGTCGAGTCGGTGCGCGACCGGCTGCCGGCCCTCAAGCACGTCTGGCAGATCGAGGCCGGGGGCGTTCAGGAGCTGGGCCGGGCCGGCCGGGACGTCAGCGACGAGACGGTCGAGGAGCGCAGCTCGATCGCCCGGGCCGACGACCCCGCGACGATCGTCTACACCAGCGGGACCACCGGGCGTCCCAAGGGCTGTGTGCTCACCCACCGCAGCTTCTTCGCCGAGTGCGGGAACATCGTCGAGCGGCTGCGCCCCCTCTTCCGTACGGGCGAGTGCTCCGTCCTGCTGTTCCTGCCGCTGGCGCATGTCTTCGGGCGGCTGGTGCAGGTGGCGCCGATGATGGCGCCGATCAAGCTGGGCTGTGTCCCGGACATCAAGAACCTCACCGACGAACTCGCTGCGTTCCGGCCGACGCTGATCCTCGGGGTGCCGCGCGTCTTCGAGAAGGTCTACAACTCGGCGCGCGCCAAGGCGCAGGCCGACGGCAAGGGGAAGATCTTCGACAAGGCGGCGGACGCGGCGATCGCCTACAGCCGCGCCCTGGACACCCCGTCCGGACCGCCCCTCGGTCTGAGGATCAAGCACAAGGCGTTCGACAAGCTCGTCTACGGCAAGCTGCGCGCGGTGCTGGGCGGCCGCGGCGAGTACGCCATCTCCGGCGGCGCCCCGCTCGGCGAGCGCCTGGGCCACTTCTTCCGCGGCATCGGCTTCACGGTCCTGGAGGGCTACGGCCTGACCGAGTCCTGCGCGGCGACCGCGTTCAACCCCTGGGACCGGCAGAAGATCGGTACGGTCGGCCAGCCGCTGCCGGGTTCCGTGATCCGCATCGCGGACGACGGCGAGGTGCTGCTGCACGGCGAGCACCTGTTCAAGGGGTACTGGAACAACGAGGCCGCGACCGCCGAGGCGCTGGCCGACGGCTGGTTCCACACCGGTGACATCGGCACCCTCGACGAGGACGGCTATCTGAGGATCACCGGCCGCAAGAAGGAGATCATCGTCACCGCGGGCGGCAAGAACGTCGCCCCGGCCGTGATAGAGGACCGCATCCGGGCGCACGCCCTGGTCCAGGAGTGCATGGTGGTGGGCGACGGGCGGCCGTTCGTGGGCGCGCTGATCACCCTCGACGAGGAGTTCCTGGAGCGCTGGGCCGCCGAGCACGGCAAGCCGGCGGGCTCCACCGCGGCGTCGCTGCGCGAGGACCCGGATCTGCACGCGGCGATCCAGGACGCGGTCGACGACGGCAACGCCGCGGTGTCGAAGGCGGAATCGGTGCGGAAGTTCCGCATTCTTCCCTCCCAGTTCACCGAGGAGTCCGGCCACCTCACGCCGTCCCTGAAGCTCAAGCGCACCGTGGTGACGAAGGACTTCGCGGACGAGATCGAGGCGATCTACCGGAAGTAGCGGGCCCCACGACCTCACGTCATGGCGCGATGTCCTCGGCGAGGACCCGCGCCATGGTGCGTTCCGCGAGCGCGGTGATGGTGAGGAACGGGTTGACGCCGATGGATCCCGGCACGAGCGAGCCGTCGGTGACGTACAGCCTCGGGTAGCCCTTCACCCGGCCGTGGTCGTCGGTCGCCCGGCCCAGGACGCAGCCGCCGAGCGGGTGGTAGGTGAAGTCGTCGGCGAACGCCTTGCTCGCGGAGCCGAAGAGGTCGTAGCGGTAGATCGTCACGTTGGCCGCGTTGATCCGGTCGAAGAGCTTCTTCGCCATCCGCACGGACACGGCGCTCTGGTCGGCCGTCCAGCCCAGTCTCGCGGAATCCGTCGCCGGGTCGTACGAGAACGAGGCGCGCTGCGGGTTCTTGGTGATCGCCAGGTAGAGGCTCACCCAGTGCTCCAGGCCCATGGGCAGGGGGGCGATCTCCGCGAAGACGGGGTTGTCGGCGTTGGCCCAGTCGTCGATGCCCAGGACGGGGATGGTGGACTCGTCGGCGCCGACCGTGTCCCAGATGTGGTTGGCACGGCCGAGCATCACGTTGCCGTTCGTTCCCCAGCCGGTGCCGACGCTCGCGTCGAGTGCGGGCAGGGCGCCGGTCTCCCGGGCCCGCACCAGCAGCTCGGTGGTGCCGAGGCTGCCGGCGCCGAGGAAGAGGTAGGTGCACGAGTACTGCCTGGTCCCGACGACCGCGCCGCTGTAGTCGATCCGGTCGGCGGTCAGCAGATACGTCCCGTCGGCCTGCCGCCGGATCTCCCGGACCCGCTCCAGGGTGTTGATCGTGACGTTGCCGGTGCCGATCGCGGAGGCCAGATAGGTCTTGTCGAGGCTGCGTTTGCCGTGGTTGTTGCCGTAGATGACCTCTGCGGCCAGCGCGGACCTGGTCACCGTGCCGGCCGCCTCCTGCCGCATGTAGTCGAAGTCGTAGACGTTGGGCACGAAGGTGGTCTTCAGACCGGCGTTCGCCGCGGCCTTCCGGGAGGTGCGGGCGAAGCGGTACCACTCCGTCGACTCGAACCAGTCGGGGTCGACGGTGTTGACGCCGAGCACGGCGCGGGCGCGCGGGAAGTAGGTGCCGTACATCTCGGTGGCGTCGACGGTGGGGAACTGTTCGCTGAAGTACGACTGGACGGGGGTGACGGCCATCCCGCCGTTGACGAGGGAGCCGCCGCCGACGCCCCGTCCCACGTACACGGACATGGCGTCGAAGTGCACCCGGTCGAGGACGCCGGGGTAGGAGCTGATGTCCTTGTTGACGAGGTCCAGCCACAGGAAGGTGGCGAGCGGCGCCTCGGTGCGCGTGCGGAACCACATCGAGCGCTGGTCCGGGGTGCGGGTGGAGCAGAAGACGTTGCCGTCGGGGCCGGCGGTGTTCCACAGCCGGCCCATCTCCAGGACCAGGGTGCGGATGCCGGCCTGGCCGAGGCGCAGGGCGGCCACGGCGCCGCCGTAGCCGGAGCCGATGACGACGGCGGGGACGGATTCGACCGCTGCGGGCTCGAGCGCTCGTGCGGACTGCAGGCCGATGCGCGTGAAGCCCAGGGCGGCCGCCGTCTGAAGGGCGGCGATGCCGAGTAAGTGACGTCTACTCAGATGACGATGCGTCAGGTTCGGTGTCATGTACGCAGCATCGGCGGATTTCGGGCTTCCGCCTAGGGGTCTGCCCAGGGGTCTGTTCCGGGGCCTGTTCCGGGGCCTGTTCCGGGGTCTGTTCCGGGCGCGCATGCCGGGTGTCCGGGCGGGCGCCTACAGCAGGTCCCTGAGCCGTTCCGCCAGCAGGTCCCAGCGCCACTTCTCCTCGACCCACTGCCGGCCCCGCTCCCCCATCCGGCGCCGCAGCTCCGGGTCGCCGAGGAGGGTGACGATGCGGTCCGCGGTCTCCTCCGCCGAACCACCGCGGACCACCCAGCCCGTCTCGCCGTCCAGCACCGCGTCCGGCGCACCGCCCGAGTCGCCGGCGACCACCGGGAGGCCCGTGGCGGACGCCTCCAGATAGACGATGCCGAGACCCTCGACGTCCAGGCCGCCCCGGCGGGTGCGGCACGGCATCGCGAAGACGTCGCCCGCCCCGTAGTGCGCCGGCAGCTCCGACCACGGCACGGCGCCCGTGAAGCGGACCGCGCCCGCGACCCGGGTCTCGTACGCGAGCCTGCGCAGGTCCCGCTCGTACGGCCCGCCCCCGACGATCAGCAGCACCGCGTCCGGCTCCTTGGCCAGGATCCGCGGCATCGCCCGGATGAGGGTGTCCTGGCCCTTGCGCGGGACCAGCCGGGACACGCAGACCACCACCGGGCGGTCCGTGAACCCCAGGCGGGCCCGCACCTGGTCGCCGCCCGAGCCGGGGTGGAACGTCTTCTCGTCGACCCCCGGCGGCAGCTGCACCATCCGCCCGGCCGCCGCGGGCGTCAGCGCGGAGGCTATCCGCGAGCGCGTGTACTCGCCCAGGTAGGTGATCGTGTCCGTGGCCTCGCCGATCCGGCGCAGCAGGCCGCGCGCCGCGGGCAGCTGCGCCCACCCCGCCTCGTGGCCGTGCGTGGTCGCCACCAGGCGCTCGGCCCCCGCCCGCCGCAGCGCGGGCGCCATCAGGCCGAGCGGCGCCGCCGCCCCGAACCACACCGACGTGCAGCCGTGCTCCCGCAGCAGCCCGACCGCCCTCCGGGTGGCTCCCGGCGTCGGCAGCAGCATCGTGGTCCGGTCCCGTACGACGGGGAAGGGCTGCTCGGCGTCGAAGGCGGCCGTCGCCTCGGCGCCCTCCCTGCCGCGCTTCCAGGTGGAGGCGTAGACGACGAGCCGCCCGGGGTCCAGGCGCAGCGCCATGTTGTGCAGGAACGCCTGGATGCCGCCCGGGCGGGGCGGGAAGTCGTTGGTCACGATCAGCGTCTTGTGCATCGCCGTCGACAGTACCGAACTCGGCGTGCGGCCGTCCCCGCCGCCGAGTGCGGCCGCGCTTCATGGCCCCGGCACGGGCTGACGCGGAATCATGGCCCCTCACGGCACCAACGGCACGGAACGGCACGAACAGGGGCTCAGGTGGGCATCACGGACACACGACGGTTTCCGGTCGGGCTCCTCGTCACCTGGGGCCTGAGCAGGCTGGCGCTGCTGCTCTTCGTGTTCAAGGTGCGCGTCTTCCCCGGCCCGGACGTCACCACCGACGTCTCCGTGATCTACCACGGCTGGTACGGCACCCTGCGCACCGGGGCCTTCCCGGACGACGACGTCACCTGGCAGTACCCGCCCGCCGCCGCGCTCGCGATCCTCTCCCCCGCGCTGCTGCCCTTCCTCGACTACGCGCAGGGCTTCTACGTCCTGGCCTTCCTCGCCGACCTCGCGGTCTTCTGCCTGCTGCAGTCCGCGGGCCTGCGCCCCGGCAGGACGCTGCGCGGCGCCTGGGTCTGGGCGGTCGGCGTCGCACTGCTCGGCCCGACCGTCTACGCGCGCTACGACGTGCTGGTGACGGCGGTGGCGGTCGCCGCGCTGCTGGCCGGGACCCGCCACCCGCGGACGATGGGCGCGCTGTCGGGCCTCGGCGCCCTGCTGAAGGTGTGGCCCGCGCTGCTGCTGGTGGCCGCCGTCGGGCGCCGGGCCTGGCTGTCCGCGGCGGCGGTGGCCGGGGGTCTCGCCCTGCTCCTGGGTCTGACGATGCCCGGCGCCTTCTCCTTCCTGACCTCCCAGCGCGACCGCGGCACGGAGGTCGAGTCGGTGGGCTCGCTGGTCTTCCACCTGGCCCGGCACTTCGGCTGGAGCGGCCGGGTGGTCTTCCACTACGGCTCGGTGGAGTTCGTCGGCCCGTACGTCGACTGGGTCAGCGCCGCCGCTCTGCTGCTGTCCGTGAGCGCCTTCGGCTGGCTGCTGCTGTGGCGCACGAGCGTCCGGCGCATGCCGGTGCACACGCTTGCGGACGCGGCCTTCGTGGCGGTGCTGATGTCCACGGTCACCAGCCGGGTGATCAGCCCCCAGTACATGGTGTGGCTGGTCGGGCTCGCGGCCGTCTGCCTGTGCTTCCACGGCAGCCGGATGGCGCTGCCCGCCGGGCTGGTCCTGGCCGCCTGCCCGGCCACCGTCCTGGAGTTTCCCGTCCTCTTCGCGGACGTCGTCACCGGTGACGGGCCGGGCGTCGCCGTGCTGCTCGTGCGCAACGGCCTGCTGGTGCTCGCCACGGTGACCGCCGCCCGGCAGCTGTGGCTCGGCACCGTCTCCCGGCCCGCCCCGACCGTGCCGCCTCAGGCCGCCCGCACCCAGGAGATGCTCACCCCCTCCTGACGGCACGCCGGCAGGAGCGGCGCGCCCCACCGAGCGCCACGGCGCCCGCGGATCAGCCCAGACGTGCCTTCAGGTAGGCCCGCCACTGCCGGGTGAACGCCTCCGGCGTCGTGCCGAGCACCTTCTTCAGCGCGTCCTCGACCGCGCCCGCCCGCCGGTGGTGGGCACCCACGGCCCGGTAGAAGTCGTTCAGCCGGGACCGCCCCCAGCGGTCGACGATGAGCCGGCAGGCCATCCAGCCGCCTTCGTACGCCCGCGCCAGCCTCCCCGCGTCCCCGCTGAAGGCGAAGTCGGCGTCCGCCGGCAGCGCGGCCGGCACGCGCCCGAGGGCGACGGAGCGGTCGAGCTCGGGGGCCACCTGGGCGGGTGTGCGGCCGTCGCCGCGGTAGCCGACCCAGTCGGCGTACCCCTCGGACAGCCACAGGGGCGTCGCCGCCGTGGTGACGGCGCGGGTGGCGACGTGGGTGGTCTCGTGGCTGAGGACGACCTGCTTGCCCGAGCCGCCCAGCATCGCGTACGCGTCGGGGTTGACGACGATCCGGTCCGCGGGCGTCTGCCCGGTGCCCCCCGCCTCGCCGGTCGTGACCGCCGCGATCCCCCGGTAGTCGGACGCCGGCGCGCCGAGCAGCCCCGCCATGGCCTCCAGCGACCGCGGGACGACCACCACGACGTGCCCCGGCCAGCGGGCGCCCCAGGCGCCGTCGACGGCGGGTACCGCCCGGTCCGCGAGACGCGCGTAGCCGCGCAGGACGCGCCGCGGCTGCCCCACCCCGAGGACCAGACTGCGCGTGCCGCGGACCGTCTCGACCACGCCCTGTTCCCACAGCTGCTCGGGGGCCCTGCGGGCGGGCTCGTCGGAGCCGACGTACCAGCGCCCGTCGGTGCGGACGAGCCGCAGCACCCGGGCGGTGGTGACCGGCACCCGGTCGTAGCCCTCGACCCGGTAGCGCAGCTCGGCGTCGGCGGTGGCCCGGTCGCCGGTGCGGTGCAGGGCGGTGAGGCGGTACGACCACGCGGCCAGGGGCAGGGCGCGCAGGTTGTCGAACCCGGCGGCACCGGCTACGGGCCGTCCCGCGGCGTCACCGGTGGGGGCCTGGGTGGCGAGGAACGCGGGCCGGTCCCGGTGCAGTACGGCCGTCGCCCGGTGGTCGAGCAGCCGCTGCACGGCGGTCGCCTGGGTGTCCGGCGTCGCCGGGGCGCCGCAGCCGGCAGGCCCGGCGAGCAGCAGCGCACAGGCCGCCGCCGTTCCCCGCACACGTCCACGACCGGCCACGCGCCGATGGTACGCGGCGGTCCCGGCCGGCCGGGTGCCGTGGTCAGGGTCTGATGACCGACGAGACCGGCATCATGCCGACCGGGTCGTAGCGCACGGCGGCCCCCGGGTGGGGTGCGTGGATGACACGGCCTCCCCCGACGTACATCGCCACATGGCTGGCGTCGGAGCGATAGACGACCAGGTCGCCGGGGCGGGCCCCGGACAGCGGCACCTGGTGGCCGGCGTACCGCTGCTGCTGCGAGGTGCGCGGCAGTCCGACGCCCGCCCTCGCGTACGCCCACTGCATCAGGCCCGAGCAGTCGAAGCCGCCGGGCCCGTTGGCCCCCCACACGTACGGGCGGCCGAGGGCGGAGCGGGCCGCCGCGACGGCCGCGGCGGCGCGGCCGCTCGCCGGGGCGGCGGCGGAGAGCCCGGGCAGCGGTCCGCCGGAGCGGGACGCCCGCTCGTAGGCGGCACGCTCCGCGAACGAGAAGGAGTTGAGCAACCGCTGTGCCCTGGCGAGTTTCCGCTCGACGGTCTTCTTGTGCCGCGCCACGGCTCTGCGGCTCTTGTCCAGTTCGGCGAGCTTGTCGGCGACCTGGGCCCGCTCCTGGCCCAACTCGCGCAGCGCCGACCGGAGTTTCCCGAGCTGCCGGGACTGACGGACGCCGATCCGGTCGAGCACGGCGGCCTTGTCGAGGTATTCGTCCGGGTTCTCGGAGAACAGCAGCGCGAGGGTGGGGGCGAGGCCGCCGGAACGGTACTGGATCCCCGCGAGCGCCCCCAGCGCCTCCCGCAGGGTGTTGACGCGGTCCTGCTCCCGGGCGATGCGGTCCTGCGCCTGGCCGACCTGGCGGCGCAGTGAACCGGCCCGCTCCTCGGCCCTGTTGTACGCCTCGGTGGCCTGCTCGGCCTCCCGGTACAGCCGGTCCACCGCGGCCCGGGGGCCCTCGTACGGTGCGGCGTCCGCCGGTACGGTGCCGAGTGCCGCGGCGACGGCCGCCGCGGCGGACAGGACGGCGGCTGTGGCGCCACGGCCCCGGCCGAGGCCGGATGGTGCAAGGCGGCGATGGGACCCCACGACCGGTCGCACTCCCTTCCGCTGGACGAACCCCCGCCGAACGGCCGGGGGAAGAACGCGGCAGACAGTAGCCGGGTGATCACTCGGGGACCAAAGAACCACGAAGGGTCGTGACATGCGATGTCCCGCCGCTGACGCAGGTCATCGGCGGGACGCGGGGTCAGCGGGAGCCGCTGGAATTCGCCCGTTCGGGCGGGCGCAGAGGCCGTGGGCGGACGTCGGACGACGTCAGATGCGGACGCCGAACTGGAACGGCATGTTGCCGATCGACTCGTAGCGCACGACGGTTCCGGTGCGCGGGGCGTGCAGCACCTGGCCGTTGCCCGCGTACAGGCCCACGTGGTGCTGGTCGCTGTAGAAGATGACCAGGTCGCCGACCTTGAGGTCGCTGGTGCTGTAGATGCGGGTACCGGCGTTGGCCTGCGCCTGCGAGGTGCGGGGTATGGAGACACCGGCCTGGGCGTAGGCCCAGGAGGTCAGACCCGAGCAGTCGAACGAGGAGGGGCCGGAGGCGCCGTAGACGTAGGGCGAACCGATCTTGCTCTGCGCGGCGGAGAACGCGGCGGCGGCCCGGCCGGAGGCGGGGGTGCCGGTGCCGCTGAGGGCGCTGCGCTCGCTGGCACGGCTGGCACGGCTCTGCTCGGACTGGAGGGCCGCCCGTTCCGCGGCGGTGAGGCTGTTGAGGAGCTTCTGCGCCTCGGCGAGCTTCCCCTGGACTTCCTTCTTCTTCTTGCCGAGCTCGGTGCGGGTGTCGGCGAGGTCCTTGAGCTTGTCGGAGGCTTCCTTGCGCTCCTGGGCCAGCTCGCGCTGCTTCTCCTGGATCTTCTTCAGCGCCTCGACCTGCTGGCTGCTCAACTGGTCGAGCGTGGAGGCCTTGTCGAGGAAGTCGTCCGGGTTCGAGGAGAGGAAGAGCTGCACCGAGGGATCGATGCTGCCGGTGCGGTACTGGGCGCTGGCCATCGTGCCGATGCCGTCGCGCAGCTGGTTGAGGTCGTCCTGGCCGCGGGCGACCTTGTCCTGGAGGGTGGAGATCTGCTTCTCGAGCTTCTCCTGCTTCTCCTTGGCCCCGTTGTACTTCTCGGTGGCCTTCTCCGCCTCTTCGTAGAGCTTGTCGACCTTGGACTTGACCTCGTCCTTGCTCGGCTTCGCGCTGGGGGCGGCGCTGGCGGCCTGGGCGCTGAGCGCCACGGCGGCGGCGGCGACGCTGGTGAGCACGGTCACACGTGCGCGGTTCGGCTGCTTGGGTCGACGGTGGGACGCCACGAAGGCGAGCTCCTTCTTCCTCCAGCCGCCTACCGACACGCCGGCGGGCGGTGCCCCTCCGCCGTCACTCCCGATGAGTGATCACCCGAGCGGAGGTTCGAGGCCAGACCCTAGTGACCTACTTGTGATCAGTTCAAATCCTCGCGGCAAAAAAGTCCGTCCCGACGTGCATTCTTTGCATTCAACTCACATGCAGTGACATCCGCTTGACCCTACGTTGCGTAAAGGTCTCGCCAATTCGGGCATCCCCGACCGATGTTGCGCTTGGTGCTTTCGGTACTCATGGGACGTACCGGCGCGCGGACCCGGAGCAGTGCCGCTCCCGGGGAGAGACCGGCGGTCAGCCGCGGGACAGACGCTTCAGCAGCATCGCCGACGCGACCGGGCGCGCCCCCGCCCTGGCGATCCCGTCGGCCACCTCACGGTCGGTGGAGGCGACGATGACCGGCCGCCCCGGCGGCTCGGCGCGCACCAGCTGCCGGATCAACTCGTCGGCGGTCACACCCGGCTTGGAGAACAGCACCCGCACCCCCCGCGGCGGCGCGAGCAGCACGGGCGCGGCCAGTTCGGCCCCGTCGAAGACGCAGGTGACCTCGGCACCGGTCTGCGCGGCGAGCTGCGAGAGCTGCCCGAGCAGCCTGAGCCGCTGCTTCTCCAGCGGCATCTGCGGATAGCCGGTCTTGGTCACGTTGTAGCCGTCGACGACCAGATGCGCCTGCGGCAGCGCCAGCAACTGGTCCAGGATCGCGGGATCGTGTTCGGACAGGGCACGGGCGGCGATGTCCTTGGGGGTCATACGTCCCGGTTCGACCGCGTCCACGGTCTGAGCCGGCCGGACCGACACCGGCGGCAGCGCCAGCTCCCGCCGCAGCCCCTGGGCCGCCTCCAGCACCGTGTCGAGCAGCAGCCGTACCCGCATGTCCTCGACGCTGCGCCCCTCGCGCGCCGCCCTGCGGGTGGCCTCGAGGGCCGCCTCCGCCTCGGCGAGGCGCGACTTGAGCCGCCGGTTCTCGCTCTCGGCCGCGGACACCTGGGCCTGGCTCTCGGCGCGCACGGCCTCGATCTCCCCCTGGACCTTGCGCAGCGCGGCCTCGCCGCGCTTGACGTCGCTGAGTGCGGCGCGCAGTTTGCGCTGGAGCGATTCGGCTTCCTTGCGCGCCGAGTCCAGCTCCGGGCGCAGCCGCTCGGCCTCGGCGCGGGTCTGGTCGCGGGCGGCCGCCAGTTCCCCGCGCAGCCGCTCCAGCTCGGCCCGGCTCTCCTCGTCGGCACGCTCGGCGTCCGCGCGCTGCGCCTCCTCGCCGGCGGCGGTCACCAGCTTCACCCAGCCCGGCGGGCGCAGCACGTAGGCCGCGGCCGCCACGTCCAGCGGGTCCGCGGCCGGGGGCGGTGAGCCGGAGTCGAGGGCGCCGGCGAGCTCCGCCTGGGACTCTCTGAGCCGCTCCCCGATGCGCTGGCGGAACAGCGCGTCCGTCTCCAGCGCCGCCGCCATGGCGTTGCCGGCGAACTTGGCCCGGCGGCTCGGGGTGAACCGGGCGTACTGCCGCAGCTGCGGGGGCAGATCGCCGAGGGTCAGGCCGCCGAAGCCGTCGGACGCGATCTGCACCACCCGGCGGCGCACGCCCTCGGGCAGCGGACGGTCGAGCACCTCAGCGGCGCCGTCGACCGGCTCCCCGCCCGTGGTCTCCACCATCCGTCACCCCAATGCCTGTGCGGGACCGCCTCCCTCAGGAGCCGGAGCCCGGCCTGTCCACGAGTTCCACCTGGTCCACGGCGTTGCACCAGCGGCAACGCACCGACTCGATGGTCTCACTGAGCACCTCACGCTCCTCGACCGTCGGCTCTCCGGCCAGATCGAGGTGCACGTACTCGACGACCTTCGACGAGCGGGTCACGTCGAACCGCGTCAGGTTGCCGCAGAGCGTGCAGCGCCAGCGGGTCTTCTCGGTCGGCAGGGGAACCGTCATCGTGGCTGCTCTTCCTTCTTCCAGTCTCCGTGATGCGCCAGTTTCCCTGGAGCGTGTGGCTCGTAACCCTACGGCCTGGCGGGTACCCGCCGCCCGCCCGTACCTCGCGGCGAGGCACTCTGTGCTGATCGGTCCCGTTACGCCATGCTCTGTTCCATGATCAGCACCTGGAGCAGGGCGGCCGCCCGAGCGCTGCGGAGCCAGCCGGCGCCGATGACCTACGGGCTGATCGCCCTGTGCTGCCTGATCTTCGTGCTCGGGCCGGCCGCGGGACTGAACCCGGCGTACGGGTCGGGGGACGCGCTGCTGGCCGCGCAGCGGGCCTATTTCGCCCGCTGGGGCGTGGTGCCGGTCGAGCTGTTCGGCGGGGCGCCGCGGACCGCGCTCACCCCCGCGACGGCGCTGTTCGTGCACGGCAGCTGGGTACACCTGCTGGGCAACATGCTCTTCCTCTACGTCTTCGGGGCGATGGCCGAGGAGCGGATGGGCCATGCGGAGTTCGCCCTGTTCTACGCGGGCTGCGGCTGCCTCGCACTGCTGGGCTACGCCGCCGCCAACGCCGGATCGGCGCAGACGCTGGTGGGGGCGTCCGGCGCGATCTCCGCGGTCCTCGGCGCCTTTCTGTTCCTGTTCCCCAAGGCCCGGGTGACCAGTCTCTTCCCGTTCCTGCTCTTCCTGCCGCTGCGCTTTCCCGCCTGGGTGGTGCTGCCCTTCTGGGCGACCCTGCAGTGGGTGGCGGCGGGCCGTGCCACGCACGGCCCGGGAGTGGCCTACCTGGCCCACCTGGTGGGCTTCTCCCTGGGGTTCGTCTACGCCTGGGTGCGCTACGGGCGTACGAGTAGGGTGAAACCCCCAGCCCAGGCCCCCGAGGGAGAACGCCAGCCGTGATCACCGCGATCGTGCTCATCAAGACCAGCGTGGACCGGATCCCCGAGATCGCCGAGTCGATCGCCGCGCTGGACTCCGTCAGCGAGGTCTTCTCCGTGACCGGCACCTACGACCTCGTCGCCATGGTGCGGGTGAAGGCCCACGACGACCTGGCCGACGTCATCCCCGGCCGGATCAGCAAGATCCCTGGCGTCCTGGCCACGGACACCCACGTCGCCTTCCGTACGTACTCGCAGCACGACCTGGAGGCGGCGTTCGCGATCGGCCTCGACAACTGAGCGTCCCGCGGGACGTCCGTCGCGCCCGCGTGCCGGTGGCACGGGGGTGCCTCCCGCCCGAAGGCGGTCGAGGGCTCGGGCAGGCCGGTCGGGCGGGTTCCCCTCACTCCTTCGGGGCGCTGCCGGACCTCGCCGCGCCGGGCCGCGCGCCCTCGCGGACGAGCCGTCCCACCGCGCGGCAGAAACGCTCCACGTGCTCGTCGGGCGTGCCCGCGCCGAAGCTGACGCGGATCGCGTCGAGGGGCCGGTCGCCGGGTGCACCGCCGGGGGCGCCGCACGCGTGCCCGCTGCGGGGTTCGCCGCCCAGCAGGAGCCGCACCAGCGGGTGGGCGCAGAACAGGCCGGCGCGGACGCCGATGCCGTACTCGGCGGAGAGCGCGGCGGCGAAGTCGGAGCCGTTCCAGCCCTCGACGACGAAGGAGACGACCCCGACCCGCGGCGCGTCGTCACCGAAGAGGGACAGGACCCTGACCCCCGGGACCTCGGCGAGCCCCTCGCGGACCGTGCGGATCAGCTGCTGCTCGCGGGCGACGAGGGTGTCGAAACCCGCCTCGGTGAGCGCCCTGCAGGCCGAAGCGATGGCGTGGGCGCCGATCACGTTGGGCGATCCGGCCTCGTGCCGCGCGGCGCTCTCGTGCCACTCGACGTCCACTCCCCCGTCCGCGCGGCGGGTGACGCTGCGGCTGGCGCCGCCGCCGGCGAGGTAGGGCTCGGCCTGCCGCAGCCAGTCGGCACGGCCGGCCAGGACGCCCGAGCCGAAGGGGGCGTACAGCTTGTGGCCCGAGAAGGCGACCCAGTCGACGTCGAGGTCGCGGACGGACACCGGGTGGTGCGGGGCCAGCTGGGCGGCGTCCAGCACGATCCGCGCGCCGTGCGCGTGGGCGGCCGCGGCGAGCTCGCGTACGGGCCACAGCTCGCCGGTGACGTTGGAGGCGCCGGTGACGCAGACGAGGGCCGCGTCGTGCGGGGCGCCGTCCGCGAGGGCGCGCTCCAGGGTCGCGACGGCCTGCTGCGGGCTGCGCGGGGCGTCGAGGCAGGTGACCCGGGCGTTCCGCCACGGCAGCAGGGAGGCGTGGTGCTCGGTCTCGAAGACGAAGACCCGGCAGCCGGCCGGAAGGGCGGCGGCGAGCAGGTTCAGGGAGTCGGTGGTGGACCGGGTGAAGACCACCTGGTCGTCCTCGCGGCAGTCGAGGAACCCGGCGACGGTCCCGCGGGCGTTCTCGAACAGGTCGGTGGACAGCCGCGACAGGTGCCCGGCGCCGCGGTGGACGCTGGCGTAGTACGGCGCGTACGCGGCCACGTCGTCCCACACCCGCCGCAGTGCCGGGGCGCTGGCCGCGTAGTCGAGCGCGGCGTGGGTGATCTCGCCGCCCGAGGCGAGCGGAACGGTGATCTCGCTGCCCAGCACGGGCAGCGGGGAGCGGACGGAGGGGGCGACGACGCTGGAGACGGACATGGGTGCACTCCCGTGAAGGCAGGTGGAATCACCGTGCCGGGCGGCACGCCTGAGGGCGCGCGTGGGCGACAGCCGGCACGGAGAGGGTGAAAAGGGGGATGCGGAGGCGGGGCTCTGCGCCCTAGCTGTATTGCCCTGTGAGGTTGGGAACGCGGCTGGCGGGTGGCTGGCCTTTCAGCGCGGTGTGTCCGCGGTGGTGATTGTAGGTGTGCAGCCAGCCG